>JAJAYJ010000170.1 GCA_026786275.1 Nocardioides sp. | reverse complement strand
GTGGGGCGCCCCGGCGGGGGGCGGCCCGGGCGGGTCCTCGCGCCCTAGGGGGGGGGGGCCCCCCCCCGCCGCGTCGGGGGGGGGGCCGCGCTCCTGGGTCACTTGGACTCGCCCTCGGACGGCTTGTCCTCGGTGGTCTCGTCCACGATCTCGGCATCCACGACGTCGTCGTCGGCCTCACCGGTGGCACCGGTGGCGCCACCGGCCGCGGCCTGGTCGGCCTCGGCGGCGGCGTACATGGCCGCGCCCATCTTCTGGCTGGACTCGTTGAGCTTGGCGACGCCGGCGTTGATGTCCTCGGCGCTGGCCTCGTCGTTGGCCAGGGTGGCCTTGAGGGTGTCGATGTCGGCCTGCACCTCGGTGCGGACCTCCTCGGGGATCTTCTCGCTGTTCTCGCCGAGGAACTTCTCGGTCGTGTAGGCGAGCTGGTCGCCCTGGTTGCGGGCCTCCACCGCGCTGCGACGCTTGGCGTCCTCCTCGGCGTACTCCTCGGCCTCGCGGACCATCCGGTCGATGTCGTCCTTGCCGAGGGCGGAGCCGCCGGAGATGGTCATCCGCTGCTCCTTGCCCGAGGCCTGGTCCTTGGCCATCACGTGCACGATGCCGTTGGCGTCGATGTCGAAGGTGACCTCGATCTTCGGCAGCCCACGCGGAGCCGGCGGCAGGCCGGTCAGCTCGAAGTTGCCGAGGGGCTGGTTCTGGCCCCACATCTGGCGCTCGCCCTGCGCGACCTTGATCTCCACCGACGGCTGGTTGTCGTCGGCGGTCGTGAAGATCTCGGAGCGCTTGGTCGGGATCGTGGTGTTGCGCTCGATGAGGGTGGTCATCACGCCGCCCTTGGTCTCGATGCCGAGGCTCAGCGGCGTCACGTCCAGCAGGAGCACGTCCTTGACCTCGCCCCGCAGCACGCCCGCCTGGAGCGCGGCGCCGACCGCGACGACCTCGTCGGGGTTGACGCCCTTGTTGGGCTCCTTGCCACCGAGCAGCTGCTTGACGACCTCGCTGACGGCGGGCATCCGGGTGGAACCGCCGACCAGGACCACGTGGTCGATCTTGTCGACCGCCACGCCACCGTCCTTGAGCACGCTCTGGAAGGGCGTCTTGGTGCGCTCCAGCAGGTCGGCGGTCAGCTTCTGGAACTCCGAGCGGGTCAGCTTCTCCTCGAAGTGCAGCGGGCCGGACTCGCCGTGGGTGATGTAGGGCAGGTGGATCGTGGTCTCGCTCGAGGACGACAGCTCGATCTTGGCCTTCTCAGCCGCTTCCTGCAGACGCTGCTTCGCGATCTTGTCGGCCGCGAGGTCGACACCGTTGTTGTCCTTGAACTTCTTGACCATCCACTCCACGACGCGGGAGTCCCAATCGTCACCACCGAGGTGGTTGTCACCGGAGGTCGCCTTGACCTCGACGACACCCTCGCCGATCTCGAGGAGGGACACGTCGAACGTGCCGCCACCGAGGTCGAAGACGAGGATGGTCTGGTCGTCGCCCTTGTCGAGGCCGTAGGCGAGCGCGGCCGCGGTGGGCTCGTTGACGATCCGGCTGACGGTCAGGCCCGCGATCTCACCGGCCTCCTTGGTGGCCTGGCGCTGCGCGTCGGAGAAGTACGCCGGCACGGTGATCACCGCGTCGGTCACGGGCTCGCCGAGGTAGGCCTCCGCGTCACGCTTCAGCTTCTGCAGGATGAACGCGCTGATCTGCTGGGGCGTGAAGTCCTTGTCGTCGATCTTCTGCTTCCAGTCGGTGCCCATGTGGCGCTTGACGGACCGGATGGTGCGGTCGACGTTGGTGACGGCCTGCCGCTTGGCGACCTCGCCGACGAGGACCTCGCCGGACTTCGCGAACGCGACGACGGACGGGGTCGTCCGGGCGCCCTCGGCGTTGGCGATCACGGTGGGCTCGCCGCCCTCGAGGACAGCGACGACGCTGTTGGTGGTGCCGAGGTCGATGCCGACTGCTCGTGCCATGGTGTGTTTCCCTCCGCTGGGTCTGACGATGCTGGATCGCGCTGATTCCGAGGGCGGCCCGCGTGGGCCACCTGCCCGGCTAGTGTGCCAAACAAGTTGAGCGAATCCAACTCAACTTTGTTCACTGGCTTCAACCCAGGCGAGGCGGGGGTTGTTCCCGGGCACGCAGGTCGCCTCTCACACCGGGCGTGAGTGCTGCTCACCCTGGCGGTGCAACCGACCAGGGCCGAGAAAGGCCAGCGCCCGATCGACCGAGCTGACGCGGGCCAGCGACGGCACTTCCTCGAGCGGGAACCATCGAGCCTCGTCGGTGGTGCCGTCGACCTCACGGGTCAGCTCACCGCCCACGATGGTGGCGGCGTAGAACACCCGGACCGCCTTTCGTGGCCGCTCAGCAGGCGGCCGGCGTCGCTCACCGGGCACGACGTGGGTGTCGAGACCGAGGAGGGGCCCGACCTCCACCTCGTAGCCGGTCTCCTCTCGGAGCTCGCGCACCAGTCCCTCCTCGATCGACTCCTCGAGGTCGATGCCACCGCCGGGCATGGTCCACAGCGGGTCGGCCGGCTCGTTCCACAGGGCGAGGAGGAGACGGTCGCGATTGTCGAGGATCACGGCGTAGGCGGCCAATCGGGTGTCGAAGTCAGGCAGGTCCACCCTGGGATCGTTGCAGGGCCGGTGACCGGGCGGAACTTCCCGACGCGCGTGTCGACTCCATCGACCTGGTGGCGCTGATCGGCGATGTCGAGGGGTACGCGGCGGTGTGACGTCGGTGGTGCCGTCGCAGGTGCACAGGAACATCTGGCCATGCGGATCGGACCACAGGTAGCTGCCGGGCCCGAGGACGGTGTAGCACCACCCGGCGTGGGTCTTCAATCGATGGTGGTGTCGACAGACAGCGGCGAGGTTCGCGGTGCTGGTCAGGCTACCGTCCGCCGCCGCGGTCACATGGTCGCCATCGCAGCACTCGGCCTGTCGGGTGCACCACCAGGAGGACCCGGCGGCGCGCCGCCTTCCCCGCCCAGTCGGGGTCGGCCTGCAGCAGCGCGAGGGCAGCCGCCGGGTCAGCCAGGATCCCGACCGCCCTCAAGCGGCGCACGCCGAGACCCTCCACGACCTCGTTGCGGGCCGCAGCCTCACGACCCAGCGCGGCAGCGACCTCGGCGAGGGCATGGTCGAAGTCCTTCAGGTCCGGCCAGGTGCCGCGCAACACCATCTCACCGATCCCGCCCTCATTCAGGGTGGCCTCGTCCAGGGTGGCGTGCCGTGCGTCCAGCGCCTCGAGCTGCGCAAGCTCGCGCTCCTCGGGGTAGAGCCTCGGCATTGCCTCGTCCAGCACCCGGTCAATCCCGGCTACCCCGATCCTGCCGGCCCGGTCGGCCAGCTCGGCTCGATGAGGGCCGTCACGTCGGCTGGTCTCCCGATCACGGCCTGGGCGACCCGCCGGGCCCGCCACACCGGAACCCTCCCGGCACGCACCGACGCGAACAACCGGGGCAACTGGTGCCGCAGGATCAACGCGTCCCGGATCAGCGCCCGACCCGCGGTCGTGGACATCGCGTTGGCTGCTGCGAAACGCGGCCGGCGCGTCCCACCGGACCTCGGGGATCCCGAACCACTCCAGCTCGTCCTCGGTGCACTCGGCAGGATCCAGGGACCCGTCAGAGAACGCGGTCGCCCTGGGCGCGCGCCACCAGTCCTGGCCAGGCAGCACCGGGTGTGCGTGCGCCCAGGCGATCGCCAGCTGCAGCACCTCGACCTCAGCCGCATCGGCTGCGGAACGGGCCGCACGCACCGACGCGATCAGCTCACTCGGCGTGAACGCAGCATCGGCGACGGGGGAGCTCATGGACCCGTCTTATTCGAACATCTGTTCGACGACAAGGCCCAAGCGGCCCCGGTGGACAGGCGCCACCGACCGCCCCCGGCGTCGGTGCCCGGTGAGAGGCTGGCCCACATGGGCGCACCACGTTTTGCCGTGACACCGCTCAACGAAGCGTCGTGGCCAGCCTTCGCCGTCCTCGTCGAGGCCAACAACGGCATCTTCGGTGGCTGCTGGTGCACCGGCTTCCATCCCGAGGGTTGTGCTGACACGACCGCGGTCAACCGCGACCGGAAGCGCGCACGGGTGCTGGACGGCTCCACGCACGCGGCCCTCGTCCTCGACGGCGACGAGTGCGTCGGCTGGTGCCAGTTCGGCGGCCCCGAGGAACTGCCCAGGATCAAGAACCGGGCGGCCTACGAAAAGGGGCTGTCGGACCTCCCAGACTGGCGGATTGCCTGCTGCTACGTCGGGAAGGGACACCGGCGCCAGGGAGCGGCCGCTGCCGGCCTGTCCGGTGCGCTGATGCTCATCGCCGGTCTCGGCGGCGGCCTGGTCGAGGGCTACCCGGAGGACGCCGCCTCGGTGTCGGCTGGGTTCCTCTTCCACGGGGCGCTCTCCACCTACGACCAGCTGGGCTTCACGCGCGACCGCAGGATCGGGAAGCACCGATGGGTCGGCTCGAAGCGCGTCGATCCCACGTAGCCTCGACCCCCCGTCCGCCCTCCCGGACCGACCCCACAGCTCAGTCTGCGATGCCGCCCGCCGCCACGTCCTGACCGTCGACCGTCTGCGCGTTCTCGTCGATCGCCTCGACGGCAGCCGTGGGCCCGGGCTCGACGGCCGGGCGTCGGTCGAGGTGGACACCGGCGATCATGCACCGCACCGACCCGCCGGCCAGCTCGATGGTGGGGATGTCGACGGCCACGATCTCGCAGGACTCCTCGATCGCCGCGACCTGGTCCGGACGCAGGCTGCGCAGCGCCCGGGCCGACATGGCCATGAGGTACCGGCGCCGACCCTGCGGCGTACGGCCACACAGCTCCACGGCGTTGCCGGCGAACTCGCGGATCTGTTCCTCGGTCAGCTCGACGACGAACCGGCCGTTGACCGAGAGGCGCTCGCGGACCTCCTCGCGACGCTGCACGTCCGGGATCATCTCCAGGGCGATCATCGCGACGTCGGTGCCGATGCAGGCGATGACGTTGGTGTGGTAAACCGGCACGCCCTCGGAGTCGACCGCGTCGAAGGCCATCGGCTCGTACCCGAAGTCGGTGCAGAACCGCTCGAGGACGTGGGTGTCAGCCCGGTGGCTCCGGGCCGTGTACGCGACCCGGGAGATGTGGTCCAGCACCATCGCGCCGGTGCCCTCGAGGAAGATGCCGTCGGGTTCGAGGCCGGAGTAGTCGACGATGGTCTGGACCCGGTAGCGGGACTTCAGCAGCTCCAGGACGTCGGAGCGGCGCTCGTGGCGGCGGTTGGAGGCGTACATCGGGTAGACCGCGATGTTGCCCCCCGCGTGGGTGGAGAGCCAGTTGTTCGGGAAGACGCTGTCCGGGCGGGTGTGGTCCTCGTCCTCGAAGACGTGCACCGTCACGCCCGCATCGCGCAGCGCCTGGGCGACGGCGTCCATCTCGGCCAGGGCGTTGCTGGACGTCGCGTCGTCGGACTGGCCCTGCGGGGGATCACGCTGGAACGCGTTGTCGGCCGCCGTCGCGGGATTGGGGATGAACCGTTCCGCGCGGATCAGGATGACGGTCGATGGGGCCTGAGCACTCACGGGGGGAATCTAGGACATCGCTCGGTCCGGCTCCCAGGCGCCCGGCCGCCCCACGCCGACTCGGCCGGGCGAGCGGGCGTCAGTACGTCGGCAGAGCCGGGTCGTCGGTGTCGGAGACACCGATCCGAGCGGCAGCCGAGTCGCCGCCCCGACGCACCGGCACGACTGCGGTGGCCGCGGCCAGACCGTGGGCCGGCATGTTGGTGTCGATCGTCTCCACGTCGGCGGTGGTCGACTCGGTAGGTCTCGTGCCAGATACCCACGTCGCCGGAGCCGGTGACCCGCCGGTTGAACTGCCTCCAGGGCTCCAGGGCTCCAGGGCTCCAGGGCTCCAGGTGGGGATCGTCGCGGTCGCGAGCGAAGCGGGCCAGGTCGTCGAACGAGCGCCAGTACTGCACGATCAGCGGCGAGGGCAACAGAGCCTGCTGATACCCCAGCAGACCCTTCTCCGGATGCTGCTCCAGGTAGCCCAGCATCTTCGGCATCGCCACGAAGACCGGCCACCAGGCCCGGACCTTCCACGGCGTGGCGATCCGCATCCCGATCACGAACACGACGACCTCGGCGTTCAGCGAGCTCGTGTCCGCGGTGAAGCGGCCCCGGTGCACGACGGCCATGGCCCACCACCTCCCGCGTGAGTATCAGCCCGGGGAGAATCAGAGCGCAACGGCCCTGCGGTCTCATACGCCGCAGGGCCACCACCATCGAACGACGCAGTCGGCCGGCGCGGGGTCAGGACACGCCGTGGTCTCAGGAGTTCTGCGGGAACCCGAGGTTCAGGCCACCGTGCGAGGGGTCCAGCCAGCGCGAGGTGACGGCCTTCTCGCGGGTGAAGAACTCCACGCCCTGGGGGCCGTAGGCCTTGGCGTCCCCGAACAGGGAGGCCTTCCACCCGCCGAACGAGTGGTAGGCGACCGGCACCGGGATCGGGACGTTGATGCCGACCATGCCGATCTCGACCTCGCGCTGGAAGCGGCGCGCCGCTCCCCCGTCGTTGGTGAAGATTGCGGTGCCGTTGCCGTAGGGGCCGGCGTTGATCAGCGCGACGCCGTCGGCGTACGACGACACCCGCACCACCGACAGCACCGGGCCGAAGATCTCGTCGGTGTAGACCGTGGAGGTGGTCGGCACCTTGTCGACCAGGGTCGGCCCGAGCCAGAAGCCCTCGGCCGCACCGTCGACGTCCACGTCACGGCCGTCGACCACCAGGTCGCAGCCGTCCGCGACGGCGACGTCGAGGTAACCGGCGACCTTGTCGCGGTGCTCGGCGGTGATCAGCGGCCCCATGTCGCAGGAGCGACGACCGTCACCGGTGACGAGCTTGCCCATCCGGTCCCGGATCTTGGCGACCAGCTCGTCGGCGATCGTGTCCACGGCGACGACCACGCTGACCGCCATGCACCGCTCCCCGGCCGAGCCGAACCCGGCGTTGACCGCGGAGTCGGCGACCAGGTCGAGGTCGGCGTCCGGCAGCACCAGCATGTGGTTCTTGGCCCCGCCCAACGCCTGCACCCGCTTGCCGGCGCGGGTGCCGTTCTCGTAGACGTAGCGTGCGATCGGGGTCGAGCCCACGAACGAGATCGAGGCCACCTCCGGGTGCTCCAGCAGCGCGTCGACGGCCTCCTTGTCGCCGTGCACCACGTTGAAGACCCCGTCGGGCAGGCCGGCCTCCGTGAACAGCGCGGCCATCCAGATGGCCGGGCTGGGGTCCTTCTCGCTGGGCTTGAGCACGACCGTGTTGCCGGCCGCGATCGCGATCGGGAAGAACCACAGCGGCACCATCGCCGGGAAGTTGAACGGGCTGACGATCCCGACCACCCCGATCGGCTGCTTGAGGGAGTAGACGTCCACACCGGTCGAGGCGTTCTCGGAGTAGCTGCCCTTGATCAGGTGCGGCATCCCGCACGCGAACTCCACGACCTCCAGGCCGCGGGCGATCTCCCCGGCCGCGTCGGAGAGCACCTTGCCGTGCTCGGAGGTCAGGATCTCGGCCAGCTCGTCGCGCCGGGCGTCGAACAGCTCGCGGAACCGGAACATCACCGTCTGCCGGGCCGCGATCGAGGTGTCGCCCCAGGTCACGTACGCCGCCGACGCCGCCGCCACGGCCGCGCCGACATCGGCGGTCGACCCGAGCCGCACGTGCTTGGAGACGGTGCCGAGCGCCGGGTCGTGCACGGGCGCGGTGCGCGTGGAGTCGCCGGCGTACGTCGCGCCGCCGATCCAGTGGTCGAGGGTGGGCAGATCGGTGGTGGACAGGTTCATGACTAGAGCTCCTCGAGCAGGGTGAGTACGGCGTCGTAGGTCGAGATCGCCTCGGCGACCTCCTCGTCGGTGACCACGCAGGGCGGCACCACGTGGATCCGGTTGTCGGCGGTCAGGGGCAGCAGTCCGCGGGCGATCAGCTCGGTCTTGGCGCGCCCGATCACCGCGGGTGCGACGGGCTCGCGGGTGACCGGATCGGCGACCAGGTCCAGGGCCCAGAAGACACCGGTGCCGCGAACCTCGCCGACGATCGGGTGCCGCTCAGCCAGCTCCGCGAGTCCGGGGCCGAGTACGTCGGAACCGATCCGCTTGGCGTTGTCCACGATGCCCTCGTCCTGCATGGCGTCGAGCGCGGCCACGATCGAGGCCGTGGCGAGCGGGTGCCCGCTGTAGGTCAGGCCCCCCGGGAACACGACCTGGTCGAAGTGGGCGGCGACCTCCGCGCTCATCACCACGCCGCCGACCGGCACGTAGCCCGAGTTCACACCCTTGGCGAAGGCGATCAGGTCGGGCACCACCCCACCACCCACGTCGGGCGCGTCGAAGGCGAACCACTCGCCGGTGCGACCGAAGCCGCACATGACCTCGTCCAGGATCAGCTTGATGCCGTGCTTGTCGCACAGGGCGCGGACGCCGGGCAGGTAGCCGGGCGGCGGCACCAGCACGCCGGCGGTGCCCGGGATGGTCTCCAGCAGGATCGCCGCGATGCCGGCCGGACCCTCCGCCTCGACGACCCGGGTCAGGTGCCGCAGCGCGCGCTCGGCCTCCTGCTCGGGCGTGGTGGCCCAGAACTCGCTGCGGTAGAGGTAGGGCCCGAAGACGTGCACGTGCCCGCGGGCGTACTCGTTGGGGATCCGGCGCCAGTCGCCGGTCGCGACCACGGCGGCGCCGGTGTTGCCGTGGTAGGAGCGGTAGGTCGAGACGACCTTGTCACGCCCGGTGAGCTGGCGGGCCATCCGCACGGCGTTCTCGATCGCGTCGGCACCACCGTTGGTGAAGAACACCTTGTCCATGCCGTCCGGGGCCCGGTCGGTGATCCGACGGGCGGCCTCACCGCGGGCCAGGTTGGCCGTCGGCGGGCTGACAGTGGCCAGCGTCGCGACCTGCTCCTGGATCGCGGCGACCACGGCCGGGTGCTGGTGGCCGATGTTGACGTTGACCAGCTGGCTGGAGAAGTCGAGCCAGGTCCGGCCCGCGTGGTCCCAGACCCGGCAGCCGAGGCCGCCGGCGACGACCATCGGGTGCAGTGGGCCCTGGGCGGACCAGGAGTGGAAGACGTGGGCTCGGTCCAGCTCGACCGCCCGCGCGTCCAGCGATGCGCGGTCCGTGGTGGTGGGGGGACTGCCTGCGGTGGTGGTCATGCTGCTCCGTTCGGTGGGCCGTTCTCGGGGGGTGCCCGGTGGGCGGACGTGGCGACCTCCGCCCACCGGGTCTCTCAGTTGCCGCCCTCGTTCAGGGTGACCTCGATCGGTGTGTAGCCGGCGCCGTCGACGTCGACGCCCTCGGTGCGCAGCGCCTTCAGCGCCTTCTCGACGTACTCGTTGGAGTAGGCCGTCTCCGGCGGAGCCTCGGTGATGATGGTGGCACCGGTCTCGTTCTTCGTCGCCATGGCGATGTCGACGGTCTGGTCCCAGGCGGCCTGGTCGACCAGGCCGACCCCGTCGGTGGAGGGCCAGATCAGCTTGTTGACCTCGTTGGTCATCCAGAGCTGGTGGCTGGTGCCGAGCTGCGAACCGGCGGCGGTCACGATGTCGGCGGCCTCCTGCGCGTTGTCCCGGGCGTAGACCCAGCCCTTGATCGAGGCCTTGATGAACGCGACCGTCTGGTCGGCATACGCCGGGTCGTCGAGCTCGGCGCTCTGGGCCCAGATGGCGTCCTGCAGCATCGCGGTGCCGATGTCGTTCCAGTCCACCACGTTGAGGTCCTCGGGCTGGTAGAGCTCACCGGTGTCCGGGTTGACCGTCTCGAGCACCTGGGCGTACTCGTTGTAGGTCATCGCCTGGGCCACGTCGATGTCGCCGGCGAGCAGCGCGTTCATGTCGAAGGCCTGCTGCACCAGGTTGATGTCGCCGAGCTCGACGCCGTCCTTCTGCATGCCTGCGAAGAGCTCCCACTCGTTGCCGTAGCCCCAGCTGCCGACGTTCTTGCCCGCGAAGTCGGCCGGGGAGGTGATGTCCTTGTCCTTGAAGGAGACCTGGGTGGTGGCGCTGCGCTCGAAGATCTGTGCGACGTCGGTGATGCCGGCGCCCTGCTCGATCGAGCCGAGCACCTTGGGCACCCACGAGATCGCGTAGTCCACGTCGCCGGCGGCGAGCACGTCCTGCGGCACGATGTCGGGCCCGCCCTCTACGATCTCGACGTCGAGACCCTCGTCGGCGTAGTAGCCCTGGTCGAGCGCGGCGTAATAGCCCGCGAACTGGGCCTGCGCGACCCACTGGAGCTGGAGCGTGACGGGTCTCAGCCCGCTGTCGGCGCTGCCACCGGAGTCGCTGCCGCCGCTGTCGCCGCTGCCGCAGCTGGACAGGCTCAGGGCCAGGGCGGCGACGGTGGCGCTCAGCGTGAGCCAGGGCCGGGCGCGGTGCGTCCCGGGACGTGGGGTGCGGGTCATGTGCATTCTCCTCAGGTGGTGGGACGGGTGGGTCAGGTGGACCTGTGGCGGGAGAACCACAGCTCGACGAGCAGGGTGACGACGTAGAAGGCGAGCCCGAGACCGATCGCGCCGACCACGTAGGCGTAGGCCAGCGGGTAGTTGCTGCTCGACGCCGCGGAGGTGATCGACTTGCCGAGGCCGCCGATCGGGCCGCCGAAGTACTCTGCGATCAGGGCGGAGATCACGGCCAGCGACGAGGCGATCCGCAGCCCCGTGAAGACGTACGGCGTGGCCGTGGGCAGCGTGACCGAGCGCGCGACCTGCAGGGGGCCGGCCGCGTAGGCCGTCATCAGGTCACGGTGCACGGCGCTGACCTGGCGCAGCCCGCGCAGCGTGTTGAGGTAGACCGGGATGGTGACCGACAGCGCGGCCACCAGGATCCGCGCGGTGTCGACCGCCGCGCCGTACAACGTGTAGAGCACCGGCGCGAGCGCGACGATCGGGACCACGGACAGCGCGGCCACGACCGGCACGGCCATCTGGTCGATCACCCGCACGGCGCTGGAGAGGACCGCAGCGAGCACGCCGACGAGCGCGCCGGCGAGCATGCCGAGCAGCGCGTTGCGACCGGTGCTCAAGGCACCGTCCAGGATCGTGGCGTGGTTGGCGGCGAGCTCAGACCAGATGTCGCTGGGGGCCGGGACGACGTAGGCGTCGATGTCGAGCGCGACCACGGCGAGCTGCCAGAGGCCGAGCAGGGCGGCACCGAAGACGACCGGGGCGACCACGCTCATCGCCCGGGCGTCGGTGATCGGCAGCCGGGCCCGGACGTCGCGGGCGCTCTGCCCCGACAGGGCGCTCATCGGGCCTCGACCCCGCGAGCGCCCGGGGCCGGGGCGCCGTGCAGCAGCTCGCGGACCCGCGCGACGCTGTGGAAGAAGCTCTCGGCGTCCCGCACCGCGTCGGTGCGGTCCTGCGAGGGGCCGAGGCCCCCTGCCTGCACCGCGACCACATCGACGATCCGGCCCGGGCGCGGCGACATGACCACGACCCGGTCGGAGAGGAAGACCGCCTCGGGGATCGAGTGGGTCACGAAGAGGACGGCGGCACCGGTCTCCGCACAGATCCGCACCAGCTCGTTCTGCATCCGCTCGCGGGTCATCTCGTCGAGGGCACCGAACGGCTCGTCCATCAGCAGCAACCGGGGCCGCTCGGCCAGCGCCCGGGCGATCGCCACCCGCTGCTGCATGCCACCGGAGAGCTGGTCGGGATGGTGCTGGGCGAAGTCGGAGAGCCCGACCAGCTCGAGGAGCTCGGCTGCGCGGGACCTGCGGTCCGCCTTCGGGTAGCCGTGCAGCGCCAGCGGCAGCTCGATGTTGCCGCTCACCGTGCGCCACGGCAGCAGACCCGCCTGCTGAAAGGCGATGCCGTAGTCCTGGTCCAGCCGGGCCTGCCGGGCGGGCTTGCCAAAGACCTGGATGCTGCCGCTGGTCGGGGCGTCGAGGTCGGCGACGAGGCGCAGCAGGGTGCTCTTGCCGCACCCGCTGGGCCCGATCAGCGACACGAACTCGCCCGCCCCGACCGTCAGGTCCACGTCGTCGAGCGCCACCACCTGGTCCTTCTTGCGGGTGAAGACCCGGTGCACCCCGGTGACCTGGATCGCCGCCGACGTCATGGCCCTCATCGGACCGGCTCCGTCAGGGCGAAGGGACGCAGGGCCAGCCCGAGCAGGCCGACCGCGCCGGCCGCCACCAGGCCGACGAGCACGGCCCCGAAGATCGGCGCCCACGCCTTGGCCGGGTCCCCGCCCGCGGACTGGGCGAACTCCACGACCATCCGCCCGATCCCGCCGCGCAGGCTGATCGAGACCTCGGCCACCACCGTGCCGATCACCGCGCTGGCGGCCGAGAGCCGCAGCGCGGGGAGCAGGAAGGGCACGCTGGAGGGCAGCCGCAGCGAGACCAGGCTGCGCCACCACCCCACGCCGTACGCCGTCATCAGGTCGACGTGGGTCCGGTCGGGCGACTTCAGGCCACGCAGCGCACCCACGGCGACGGGGAAGAAGGCGAGGTACGCCGCGATCACCGACACCGAGTGCTCGCTGGTCCACTCGAAGCCGCCGAAGGACAGCGCCGAACCCCAGCGCCGTACCAGCGGCGCGATCGCGATCAACGGCACCGTCTGGCTCAGCACCACCCACGGCAGCAGCGCCGACTCGGCGGTGCGGAAGCGGCTCATCAGCAGGGCCAGCACGAGGCCGACCACGACCCCGATCAGCCAGCCGCGGGCCGCGATCCCCAAGGTGAACCCGCTCGCGTCGAGCACGGCCGACAGTGCGGAGGGCGCATCCCGGGCGGAGGTGACCGGCTCGGTGAGCCGCTGCAGCATCTCCCAGGTGTGGGGCATCGCCAGGTCGGTGGTGCGCGGCAGCACCAGGGTCTGCTCGCCCACGGTGACCCCGGCCTCGGGTCCGAAGGCCTTGTAGAGGTCCCACAGCGCCGCCAGCAGCAGCACGCCGAGGAGACCGAGGCACAGCTGGCGGACCCGGCGGGTCAGCGTCGTCGAGCCCGTCATCAGGCCTTCGCCGTCACCTGGTCGCGCAGCGCCGGGATGATCGTCTCGCCGTACACCCGCAGGGTCTCCTCCTTGTTGTCGTGCTGGAGGTAGCCCGCGAACTGATGCACCCCGATCGCCTTGAGCGCCTCGAGCTTGGCGATGTGGTCCTCGGGGGTGCCGAGGATGCAGAAGCGGTCGACGATCTCGTCGGGCACGAACGCGGTGTGCGTGTTGCCGGCCCGGCCGTGCTCGTTGTAGTCGTAGCCCTCGCGGCCCTTGATGTAGTCGGTCAGCGCCTGGGGCACGCCGGCGCCCTCGCCGTACTTCGCGACGATGTCGGCCACGTGGTTGCCGACCATGCCGCCGAACCACCGGCACTGTTCGCGCATGTGCGCCCACGCCTGCGGGGTGTCCTCGCCGACGTACATGGGCGCGGCCACGCAGAACGTGATCGAGTCGGGGTCGCGGCCGGCCTTCTCGGCCGCGTCGCGGACCGTGGCGATCATCCAGGTCGCGATGTCGACGTCGGCGAGCTGCAGGATGAAGCCGTCGCCCACCTCGCCAGTGGTCTTCAGCGCCAGCGGCCCGTACGCCGCCACCCACACCTCCAGCTCCGAGGTCCGCGCCCAGGGGAACTGCAGCGTGGTGCCGTGGTGCTCGACCGCGCGACAGTTGGCCAGCTCGCGGATCACGTGGGTGGCCTCGCGGACCTCCTTGAGGGTGGTCGGCTTGCCGTTGAGGACCCGCACGGCGGAGTCGCCGCGCCCGATCCCGCACACGGTGCGGTTGCCGTACATCTCGTTCAGGGTAGCGAAGACCGACGCCGTGACCGTCCAGTCGCGGGTGGCCGGGTTGGTGACCATCGGCCCCACGATCACCCGCCGGGTGGCGGCCAGGATCGCCGAGTAGATGACGTAGGGCTCCTGCCACAGCAGGTGCGAGTCGAAGGTCCACACGTAGTCGAACCCGTGCTCCTCGGCCTGCTGGGCCAGGCCCACGGTCCGCCATGCGGGCGGGTTGGTCTGGAGAACTACTCCGAAGTCCATAGGTGTCCCATTCGATGGTTGAGGTGCGAGGTGAGTCAGCGACGAGCCTCGAAACCCGCTAGAGGAGGTATTGGGACAGGCCGCGCTTGAGGTACCGACCGTGGCCGACGCGACCGTGGAACTCGCCGTCCGCCACGAGGACCTCGCCGCGCGAGATCACGACGTCGACGTGGCCGTCGATCTCGAAGCCCTCCCAGGCGGAGTGGTCCATGTTCATGTGGTGCGTCCGGCCCGCGCCCACGCCGATCGCGGTGTGGCCGGCCGGGTCGTAGACGACGATGTCGGCGTCCGCGCCCGGCTGGAGCACGCCCTTGACGCCGTACAGCCCGAACATCCGCGCCGGTGTGGTCGAGGTCAGCTCGACCCAGCGCTCCAGGGTGATCTCCCCGGTGACGACACCCTGGTACATCAGGTCGAGGCGGTGCTCGATCGAGCCGATGCCGTTGGGGATGGCGCGAAAGTCGCCCTTGCCGAGCTCCTTCTGGTCCTTCATGCAGAACGGGCAGTGGTCGGTGGAGACCATCTGCAGGTCGTTGGTGCGCAGGCCCTGCCACATGGCGGCCTGGTGGCCCTCCGCGCGGGAGCGCAGCGGGGTCGAACAGACCCACTTGGCTCCCTCGAAGTCTCCCCAGTCGGGTCCGTCCCCGGGACTGCTGAGTGCGCCGAGCTGCTCCTCCAGGGAGAGGTAGAGGTACTGCGGGCAGGTCTCTCCGAAGACGTTCTTGCCGCGGTCGCGGGCCGCGGCGAGCTGGGCGACGGCCTGCTTGGCGCTCACGTGCACGACGTAGAGGGGTGCCTCGGTGAGGTCGGCCAGCATGATCGCGCGGTGGGTGGCTTCCTCCTCCAGCTGCCAGGCGCGCGCGACACCGTGGAAGTACGGCGTGGTCTTGCCCTGGTCGTAGAGCTGCTGGGCGAGCACGTCGATGGCCGGGCCGTTCTCGGCGTGCATCATCGTCAGCAGCCCGAGCTCGGCGGCCTTCTGCATCGCCGTGAGGATCTGGGCGTCGTCGGAGTAGAAGACACCGGGGTAGGCCATGAACAGCTTGTAGCTGGTGATGCCCTCGTCGGCCAGTGTCGCCATGGCCTTGAGGGAGTACTCGTCCACGCCCCCGACGATCTGGTGGAAGCCGTAGTCGACCGCGCAGTTGCCGGCCGCCTTGTCGTGCCAGGCGGCCAGGCCGGTCTCGACCCGCTCCCCGGTCCTCTGCACGGCGAAGTCGATGATCGAGGTGGTGCCGCCCCAGGCCGCCGCGATCGTGCCGGTCTCGAAGGTGTCGCTGGCGTTGGTGCCGCCGAAGGGCAACTCCATGTGGGTGTGCGCATCGATGCCGCCCGGGATGACGTAGCGGCCGGTGGCGTCGATCACGGTGTCGACCGATCCGGCCACGTCCACGCCGAGCGTGGCCTGCCCCGGGGCGAGCAGGGCGACGATCTTCTCGCCGTCCACGAGGACGTCGGCCCGGGTGCGCCCGGTCGAGCTGACGACCGTGCCGCCCTGCACCAGCATCGTGCTCATCGGCTCAGGCCTGCGAGATCGCGGTGTAGGAGTCGGGGCGACGGTCGCGGTAGAACTGCCAGTCGTCGCGCATCGCCTGCACCAGGGTGAGGTCGAGGTCGCGCACCAGCACCTCCTCCTTCTCCGAGCTGCCCAGCTCCCCCACGTAGTTGCCGCGGGGGTCGACGACCTGGCTGGTGCCGTAGAAGTCGACGGCCTCGTCGCCGTACTCGTTGTCCTCGAGGCCGACCCGGTTGGGTGCGAGCACGAAGTAGCCGTTGGCCACGGCCGCGCACGGCTGCTCGACCTCCCACAGCCGGTTGGAGAGCCCGGGCTTGGTCGCGTTGGGGTTGAACACCATGTGGGCGCCGTTCAGGCCCAGCTCGCGCCAGCCCTCCGGGAAGTGCCGGTCGTAGCAGATGTAGATGCCGATCTTGCCGACCGCGGTGTCGAAGACGGGGTAGCCGAGGTTGCCGGGCCGGAAGTAGAACTTCTCCCAGAACTTCTCCACGTGCGGGATGTGGTTCTTGCGGTAGCTGCCCAGGATCGTGCCGTCGGCGTCCACGCAGACCGCGGTGTTGTAGTAGACGCCGGTCTGCTCCTCCTCGTAGATCGGCAGGATCATCACCATCGACAGCTCCTTGGCCAGGGCCGCGAAGCGCTGCACGATCGGGCCGTCGACGGGCTCGGCGTAGCGGTAGTACTTCCGGTCCTGGGTGATACCGAAGTAGGGCCCGTAGAACAGCTCCTGGAAGCAGATGACCTGAGCGCCCTGGGCGGCGGCGTCACGCGCGAACTGCTCGTGCTTGTCGAGCATCGACTCCTTGTCGCCGGTCCACGTCGTCTGGGTGATGGCGGCCCTAATGATGTGGCTGTCGACGGTCAACTGATCCTCCTGGAGGCGGGGAGACGAACTGTTATCGTGTTACCTGAACATTTCCCTGTGATTTCGCTCACGTCAACCCTTGACGCGTGATTGGGAGGATCTCGTGATGCAGCAGTGACCGGGATCTCCGGTTTCGAGGGCCTCGAGGACCGCACCCCGCGCGGGATCGCCGCGGTCCTCGCGCGGGCGATCCGGGCCGGTGAGCTCGGCCCCGGGGACCGGCTGCCGACCGTGCGCGAGGTGGCGGGTGACCTCGGGGTCAGCCCGGCCACGGTGAGTGCGGCCTGGCAGGCGCTGCGGCGTACCGGCCTGGTCCTCTCCCGCGGGCGGGCCGGCACCTTCGTGCGCGAGACGCCGCGACCCTGGCTGAGCCCTCGCCAGCAGCAGCTCTCCGGCCCCGGGCGCCACGGCCTGCGGCTCGATCTTTCCCGGGGCACGCCGGACCCGGCCCTGCTGCCGCCCCTGGGGCCCGCGTTGGAACGGGTCTCGGCCCGCGCCGGCACCTGGGCCTACCAGGACGAGCCGGTGCTGCCCGCGCTGCGCGAGGTGCTCACGGCGACCTGGCCGCACCGGGCCGAGGCCGTGACGGTGGTCGACGGCGCCACCGACGGCGTGGCCCGCACCCTCGAGCAGCTGGTGTCGTACGGCGACCGGGTGGTCCTGGAGTCACCCGGCTTTCCGCCGTTCTTCGACCTGGTCGAGGCGCTCGGCGGGGAGGTGGTGCCGGTGGCCCTGGACGCCGCGGGGGTCCGGCCGGCCTCGTTGGCTCGCGCGCTGGAGTCCCGCCCGGTGGCCGTGGTGCTCCAGCCGCGGGCCCACAATCCGACCGGGGTCTCGATGACCCCGGCCCGGGCCGAGGAGCTCGCGGGGGTGCTGCAGCGTCAGCGCCGTCGTGGGCTCGAGCTGCCGTGGGTGCTGGAGGACGACCACTCCGGTGCCATCTCGGCGGCGCCCGACGTCACCCTGGGCGCCTTCGTCCCGGAGCGGGTGGTGCACCTGCGCAGCTTCTCGAAGTCGCACGGCCCCGACCTGAGGATCGCCGCGCTGGGGGGGCCGGCGCTGCTGGTCGACCGGATCGTGGCGCGGCGGATGCTCGGCCCGGGGTGGACGTCCCGGATGCTGCAGACGATCCTGCTCGACCTGCTCAGCCAGGCCCGGTCGATGGATGAGGTGGCGGAGGCACGGCGCCAGTACTTCGGTCGCCAGCAGGCGCTGGTGACCGCACTCGGCGACCTCGGCGTACCGGTGGCCACGCCCGACGGCATCAACCTGTGGCTGCCGGTCACCGACGAGCGAGAGGCGCTGCTGCACCTGGCCGCGGTCGGCATCCGGGTCGCGGGCGGGAGCGCCTTCCTCGCCGCCGACGCCGAGATGGACGGCGACCACGTGCGGGTCACCTCCGGCCTGGTCACCCCCGACCACGCACCCGAGGTCGCCGCCGCCCTCGCCGGCGTGGCCCGTGCGAGACTGCCGGGTCGAGGCGACTGAGCCCTCAGCCCGGCGGCAACGAGGCAGGGCTGCCCAGGGCCGCGCGGAACGCCCGGTCGCCGACCGCGTTGAGCACGACATACGAGGCCAGCACGGCACCGCCGGCGAGGTAGCGGGACTCGATCAGCATCGTGTCGCCGTCCCGGGTGCGACCCCGCTTGCGGCCCGCCGCCGGCGTACGACGGATCCGCGGACGCGCGCCCGGGCGGAGCATGACGGGCACCGGCTCGCCCTTCCAGGACCCGGTGACGTCGTCCCAGGCCACCTCCCAGCGGGTGCCGTCCTGCACGTGGGCGACCCGGGTCGGCGTGAACCACACTCCCCCGGCCCCCGCCGACCACGGGGCAGCCGTGAGCAGGAGCAGCCCGGCGAGGACCAGGAGCGCGACACCACCGGGCACGCGGCCGCCGCCGAGGGCCAGCACAGCACCGAGGCCGCAGACCGCGGCGATGCCGGTCAGGGTCCAGGACGAGACCCGGCTGCGACCGGCCGAGCGGGGCAGGTGCAGCGCGGGCTCCCCGTCCCAGTGATCCAGCCGCGGGCTCGGGGGGTGCCGGTCGTGGGAGCGCTCGGCGAGCTCGCGGCCCACGCCACCGGCGACGGCGACCAGGAGGACCAGGCCGAGGCACAGCATCAGCTGACCGCCCGCGTCCCGCACCCCGATCAGCCCCAGGACGGTGAGCGGCAGCCCCAGGAGCAGGCAGACCCCGACCCCGACGAGGAGCACGAACGTGAGCAGCCGGCCGCGCTCGGGCGTGCCGGCAGCGGGGGTGCGGGGGTGCGGGGTGGGCTCGCTCATCGGACCTTTCGGGGAGGCTGGTTGCTCAGCACCAGGTCAGTCGAACAACCCACCGATGCCGTCCACGATGGAGCCTCCCACGTCCACCAACGCCGCTCCGGTGTCGACCACGGTGTCCGCCCCGGCCACCAGGGCATCGCTGACGTCGCCGCCGTTCTCGAAGAGCCCGTCGATCATCCCGGAGGTGAACACCCCGACACCGGCGCCGACGACCACGCCGACGACCGTGCCGACCGGGCCACCGATCGCGGTCCCCACCAGTGCCCCGGTGGCGATCGACGCGGCGAACCCTCCGGCGTTCGACGCAACGGCCTGCTCGGCGCTCTCACCGCCGTACTTCCAGTCGTAGAAGGCGCCGCCCGCGGCCAGGAGGCCCCCGAGGGCCACCGGAGCGGCCTTGCCCAGCCGCGCCAGCCGGGAGGCCTGGCTCAACCCGTCGTCCGCGGCGCCGGCCATCCGCGTGTAGTGGTCGAGGTCGTCGTAGTACTTCGCGGCATCCGGGATGGTGCCGTTGCGGGCCTGCTCGGCCAGCCGTGCGAGGTAGTCGTCGCCGAGCTCCTTGAAGTACTGCGACGTGGTGCGCAGGGCGCTGGACTGCACCTCGGCCACCGAGCCACCGAGCCCTCCGGCGACATCACTGAGGCTGAAGACCCAGCTCGCGCCGTCCAGCGCCCGGTCCTTGACCGAGACCCGCTCCCAGGCTCGCTCGACGTCGGTCCAGACCTCGTCGGCCCGGCCGACCAGCCCCTGGTAGGCGGTGATCAGGTCCTGGTGGGCGTCGTACGCCGCCACGTCGGCGTCATCCGAGCCGACCGTGGCCGCGGGCGCGTCGGCCGGCGGCGGGGTGCTCGGCCGCCCCGGACCGGCGCCGGGGTCCTCGATGACCGTGCCGCTGAGCGTCAGCCCGGCCGCCGAGGCGTCGCCCCGGATGCCGGCCATCCGGCTCTGGCAGCTCGCCAACGAGCCGGCGTAGTCGTCGAAGCAGCGGCCCACGTGGGTCGCGGCCTCACGCACCTCGTCGACCTGGTGCGACCCGCGTGACATCGCCGCGCTGAAGGACTGGCCGGTGTCGCCCAGCCAGTCCGAGGCGGCGAGCTGGCGCGCGCCGTTCATGGCGTCGACCCCACCGTCCACGGCGGGCCCGAGCGTGTCGCGCAGCCAGGTGCCGGCCGAGCGGATGGAGGACGGTGACCCCTTGATCTCGGTCTCAATCGGCACGGGGCACCTGACCCGAGTAGTCGCCGGCGACGTCCGCGTCGACGTTCCAGAACTCCGCCCCGACCTCGGAGACCTGGGCGGACACGGCCTCCAGGGAGTCGGAGACCAGGGCTGCGCTGTCGGCGACCCGGGACAGCATCGAGCTCAGCATCGCCGACAGCTCGCCGGCGTCGATCCCGGCAGGGGCCGACGCCGCGGTCTCCTCGATGCCGCTGCGGCCCTGCCCCAGGGTGGCTCGCAGGCTCTCGAGCAAGCCGGCCGGGATCGCGGTCTCGGCGGCCATCAGCCGGCCTTCGCCGGGCTCAGCTCGCGATCGAGGAAGAGCAGGTCGAAGGGCATGCCCGCGTACAGGTCGTCCAGCGTGTCGGCCCTCAGCAGGACCCACCCGGCGTCGTCGCCGTACTGGTCCTGAAGCCGGTCGAGAGCGGAGTAGACGAACAACGCAGTGGTGTCGTCACGCATCCGCTGCATGCGGACCCGGGTGGTGCCGTCGTCCTCGTGGAGGGTCGGCACGTAGACGACGGGTGGGATCGACGGTCGGCTCATGGCCTCACCCCTACCCCCGAACGCCAGGCTCATGCCTCACGATCCTCCGGTCGTCATCAGGCCGGCGATCCGCGCGGGAACGTGTGATCCACGTCGCCCGCCCCCGCTCACCCTGGTGAGGGGTCGGAATACTCACGGCCCGGTGATTGTGTGGGTAGGTATGAGCGTTTCCACGATCACCCTGAACAACCAGACCACCATCCCGCAGCTCGGCTTCGGGGTCTTCCAGGTGCCACCGGAGCAGACGGCCGACACCGTGACCAAGGCGTTCGAGGTCGGCTACCGCCACATCGACACCGCGCAGATGTACCAGAACGAGCAGGAGGTCGGGGTCGCGATCGCCGCGTCCGACATCCCCCGTGACGAGCTCTACATCACGAGCAAGCTCAACAACGGCTTCCACCGCCCCGACGACGCCCGCCGGGCCGTCGACGAGACGCTGGACAAGCTCGGCCTGGAGCAGATCGACCTCTTCCTCATCCACTGGCCGCTGCCGACGCTGTACGACGGCGACTACGTCTCGACCTGGAAGACCCTGACCGAGCTCGTGAGCGACGGTCGGGCCCGCTCCGTGGGCGTCTCCAACTTCCAGCCCGCCCACCTGGACCGCCTGGTCGAGGAGACCGGGGTCGTGCCCTCGATCAACCAGATCGAGGTGCACCCCTACTTCACCAACGAGGCCGCCCGGGCGGCGTCGATCCGGCACGGCATCGAGGTGGAGGCGTGGTCCCCCATCGCCCAGGGCAAGGTGCTCGACAACCCGGTGATCGGCGAGATCGCGGCGGCGCACGACAAGACGCCGGCCCAGGTGACGCTGCGCTGGCACATCGAGCGGGGCGACATCGTGTTCCCCAAGTCGATGAGCGTCGAGCGGATGAGCGAGAACTTCGACATCTTCGACTTCACGCTCAGCACCGAGGAGGTCGGCCGGATCAGCGCCCTCGACCAGGGCGAGGACGGTCGCACGGGACCCAACCCCGACGCGTTCGACTACATCCCGGACTGATCGGCCCACGCCGCGGTCGCCTCCACCTCCGTCTCAGCCGATGGTGAAGGTGATCTCGTTGGAGGCCAGCTCGCTGCCCAGGTCACGGACCCGGAACCGGCTCTCGCCCGGCTGCGAGGTGCGGATGTAGGTCGAGAACGTGTCGCCGTCGACCGACGTCGTGACGTCGGCGAAGGACGTCCAGGTGCCGCCGGTCAGGCGCTCGATGGCCAGCGTGGCTCCGTCGCCACCGGGATAGGCCCCCGAGAGCGTGATCTCGTCACCCGGGCGGGCCTGCGTCGTGGACGCGGACAGGGTGATGCCGGCCGGGGTCTGGGAGGCGCTCGGCGCCGGGGCCACGCCGCCGGGTGCGGCCAGGTCGGGGGTCGGCTCGGGCGCCAGGGTCAGCGCAGGACTGTCGTCTTGTGGCGTCGGCACGGGCGTGGGCAGGAACATCGACTCGCGGGCCGTGGCGGTGCCCCCGGTGCCGCCGGAACCGGCATCACTGAGACCGAGGAACTGCGACGCGCCGAGAGCGGCGCCGCTGACGAGCAGACCCACCGCGAGGCCCACGCCCGCGAGCGCGACCAGGCCGATGACCACCGGGTTCCGGTCCTTGTCCGCAGCCATGCCCACCCTCCTCGTCGTCCCGTCCGTCCGTCCCTCTACGGCCATTGTCGGCCACCCGCATCGACAGACCAACCTCGTGGGCCGCAGTCGGAGCCTACGGGCGCGGTGTCAACCCAGACGGTAGGCGGTGGCCGGTTTCACGCCGTCCTCGCCGCAGGACTGGCGTCGCGGTGTCTCCTGGGCCCGCAGCCGGACCGTCTCGGTGCCGCCCGGCGTGCTCAGGGTGACCCGGTCACCGTCGAGGGCCACCACCCGGACGTCGTCAAGACCCCTCAGGGCGTCGCGGACCCTCAGGTGGTGCTCGGCGACCTGGGCGATCGCCGGTGTCCCGGCCCGACCCCGCACCACGTCGAGCTCGAGGCGTCCTTGCCTGAGGGACTCGCACGCCGCGACGGCGCTGCGCGGCGTCAGCCGGCCCAGGGCGATCCCGGAGGGCACGGCCAGCAGGGTGGCGGCGAACCGGTGCCCGCCCAGGTGGGTCGTCTCCCACGTCTCCTGCGGCCACCGCTCGGCGAGGGCGGCGGCCACCGGACGCCCGCGCTCCGCGCAGCAGACGTCACGGCGGCCGTGGGTGCAGACCAGCCAGAGCGGTCCGTCGTACGGCGTGAGGTCGGGGGGCTGGACCAGGACCGCCTCGGCAGCGTCGCGCACCACGGTGGTGCCGAGCGTGCCCGCGCCCAGGTCGACCCAGAAGACCCGCACGCCCGGCCCCGACCCGCCGCCGTGGCGGCGAATCAGCTGCACCCGGGCGTCCGCGCGAGCCAGCGGGACCTTCGGCGCCCAGTCGCCGGCCTGCTCGACCAGGAGCCAGGTCACGTCGGTCGGGGCGGTGCCGGCCAGGGCCTCACCGTCCTGCGCGCTGGCGACCGAGCACCTGAGGTCCATGCCGACCATTCGACCAGACCGGCCACCCGGACCAGCCACCCGGACCGGCTGCGGTTCAGCCCAGCAGTCCGTCGCGGCGGGCGATGGCGGCTGCCTCGGTGCGGCCCGCGGCGCCGAGCTTGGCCAGCACGTGGGAGACGTGGACCGACACGGTCTTGACGCTGATGAAGAGCTGCCGGGCGATCTCGCCGTGGGAGCGGCCTTCGGCGACCAGGGCCAGGATCTCGGCCTCCCGGGCGGTCAGGGTCGCGGGGCTCGAGGCCGCCCCGCGGACCGGGGTGCCGCCCAGGGCGTCCAGCACGTCGAGGAGCGGCCGGGCCCCGAGCCGGGTGGCGGTGGTCCGCGCCAGGTCGGCGTACTGCCGGGACCCGACGGCGTCCCCGCAGGCGCGGAGCACCTCGGCCAGCACCTGCCGCACCTGGGCCACCTCGTGCACGTGGCCGTCGTCCTCGAAGAGGGTCTCCGCCTGCCGCCACGACGCGAGCAGGTCGGCCAGGTCGGGCGGGTCGATCCGGGTCAGCCACCGCACCCGCAGCGACTCGGCGTCCAGGCGCGCGACCCAGGCCCGACCTTCGGGGCCCCAGTGTCCGGAGGGGTCGGCGTACTGCCGCAGCACGGCGTGGCCGTCGGCGGGCAGCCGTTCGACGTCCTCGAGCAGCCGGTGCCGCTCGGTTCCGCTGAGCTGCGTCATGGCGCGGGCCAGGGCGGCGACCGTGGTCGCCGCGAGCCGGATCCGGGCGCCGAACCACTCGCCCCAGATCCGGCCGAGGACCTCCACCACGTCGTCCTAGGCGCTGAGCGCCTGCTGCGGGTCGCGACGACGCCCGGCGTCCTGGATCTCGACGGCGGCGGAGCTGATCGCCACCCCGCCCTCGACCTCCCAGAAGGCCCGCAGCCCCCTCGCCTGCTGCACGACGTCCAGGCCACGGGCGTGCTCGACCAGGAGTCGCACACTGCGCAGCAGCGCCCCGGGGACCGGCGGCGCCGGTGCGGTGGGGCGCCGGTCAGGTCGAGCACGGTGTCCCACTCGCCGTCGACCACCTTGACCGCAGCCAGCAGGTAGCGCGCCCGCAGCTCGGCGTACACCGCCCCGGCGCCCACGGCGCGCTCGACCGCCTCGACCAGTGCCGCACGCAGGGCCTCCTTGGGACCGGCCTTCTTCTGCCCGCTCAAGGTCGTGGTGGCCTCGGAGGCCAGCTCGGGCAGCCCCACTGCTCGGCCAGGGCCAGCGCGTCGAGGCCCACCACCTGGGCCTCCTCGACGAAACCGGCCGCCGCCAGCAGCCGCGTGGACGCCGAGCACCAGCGCGCGCAGGCCGAGCGCGCCGGCGGGCACCAGCGCGAGCGCCTCGCGGGACAGGGCGACCAGGTCCTCGTCGGTCTCGATGATCTGCCGGGTGGAGGCCGGAGCGGCCATCAACCGGGGACGCCAGGACGGTGGCTCGTCGGCGGGCAGCCGGTCCATCTGCTCGGCCAGCAGGTCGACCGCGCGGCCCGGGCGACCCGAGACGGTCATCGCCTCGGCGGCCGGACCGCCAGCACCGAGACGTCGAGACCCGGGTCGAGGACCCGCCGGGGGTCGGACAGCAGCTCGAGGGCCTGCTCGTAGTGCTGCGCGGCCTCCTCCGGCCCGCCCACGGCCGCCGCCTCGTCCTCGGCGCGGATGCTCGCACTCAGGGCCGTGTCACGGTCCATCGCCAGCCGCGCGTGCCGGGCCAGCTCGGCCGCGGTGCCCCGGGCCCGGCCGTCGCTCAACGCCGCGGCGTACTGCTGGTGCAGGCGGACCCGCTCCCCGGGCAGCAGGTCGTCGTAGTCCGCCTCGCCGAGCAACGCGTGCCGGAAGGCGTAGCCGCCGTCCCCGGCCACCAGGGCGTTCATCTCGACCGCCTGCCGCAGGCCGTCGTCCAGGTCCGCCCCGGGGAGGCCGCAGACAGCGGCCAGCATCGCGTGGGCGACCGTGCGGCCCGAGACACTGGCCGTGCGCACCACCTGCCGGGCGGCGTCGTCGAGCCGGTCCAGGCGCACCAGCAGCACGTCGGCCAGGTCGGCCGGCACCCAGCGGTCGGGCCCGGACGCCGCGCTGGCCAGCTCCTCCACGAAGAACGCGTTGCCCTCGGCACGGGCGACGATCTGCGCCGACTCCGTCTCGCGCAGCCCGGCGGGCACCAGCTCCTCGATCAGCTGCCGCACCGCGGCGTCGCTCAACGGTGCCAGCTCGATCCGCTGCACGCCGCTGACGCGCAGCCACTCCGCGACCTGGCGGCGCAGGGGGTGCCGGCGGTGCAGGTCGTCCGAGCGGTACGACGCGACCACGGCGACCGGGCCGTCGAAGGGCCGGGTGAACAGGAAGGTGAGCAGGTCGCGGGTCGACGGGTCGGCCCACTGCACGTCCTCCACGACGAGCAGCAGCGGCGCCGTCCCGGCCGCGGCGTCGAGCAGGGCGTGCACGCCCTCCATCAGCTCGGCCGGGTCCAGGGTCCGCAGGTCCGCAGCACCCCGACCGGTCTCGCCCAGGATCCGGCGACCCGGCGCCAACCGGGCCAGCGCCGGGTGGGTGCGGGCCACCGCGTCCACCGTGCCGGGCAGGTCGGCGGCCAGTCGGCCGAAGATCTCGGTGAACGGCAGGTAGGGCAGCGCGCTGTCCCCGAAGTCGAGGCAGTGACCAGCACGGACCTGCCAGCCCTGCGTCAGGCCCAGGTCGCGCAGTACGGTCAGCAACCGCGTCTTGCCGACCCCGGCGTCGCCGGAAAGCAGCACCGCGGCCCGGGCCCGGGCTCTCAGGCGCCCGGATGCCGAGCAGGGAGACGATCTCCCCCCAGCTCGACGCCGAGGCCGCTCGTGATCCGGTTGCGGCGGTACTCGATCTCGGCCTGGTAGGTGTCGCTGGTGTGCATGTCGGCTCCTCGGGGTGCTGGTCGGTGCTGGTCGGCCTGGCTGGTGCAGCTCAGGTCCGTGAGCCCCGCGCTGGCCCCCTGAGGTAGGCCCGCACATCGGGCAGGTGCCCTATCCGGGGTCTTCCGGCCACCTCAGAGGAGTGAGTAGCGTGCTGGGCGTGAGGCGCCCACACGAGAACGTGGCGACCGTCCTGGTCGCCCCTGCCGCGTTGCGCGACCTCGAGCTGGAGCTGATGGCCCTCGACCTGCGGGTCTGGCCGGTCGCGACCGCGCCGGTCTGTCCCGACGGCCCTCGGCTCGCGGTCCAGGTCCGCCGCCGGATGCTGATGTCCAAGCGCGGGGCCTGGGACGTCGCGGCCGGGTGGGTGCCCGTGTGGATCACCTTCGGCGCCAGCTGGTACGACGGCGACGAACCGCTGCCCTGGGCCGCCCACGCGACCCTGTGGACCACCCTGGCCGGCCACGCCGAGCACTGCCGCTACCGGCTCGGCCTCGGCGGCGTACCCCGGCTGTCGGTCCACCAGGAGGCGTAGCCCCCTCTCGCGAGCCGGCGTCGGGCACAGTGCCTGCATGGAGTTCCAGGAGGTCGTCGACCGCCGCCGCATGGTCCGCCGCTACACCGACGAGCCGGTCGACCCGGCCGTGGTCGACCGGGCGCTGCGCAACGCCACCCACGCCCCGAGTGCCGGCTTCAGCCAGGGCTGGGGGTTCCTGGTCCTCGACCGGCCCGACGACGTACGCCGCTTCTGGGCCGCGAGCACCGGGCCGGACTACGGCCCGCCCGACACCTGGCTGGCCGGGATGATGACCGCTCCGGTGATCGTGCTGCCGTGCAGCAGCCGGGCGGCCTACGTGGAGCGTTACTCCCAGCCCGACAAGCCCGGGCCGGCGCCCGAGGAGCGCTGGTCGATGCCCTACTGGCACCTCGACACCGCGATGGCCGCCCTGCTCATCCTGCAGACCGCGGTCGACGGCGGCCTGGATGCCTGCTTCTTCGCGCTGCCCCCCCGACGCGAGGATCACGTACGCCGGGCCTTCGGCGTCCCGGCCGACCACGACCCGATCGGCGTCGTCGCCATGGGCCACCGGGCCAGCGACCCCGAGACCGGCAGCGGCGGGTCGTCGCGCCGACGGGCCCGGCGTCCGCTCGAGGACGTGCTGCATCGTGGCCGGTGGACCATCTGACCCGGCAGACCAGGGACCGGCGCACCGACCCACCTCGTCATCTCGGAGTCCTGGAGGTGAGGTGAGCATGACCGACGACGAGCGTGAGCGCCGCGGGGACGAGCTCGACGCCCGGCTCGACACCTTCACGTCCGAGGCCGAGGTGCGCCGGGTGCTCGAGGACTTCGGGACCCGGGTCGTCGCCGCCCGTTACCGCGCCCCCGAGGGACCACCCCTGGTGACCGTGCCGCGCGACGTGGACGCCGAGGTCGAGGCCTGGCGGCAGCGTCGTACGACGCGGCTCGCGGCGCAGCGGGCCGCGTCGGGCGCCGCCCCGACGTCGAGCACGCGGCGCTGGTGGCAGCGGGCACGCTGAGTGTCGGATCCGTCATACCGGCGAGAGGTCGGTGACTGCTAACTTCGCGCGCATGCGCAGTGCCAAGGACTTCTTCCGCCCGCTCGCCGTGGGCGCGCCAACCCCGCTGACCGAGATCCCGGCCCGCCCCACCCGGGCCATCCACTTCTTCGACCCCAGCAACCCGAAGATGGCGGCCAAAATCCCCGGCATGGTCGGTAGGGTCGACGTGCTGCTCGGCAACCTCGAGGACGCCGTCAAGGCCGACCACAAGCTGGCGGCCCGCGAGGGCCTGGTGCGGATCGCCCGGGACACCGCGGCTCTCGGCGGTGGCCGCGGGCCGACACAGCTGTGGACCCGCGTCAACAGCCTCGACAGCCCGTGGGGCCTCGACGACCTGACCACCCTGGTCACCGAGATCGGCGACCAGCTCGACGTGATCATGGTGCCCAAGGTCGAGGGCGCCGAGGACATCCACTACGTCGACCGGCTGCTGGCCCAGCTCGAGGCCAAGGCCGGGCTGACCAGGCCCCTGATGGTGCACGCGATCCTCGAGACGGCCCGCGGCATGGTCAACGTGGAGGAGATCTGCGCGGCCAGCCCGCGCATGCAGGGCCTTTCCCTCGGCCCCGCCGACCTGGCCGCGGACCGGCGGATGAAGACCACCCGGGTCGGCGGCGGACACCCGGGCTACCTGGTCCGAGAGGACCCCACGGACGGCAGCGGGGAGGCCATCCACGCCGCTCGTGCGTCGTACCAGCAGGACCTGTGGCACTACACGATCTCCAGGATGGTCGATGCCTGCGTGAGCAACGGCATCTACCCCTACTACGGCCCGTTCGGCGACATCGCCGACGTGGTGGCCTGCGAGGACCAGTTCCGCAACGCCTTCCTGCTCGGCTGCGTCGGCACCTGGAGCCTGCACCCCACGCAGATCGCGATCGCCCACCGCGTCTTCAGCCCCTCGGTGCAGGACGTCACGCACGCCCGCCGGGTGGTCGCCGCCATGGGTGACGGCACCGGCGCGGTGATGCTCGACGGCAAGATGGAGGACGACGCCTCCCTGAAGCAGTGCCTGGTGATGGTGGGGCTGGCCGAGGAGCTGGCCGCGGTCGACCCCGAGCTGAAGAAGCAGTACGACGCCATCGCCGACCAGGGCGAGGTGGCCCGATGACCGACACCCGGTTTCGGGCCCGTCGCAGCGTCCTCTACATGCCCGGCTCGAACGCCAAGGCCCTGGAGAAGGCCAAGACCCTGCCGATCGACGCCGTCATCATCGACCTCGAGGACTCGGTGGCCCCGAACGCCAAGTCCGCCGCCCGCGAAGCGGCCTGCGCGGCGGCGGCGTCCGGCGCCTACGGCCGGCGCGAGCTGACCATCCGGGTCAACGGGATCGGCACGCCCTGGCATGCCGACGACATCGTCGCCGCCAGCCAGGCCGGCCCGGACGCGGTCGTCGTGCCCAAGGTCGACAGCGCCGCCCAGGTCCACGCCCTGGTCGAGGCCATGGAGCAGGCGGGTGCACCCGACCACACCGCGCTCTGGGCGATGATCGAGACCCCGGTCGCGATGCTGCACGCCGAGGAGATCGGGGCGGCATCCGAGCGCCTGACCGCGTTCGTGATGGGCACCAACGACCTGGCCAAGGAGCTGTACGCCGAGCACGTGCCGGGGCGCCAGCCGCTGCTGACCGGTCTGTCGCTGGCCCTGCTCGCCGCTCGGGCCACCGGCAAGGTGATCCTCGACGGCGTCTACAACGACGTGCGGGACGCCGAGGGGTTCCTGGCCGAGTGCCAGCAGGGCCGCGAGATGGGCTTCGACGGCAAGACGCTGATCCACCCCGGCCAGGTCGAGTCGGCCAACGAGGCGTTCGCACCGTCCGCGCAGGCCGTCGAGGACGCCCGCGGCGTCCTGCGGGCCTGGGAGGACGGCCGGGGATCAGGGGTTGTGACCTACCAGGGTCGGATGGTCGAGAACCTGCACGTGGAGTCCGCCCGGCGCACCCTGAGCATCGCCGAGGCGATCGCCGCCCTGACCGGCTGACCGGACCCGGTTTGAGCCCCGCACCAGGGGGTAAATCCCCCGTGGCGTCGGGTCGGCTGCGGCCAGGGCTGCCGGGGCCAGGGGCCGACTCGGACTCGTGCCCGGAACCGTCCCGCAGCCCCGATCCCACCCTCTTCTCATCCACCCCGGAGGTTCACCCCGCATGTCCCGCACCCGTGCTCCCCTCGTCGTCGCCGTCACGCTCAGCGTGCTGGCGGCCCTGCTCGCCGCCCTGCCCGTCAGCACCTCTCAGGCCGCCGGCACGAAGGGCTCGGCGACCTGGGACGTCTCGTCGTACGTCGCGGGCACCGACAAGCTGCAGGTCCACGGCAAGGTGCCGGGCGGCAAGCGCCAGGTGCAGCTGCAGGTCCGGACCAAGAGCGGCTGGCAGACCCTGAAGTCCCGGCGCAGTACGGGCAACGGCTCCTACCGGCTCGCGAGCACGCTCGACTGGGTCGGCACCCACAAGGTGCGGGTCTTCGCGCCCGGGCGCCCCGCGTTCTCGAAGGGCACCAAGGCCCGGGTCTCTCCCGGTTACGACCCCGTGGGCACGAAGTCGGACTTCCGGCTGCTGGGCCGGAGCGTGGCCAAGACACCGCGCTTCAACCCCTGCCAGCCGGTCACCTATAAGGTGAACACCGACGACGTCGGCCCCGAGGCCCTGGCCACCGTCCAGGCCGCCATCGCGCAGATCTCCCACGCCACGGGCATGCGGTTCAAATTCAAGGGCTCGACCAGCTTCATCCCCTACAACGGCAAGGGTCGCCCCAGCGCGGGCGCCGACCTGCTGATCACCTGGGCGACCACCGCGGAGGCTAAGGTCTTCCAGGACAAGGATCCCGGCGTGGCCGGGGTCGGTGGTCCGCTGTGGGGCTTCGCGGCCCGCGACGCCCAGGGCCGGCGGGTGGTCCGGACCAGCGAGGCCGGCGTGGTCTTCAAGACCGAGAGCTACGCCACCACGTTCACCCCCGCCACCGAGACCCGCGACAAGTTCAAGCCGCCGGTGGGCCGCGTCATCATGCACGAGATCGGCCATGCCCTCGGTCTGGACCACTCGCCCTCGGCGACCGAGATCATGTACTACACCCTCTGGGACGCCGACCCGGACGGTGTCTACCGCAACCGCTTCGGCGCCGGTGACCTCAACGGCCTCGACAAGGTCGGCTACGGCCAGGGCTGCCTGCGGTCGCTGCGCGGCGGCCGCCTGGTGCCGGCGCCGATGCCGGAGCCCCAGGTCTGACGCACGGGACGGGGCGCTGCGCTCGGCGCGTCCCGTCCGACCGTGTCGACAACCTCACACGCCGGCCCGCGAGATCGGTGCTCGCACCCGGTCCGGTCCGGCGTTCAATCGTGCGGTGACCTCGACCCTCGCGGAGCCCGGCACCGCGCGCCGCTGGGGCATCCTCGCGGCCAGCACTGCGGCGCAGGCGGCCACGGCGGTGATGATCCACGGCGCGGCGTTCCTGATCCCGGTGCTGCACGAGCGTGAGGGCCTCAGCCTGGCCCGCGCCGGCCTGGTCGCGGCCGCACCGACGCTCGGGGTGGTGCTCGCGCTGATCGCGTGGGGCCTGCTGACCGACCGACGCGGCGAGCGGCTCGTGCTGATCTCGGGCCTGGCGCTGACCGTCGTCCTGGGGGGCGTGGCCGCCCTGTCCCGCGACCTGGTGCTGCTCTCGCTCGCGCTGTTCCTCGCCGGCGCGGCCGCCGCGAGCACGTCGTCGGCGAGCGGGCGGGTGGTGGTGGGATGGTTCCCGGCGAACCGGCGCGGACTCGCGATGGGCATCCGCCAGATGGCGCAGCCCGTCGGGGTGGGCATCGCCGCGATCACGATGGCCGTGGTCGCCGACCGCTCCGGCGTGCACACCGCCCTGTGGGTGCCGAGCGCCGCCAGCGCCCTCGCGCTGCTGCTCGTGGTCGTCGTCGTCCTGGACCCGCCCCGACCCCAACGAGACGTCGCGACCTCCGCCAACCCCTACGCCCCGGACGACTACCTCGCCCGGATCCACGGGGTCTCGGTGCTGCTGGTCGTGCCGCAGTTCGTGGTGTGGACCTTCGCCCTGGTCTGGCTCGTGGACGACCGGGGCTGGTCGCCGGCCGCCGCCGGGTCGCTGGTTGCGCTCGCCCAGGTCGCCGGGGCGCTCGGCCGGATCGCCGCGGGGCAGCTCTCCGACGTGGTGGGCAGCCGGCTACGGCCGCTGCGCTGGGTCGCGGTCGCCGCCGCGGTGCTGATGGCCGCGCTGGGCGGCGCCGCCGGCCGGGACTGGGCCGTCGCCGTCCCTCTCCTCGTGCTGGCCACCGTGGTCACCGTGGCCGACAACGGGCTCGCGTTCACCGCGGTCGCCGAGCGGGCCGGACCGTTCTGGTCCGGCCGGGCCCTGGGCGCCCAGAACACCGCACAGTTCGCCGCGGCCTCCGCCGTACCCCCGCTGGCCGGGTTGAGCATCGCCTCGTTCGGCTACCCGGGCACCTTCGCGCTGGTCGCGCTGTTCCCGATCGTCGCCGTCACGCTGGTCCCGGTCACGGGCGAGCGGGTGCCGCGCTGAGACCCCGGGTCGCGTCGTACGACGCACCGCATCGCCGGGTGAGGGATGCCCCACCCGCGCGTGCGGTTACCACTCAGTAGGATTGCTCACACCCGGACGAGCCGGCCGCGACCGCGGCGCGCGCATAGGCTCGCCCCAGCCCGTCGTCACTGGCGGACGCTCGAAGCCGAGGAGTAGCTGCATGGATCTGTTCCAGGTCGTCGCCATCGTCGTGTCGTTGGCGCTCACCGTGGTCGCCGTCGTCCTGGTTACCCAGGCCACGCGCTCCATCCTCGGCGTCGTGCGCACCGGTCAGCCGACCACGACCCGCTCCGAGAACCCCGTCGGCCGCACGGTCACGATGGTCAAGGAGACGATGCTGCACACCCGGATGCTGCAGTGGACGGCTGTCGGGGTGATGCACTGGTTCGTCTACTACGCCTTCATCGTGCTCGGTGCGGCGGTCTTCACGGCCTACTTCCAGCTCTTCGACCCCGAGTTCCAGCTGCCGGTCGTCGGCCACTTCTTCCTCTACGAGTGGCTCGGCGAGGTCCTCGGGGTGCTCGGCACCGTCGGCATCGTCTACCTCGCGATCTACCGCCAGCAGCACCACCCGCGCCGCGAGGGCCGCAACAGCCGCTTCTACCGCTCGACGATGTGGCAGGCCTACTTCGTCGAGGCGATGGCCCTGCTCGAGGGCGCCGCGATCCTCTTCATCCGCGGCGCGGAGTACAACCTCGGCAAGCTCGGCGACGACCCGGACCGCTACACCCGCTTCCACTTCCCGGTCAGCTCGTACTTCGGGGACGTGCTCTACCCGAGCGCCGCGTCGTCGCAGGGCACGCTCGAGACCACCATCTTCGCGATCGCGATGATCAAGATCGTGCTGGCGATGATCTGGCTGATCGTGATCGCCCGCAACCTCACCATGGGCGTCGCGTGGCACCGGTTCACCGCGTGGTTCAACATCTGGTTCAAGCGCGAGCCGTCCGGCCGCTCGGCCCTGGGCGCGATGAAGCCGCTGACGTCGGCCGGCAGGGCGATCACCCTCGACGACGTCGACGACCTCGACGAGGACTCCAAGCTCGGGGTCGGGGCGCTCGAGGACTTCTCGTGGAAGAGCATCCTCGACTTCACCACCTGCACGGAGTGCGGTCGGTGCCAGTCGCAGTGCCCCGCGTGGAACACCGAGAAGCCGCTCAACCCCAAGCTGCTGATCACCGCGCTGCGGGACGCGACGTACGCCAAGGCCCCCTACCTGCAGGCGGCCGAGGGCGACCGGGCCGCGCTCCTCGAGGGCAACGACACGCTGACCCGCGAGGTCGAGCGGCCGCTGGTCGGCCACGTGCCCGACGGCGAGTGGTTCTACAACCCCGAGAGCGGCGCCGCGGTGATCGACGCCGAGGTGCTGTGGAACTGCACCTCCTGCGGCGCGTGCGTGCAGCAGTGCCCGGTCGACATCGAGCACGTCGACCACATCATGGACATGCGCCGGCACGCCGTGTTGGTGGAGTCCAACTTCCCGCCCCAGCTCAACGGTCTCTTCAAGGGCCTCGAGAACAAGGGCAACCCGTGGAACATGTCGCCCAACGCGCGGCTGGACTGGGCCAAGGGCCTGGACTTCGAGGTCAAGGTCGTCGGCGCCGCGCCCGAGCAGGGGGGGATCGAGTCGCTCGACGAGGTCGACTGGCTGTTCTGGGTCGGGTGTGCCGGTGCCTACGAGGACCGTGCCAAGAAGACCACGCGCGCCGTGGCCGAGCTGCTCGACCTGGCCGGCATCTCCTTCGGGGTGCTCGGCAACGGCGAGACCTGCACCGGTGACCCGGCCCGCCGGGCCGGCAACGAGTTCGTGTTCCAGGGCCTGGCCCAGCAGAACGTCGAGACCCTGACGCAGGCCAAGGCCAAGAAGGTCGTCTCGACCTGTGCGCACTGCTTCAACACCCTCAAGAACGAGTACGCCGCCTTCGGCATCGAGCTCGAGGTCATCCACCACACCCAGCTGCTCAACCGCCTGGTCCGCGAGGGCAAGCTGACCCCGGTCACCCAGGGTGCCGGCGCCCACCAGCGCACGATCACCTACCACGACCCCTGCTACGTCGGTCGTCACAACGGGGTCTACACACCGCCGCGTGAGCTGCTCCAGATCCTGCCGGGAGCTCAGCTCGTCGAGATGGAGCGCAACTCCGAGCGGTCCTTCTGCTGCGGCGCCGGCGGCGCCCGGATGTGGATGGAGGAGAACACCGGCTCGCGGATCAACGTCAACCGCACGGTCGAGGCGGTCGGCACGGGGGCCGACCAGATCGCTGTGGGCTGCCCCTTCTGCCGGGTGATGCTCTCGGACGGGCTGACCGCCCAGCAGGCCAAGGGCGAGGCCCGCGAGGAGGTCGAGGTCCTCGACGTCGCGCAGATGCTGCTCGCCTCGGTCAAGGGCGAGATGGCGACCAAGCTGGCGCCGGGATCGGAGCTCGTGGGTGCTGTGGCCGCGCCGGCCGAGGCCGGGGCAGACGTCGCGACGAAGGCCGAGCCCGAGGTGGGCGACGAGACCATCACCGCGGACACGATCACCGAGACCGCCGACGCGGGGCCGCTGGCCAAGGCCAGCGGTGGGTCGTCGCTCTTCGACGCCCCCGCCGAGTCCGCGACCGCCTCGCCCGACGCCTCGATCAAGGCCGAGGCGAAGGCTGCGACGCCTGCCTCGTCAGGCGGGTCGCTGTTCGACACCCCGGCGGCCCCGGCGCCCCCGGCGGCCCCGGCACCCCCGGCGGCCCCGGCCAACGGATCTTCGGGCGGGTCGCTCTTCGACACCCCGGCACCCGCAGCGCCTGCGGCGAAGGAGTCCGCGTCGCCCGACGCTCTGGGTGGCGGCTCGCTGTTCGACCTCGGCGACGACGCCGACGCCCCGGCGACCGAGACTGCGACGCCTGAGCCTGAGCCCGTCACTGCTGCGGCCACCACGTCGATGCCGGCGACCGACCTGGGCAGCGGGTCGCTCTTCGACATCGCACCGTCCGAGCCCACGGCCCCCGCGGCGCCGGCGCCGGCACCGGCCCCGGAGGTAGCTGCTCCGGCAGCGGCCGAGGCCCCGACCGGCAGCCGGGCAGCGTCGACCCCGGGAACGTCGATCCCCGAGGGCGGGTCGCTCTTCGACCTGGAGGCACCGGCCCCGGCGGCCGCTGCGCCCGCTGTCGCGCCGGCGCCGGAGCCCGAGCCGGAGCGGGCGCCGGAGCCCGACACGTCGGCCGTCGAGCCGACGGACGAGCCCACACTGCCCACCCCCGCTGCGGTGTCCGGGTCGGGCCGCAAGGGCGGGTCGCTGTTCTCCTTCGCAGCACCCGCGCCGACCGCCAGCGCGACGACGACCCCGACCACCCCGTCCTCGGCCCCATCGGCCGGTCTTTCCGGTGGGGCTGCCCTGAGCGCGGCCGCGACCGCCACGACCGCCACGGCCTCCGCCGACCCCACCCCGGACGCCGAGGACCCGGTCGCGCCGGCCGCCGAGGAGGAGACCACCGCCGACACAGCTGTGGAGCCGAGCGTCGCCTCCGCCGAGGACACCGCCGAGGAGACGGTCGTGGCCGCGTCGTCTGCCGAGCCGGTCACCGAACCGGCCGCAGCGCCGGTCAGCTCCGGCGGCGAGGCGCACCAGCCCACGACGGACGCCGACATCCACGGGGCGAGCTCGCTGTTCGATCTGTAGCCCCGGACTGTGGTCGATCAGGTCACCCTGGTTCACCGGATCCACCACAGTCCGGACACGGCTGCAGCCGACCGGTCCACTCTCGAGCCCCGAGGACCAGGGCCAGCCGCTCAGCGGTGCGGCACGGTCGGTCGAACACCTGACCCCACCCCAGGCGCACCGTGACACCACCGTCGGCGACGAGCTCGAGGTCCCGTTCCAGATCGCGGTCCCGGGCCCCGGCCGAGTCGTGGTGCAGCCGGCCGTCGAGCTCGACCACCAGGGCGAGCCCGTCATACCCCACGTCCTGGAACACCGGCCGAGCGGCGCCCGGACGCTCGGCCTGGCGATGCCCGACCGACAGGCCGTGGGGCCGCTCCACGCGAGTCAGGTAGGCGTGTTCCAGCACCGAGCAGGTCGTCCGCGACGTCGAGCAGCACCGCCGAGGGCCATGCGCGCCGGTGGGCCCGCGGCCGCAGCGCGAGCACATCGACCAGCCGGCGTGGCGTCGTACGCCGCGAACCGCAGGCGTCGGCCAGCAGCGCGATCGCGTCGAGGTCGCGCGCGGACTCGTCGGCCAGGTCGAGCAGCGCCTCCTCAAGCCGCACCCGGGGCGGTCCGAGGTTCCACTGCACACGGTCGTCGAACCGCGCGACCCGGTGCAGCCGTACCCCTGGCGGCGCCACCAGTCGCCGGTGCCGCGCGACCACCACGTGCATCACCGACCCGTCGCGCACCACCCGACCGGGGCCCTCCCCGCCCGGATCGCCGACTGGTGGCTCAGCACGGCCGGCCACGTGCCGAGCACGGCGGCCCAGGCGCGCTGCAGCCAACGTCAGCGACCCGGTGTGATCGACGCACCCGCCGGGATGGACCGCCACCCACTCACGCCGGCGGACCAGCCGTCTCACCTCGACGTCGCACAGGCCCGCGCCGAGGGCCTGGCGCCGGCTGAGAACCCCGGCCTGGTCACGGAGCAACCGTGCCGCGTCCTGGTGCATGGCGTGAGGATCAGGCCGGGACGACCGGGACGTCGAGTGACCTGTCCCCGACCTGTGGAGAACCCGCCACCGGTGAACGGCAGTGCGCGACCTACGCGCTGGTCCCCCGCCCGGAGCCCCGGCTCGGCCCGGTCGACGCCGACCCCAGCCGACGCCGACCCCGGACTACGCTGGGTCCGGAGGCGAGCCATGGACTTCGACGAGTACGTCGCCGCACGCCGCGCGCGGCTCGTCGAGTACGCGGTCGACCGAGGCTTCCCCACCGAGGACGCGCCGTCGCTGGTCGACACGGTGCTGGCCCAGCAGCGGCGCAGGATCACCCGGGCCGACGATCCGCACCCCGAGACGCTGGCCGCCGTGGACCGGGCGCTGGCCCGCACGCGCGAGCAGGCGGTGCCCCCAGGTGAGCAGGCCAGCCGCCGTCGACGACGACGGTTGCTGCTGGGCTCGAGCCTGGGCGCGGTGCTGCTCGCGGCCGCGACCGTGGTGCTGTTGCCCGACCCGCCCGAGGTGCGGACGCTGCCGTCGTACTTCGGGTACACCGCGGCGGACGCCACCCGAGACCTGCAGCAGGACGGCTTCGACGTGGTGCAGCGGCCTTCGCGGGCGTGCGAGCCGCAGGGGCTGACCATGGGCACGGAGCCACCCGCCGGTGCCCGGATCGTCCGGGGCAGCACCGTCACGGTGCGACCGGCGGTCGCCTCGGGCGACAGCTGCCTCGCGGTCTACGGCGCCCGGTCCGACGCCTGGGCGTTCGTGCGGTGGGTCCGGGGCGGGGCGTCCCCGGCGTTCGCGTCCACGGTCAACGTGATCATCGACGGACAGGGGCCTCGCTCGGTCTACCTCGGCGAGGCCAGCAGCCGAGAACCGTTCGGCCCGATCATCGAGACCCTGGCGACCGCATTCGCGACCCCGGCGACCACCGACAACGGTGTGCCGCGCCTGGTGGTCAGCACCGGCGCACCGCCGCCCGAGCAGTGCGGTGTCCCGCGCCCGGCCGCTGGCGGTGACCGACCCTCGCTGCGGCTGCAGGTCGACCCGACGCCCGCGGGCGGCACACCCTGCCCGCTGACCGTCGACCTCTTCCGCTCTGCGGCCGGCATCGACTCGATGGTCGTGTACTCGGCGAAGCCCCCGCCGGATCCGGCCTGATCCCTCAGACCAGCGCCTCGGCACTGTCCAGGAACCGTCGCCCGACCGTGTGTGCCCCGAAGCTGCAGACGTAGAGGCCGGTCGAGACCCGCTCCAGGAAGCCCCACTCCCAGATCGCCTGCCGGTCCAGGCCGGAGGAGTCGGCCAGCAGGTCGCAGTAGCCGTCCAGCACCGCCCGGGCGTCTCCGGCCAGCTGTCCGGTCCAGTCCCGCAGCGCCACCCCCAGGTCGTACGTCGGGTCTGCCCGCACTCCCTCGGGGTCGACCAGCGCCCAGCCCGCGTGGGGGCGGCGCAGCAGGTTGGCCGGGTGCGGGTCGCCGTGCGCGACCACGCAGCGGCCCGGGTCGTGGGCCGCGGCCCGGCGCTCGGCGTACTCACAGGCCCGCGCGAGCACGTTGGGCCGGGTCGGGTGACCCAGCCGGGTGTCGAGCTCGAGCACCAGCCGGCGCAGGACGCTGGCCCGGTCGTCGCCGGGCGGCGCCTCGGGCACGGTGCTCAGCGGCACCCGCCAGGCCTCTTGCAGCGTGTCGACCAGCGCGGCCAGCTTGGCCTCGACCGGCATCGGTGTCTGCTCCAGCGAGCGGCCCAGCGACTCCAGCAGCAGGGCGTGCCGGTCCGGGTCGTGGGCATGCAGCCGGGCGTACCCCTGCCCGCGTGCGGCGGCGAGGACGCGGGCCTCGCCGACCAGCGCCCGGTCGGGGATCGCGACCTTCAGCACCCGGGACTCACCGGTCACGGTCCGCGCCGCGACGACGTACGACGCACTTCCGCCGGGCAGCGGCCGGCCCAGGGTCAGCCCCCAGGCACGGCTCAGCGCGTCCAGGGTCTGCGGCAGAGAGGCCACCCACGCGGCCCCCACGTCACCGAGAGAGGCGACCTTGGCGCGGGTCAGCGGCTGCAGCCGCACCGTCACCCGGGCGGCGGGCTCTGCACCACGGTCGGCTTGACCCGGCTCCAGACGATGAAGCCTGCGCCCACCACCAGCAGGACCACGCCGGCCCAGAGGTTGGCGTTGACCCCGCCGGTCTTCTCGGTATCCGGGTCGCCGAACAGCCCCATCAGCGTCAGGATCACGCCGTAGATGCCGAGCAGGGCACCGATCACGTTGCGGATGTCGAAGGCACCCGCAGTCTTCTTCTCAGTCATCTTCTCAGCCTTGTTCTCGGTCATGTCAGGTCTCCCGTCCTCAGAACGCGACGTTCAGGACGACGACCATGCCCAGCGCGACCCCGGCGAGGGGCAGCGTGCGCTGGTACCACGGTCGAGTGGCCTCGGCGGCGTCCACGAGGTCCTCCTTGGGGGTCTCGGAGTAGACCAGGCCCGTGAGCTCCGCGGGCGGCTTGGGCACGGTGACGAGCGAGACCACGATGCTCAGCACGATGTCGACGACGAACGCCGCCCCGGCCGCCACGAACGACGCGCCCTGCCCGCTCAGCGGCAGCACCCCGACACTCAGTCCGCCCAGGGTGCCCTCGGAGAGGAAGGCGACCAACACGGCGGCCAGGGTGCCGGACACCAGCCCCACCCAGCCGGCGGTGGCGGTCATCCGCTTCCAGAACATGCCGAGGATGAAGGTCGCGAAGAGGGGCGCGTTGAAGAACCCGAAGAGGGTCTGGAGGTAGTCCATGATGTTGGAGAAGTTCGCGGCCAGCTGCGCGGTCCCGATCGCGATCACGGTGGCGCCGACCGTGGCCCAGCGGCCGACCCGCAGGTAGTAGCCGTCCGGGCGGTCCTTGACGACGTAGGTCTGCCACAGGTCGAAGGACAGCACGGTGTTGAACGCCGAGACGTTGGCGGCCATGCCGGCCATGAAGGCGGCCATCAGGCCGGCGATCGCGACCCCCAGCAAGCCGTTGGGCAGCAGGTCGCGCATCAGGTAGAGCAGGGCGTCGTTGTACTTCACCGTGCCGGAGGCGCCGCCCTCGACGGTCTCGCCCGCCTTGGTCTGGGCGATCTCGCTCACCAGCACCGCGGCGATCATGCCGGGCAGGATCGTGATGAACGGGACGAACATCTTGGGGAAGGCACCGATGATCGGCGTCTTGCGGGCCGAGGAGATCGAGTCGGTCGCCATCGCGCGCTGCACCTCGACGAAGTTGGTCGTCCAGTAGCCGAAGGAGAGCACGAACCCGAGACCGAAGACGATGCCGATGACCGAGAGGATGTCGGAGCTGAAGCCGGTCAGCGCGGTGCCGGGCCAGGAGTTGAGCTGCTCGGCGGCCGACGCGGAGCCACCGACGCCGGCGTTCTCGGTGATCTTGTCCTTCAGCCCCTCGTAGCCGCCTACCTGGTCCAGCCCGATCAGGGTGAGCGGCAGCAGCGCGGCCACGATCACGAAGAACTGCAGCACCTCGTTGTAGATCGCGGCCTTCAACCCACCCAGGGTGATGTAGGACAGCACGACGATGGCCGCCGCCACCAGGGCCAGGGTCAGGTTCCAGCCGAGCAGGGCCTGGATGATGCTGCCGAGCAGGTAGAGGTTGATGCCGGCGATCAGCAGCTGGGCGACCGCGAAGGAGATCGCGTTGACCAGGTGGGCCCCGGTCCCGAAGCGGCGCAGCATGAACTCGGGCACCGAGCGGGCCTGGGAGCCGTAGTAGAACGGCATCATCACCACGCCCAGGAAGAGCATGGCCGGGATAGCCCCGATCCAGAAGTAGTGCACCGCGGGCAGCCCGAACTGGGCGCCGTTGGCCGACATGCCCATGATCTCGACGGCACCGAGGTTGGCCGAGACGAACGCGAGCCCGGTCACCCAGGCGGGCAGCGAGCGCCCGGAGAGGAAGAAGTCGACCGAGTCCGAGACCTGACGGCTGGCCATCACCCCGATCCCGATCACGAACGCGAAGTAGATGCCGATGATGAGGTAGTCGACGGCGCTCGCGTCGATCAGGGTCTCGGTCGCGAGAGCGACGACTCCGGGCACGGTCATAGGTGGGTCCTTCCCCTGGTGGGCCGAGTCGACCCTAGACCGCAGACCGGGTCGTGGTCCCACCCCCTGGGGTCGAGTTGCCCCCGCGTCAGAGAGGGGTACGCCGCGCCTCTGACGCCACGCGGCGTCATCATTGACACCAATGCCCTTGTATTTGACGTCACGATGATGTCATAGTGACGGCATGGACATCACGCCGTACGTCGAGGGCCTGCGCCGCGACCTGCTCTCCGCCGCCGAGGCCGCGGGACCCGAGACCCGGGCCGCAGCGGAGCGGCTGACCTACGCGCTCGACCCGTCAGCACGACTGGCGTTGATGGAGGCCATCTCCCAGGCCGCCGCCGAGATCACGGCCGAGATGCCGCGCGGCGGCGTCGACGTCCGGCTCAACGGTCGCGAGCTCGACTTCGTGGTCGAGGCTGCACCCGCACCCGCACCCCCGACCCCGCCGGCGGCGCCCACGCCGCCCCTGCCCCCGTCGGCCGAGGAGGTCGAGGACGACGCCCTGACCCGGATCACCCTGCGGCTGCCCGAGTCGGTCAAGACCCGCGCCGAGGAGCTCGCCTCCCGCTCCGGGCACTCCCTGAACACCTGGCTGGTCAACGTGGTGCGAGCCGCCACCCAGGACCACGCCGCGCACGTCGACCTCGACCTGTCGAGCATCCCGTTCTTCGGCAACGAGGGCCCGGGAGGCCGGCGCACCCACCGCCGGATGACCGGCTGGGTCTAGCCCCCGCACCACCCCCCCGCACGACCCCCTGCACGAGACCGGCACCGGGCCGGGCTCGCGGACGAGCACACCCTGATGAAGGAGACCGCCATGCCCGAGCACCACTTCGAGACCCCCACCCCGATCGACCTCCACGTCGAGCTGGGCCGCGGGGCCGTCCGGCTCGACGCCGTCGCGACCACCACGACCCACATCACCGTGACCGGCACCCAGGCGGACCAGGTGCGCGTCGAGCAGCGCGGACAGGCGGTCAGCATCGTCGGCCCGCGCGACGGTCTCGGCTTCCGCTCCGGTGACTGCCGCCTCGACGTGACCGTCACGCTGCCCCTCGACAGCCGCCTGGTCTCTCGCCTCGGGAGCGCCGACCTGAGCGTGACCGGCCAGCTCGGCGAGAGCCAGCTCAAATCCGGCTCCGGCGACGTCAGCCTCGACGCGCTCTCCGGCGCGGCGAGCCTCGAGACGGGGTCCGGTGACGTCCTGATCCGCACCGCGGGCGACGACCTGCAGGTCAAGAGCGGCTCGGGCGACGTCGCGATCACGCGGGTCACCGGCCGGCTCGCGGTGTCCACCGGCTCCGGGGACATCGTGATCGAGGGCACGCAGGGGCCGAGCGTGGTCAAGACCGGGTCCGGCGACCTCACGATCACCTCGGCCGGCGCGGACGCGTCGTACACGACGGGGAGCGGGGACCTGCGCATCCGCGAGGCGATCCGCGGACGGTTCGTGACCAAGAGCGCCTCCGGCGACGTCGCGATCGCGGTGCGCGCCGGCGTACCGGTGTGGACGGACATCAACACGGTCTCTGGACACATCCACTCCACCCTGCAGGGCGCCGGTCAGCCCGAGCCGGGGCAGGACCACGTCGAGCTGCGGACCATCACAATCAGCGGCGACGTCGACCTCAGCGAGGCCTGAGCCGTCCACCCGGCCAGTCCCCCCAGCCAGTCCCCCCATCCAGTCCCCCCAGCCAGTCCCCCACCAGTCCCCACCACAGGAGCAGCACGATGAGCGAGCACTTCATCATGATCGAGACGACCGCCCGTCAGCAGCTGGCCGAGCGGATCGCCCGGGCCTCGACCCAGAGCGGCCAGCCTCTCAGATCTGCGTGCGGTGGAAGTTCTTGAACGAGCGCGACGGCGTGGGGCCGCGCTGGCCCTGGTAGCGGGAGCCGTACTTCTCCGACCCGTAGGGATGCTCGGAGGGCGAGGTCAGCCGGAAGAAGCAGAACTGGCCGATCTTCATGCCCGGGTAGAGCTTGATCGGCAGGGTCGCCACGTTGGCCAGCTCCAGGGTCACGTGTCCGGAGAAGCCGGGATCGACGAACCCGGCCGTGGCGTGGGTGAGCAGGCCGAGACGGCCCAGCGACGACTTACCCTCGACCCGAGCGGCCACGTCGGCCGGCAGGCTCACCACCTCGTACGTCGAGCCCAGCACGAACTCGCCCGGGTGCAGGATGAACGGCTCCTCACCCTCCGGCTCGACCTGTCGGGTCAGCTCGGACTGGTCCTCGGCCGGGTCGATGTGCGGGTAGCGGTGGTTCTCGAAGACCCGGAAGAAGCGGTCCAGCCGCACGTCGACCGACGACGGCTGCAGCATCGCGGGGTCCCAGGGCTCGAGAGCGATCCGGCCCCGGTCGATCTCGGCCAGGATGTCGCGGTCGGAGAGCAGCACAGGCTCAACCTAGCGGCCGTACGCCCCGCGACCCGGCCTGCGCCACCGCGAGCCCACCCGGCTCATCCCGAGCCCGCGCTGAGGTAACATCCTCCCGCCGGTCATGCCGGCGTTGCGGATGTAGCTCAGTTGGTAGAGCGCGACCTTCCCAAGGTCGATGTCGCGAGTTCGAGTCTCGTCATCCGCTCCCAGGTCGCGCCCAGCCCCACCGCCGTGACTCCTGGGGCATTTGACCGCTCATGTGACCATTGGTGCGAGAGATCTTCCCCCGCTCACCGTCTCGAGGTCGTTCCATGTCCCGCCCCCGCACCGCCGTCATCGGTCTCGCCGCCCTGGCCCTGCTGCTCGGGGTCGCCCTCGTCGTGCCTCGCGGTGAGCAGCAGGACGGCGCCCTCACCCCGCAGGCGCGCCAGGCGGGGCCGGCCCCGGACCCGCTCGGCGCGGCGAGGACCGGCCTCGGCACCGTCAGCGCTGAGGCCCAGGACGAGATCGACCGGGTCGTCGGCCAGGGCGTGGTCGCCCACGAACGCCTGCACGCCCGCTCCGGCGTCGCGCTGCGGGTGCTCGCCCGCGACATCGCCGCCGCCGCGTCAGGAGCCGAGGCGCCCGCGGCCCTGTCGCGGACCCGGGCCGATCAGAAGGCCACCAGCCTGCAGCAGGCGATGTCCGGCACCCTGGGTGGCGGCCTGGTCCGGGCGGGCGTGCGCTGCGCCGACCTGGAGGGTCAGCGGTACTGCCTGGGCAGCGGCTGGACCCAGGACACGCAGGCCGCGGTCCGGTCCCGCACCCTGGCCTCCGCGCGCCGCGTCACGGCCCGAGGTCAGGCCGGCCGGACCGGCACCGGCGACCTCGACGTCGTGGCCGGCCTCAGCCAGCGGGCCCGGCTCAGCCCTGCCGCCCGGGTGCGCAGCGAGCGCAACGAGCTGCGGGCCGCGGCCCGATCGGTGGCCAAGGTCTGGCTGATCCGTCACCAGATCGAGGGGGTCGCCCTGCCCGCCGGCTTCCTCGAGCGGCACCCCGAGGTCGCCGTACCCACCACGACCGCACCCCCCACGACCGCACCCACCACGACTGCACCCACCCCCCGCACCCTGGCGCGAGCCACCGTCGAGGAGAAGGCGGCGAAGAAGGCCCGCAAGGCCAGGCAGGCGGCGCGCAGGGCCAAGCAGGCCTGCGTCAGGGGCCAGGTCGCCCGGGGCGTCGACCCGGCCAAGGCGCTCAAGCGGTGCAAGCGCGTCGCCGCGGCCAAGGCAGCCGCGGCCGACCCCGTGACCGCACCGGCCCCCACACCGACCCCCGAGCCGGTCCCGGTGACCCCGGCGCCCATCGAGCCGGTGCCCGTCGCACCGCCTGAGGCGCCGGCACCCCCGCCCGCCGTCCCGGCCGCGCCGCCCTATGAGGCCTACCCGCCGCTCGCAGGCATCCTGGACAAGACCCAGGTCGCCGAGCAGGTCCTCAGCTACTGGTGCGGCCCGGCCGCGATGCAGATGATCGGGTGGAGCTGGAGTGGTGTCGACCAGGGCCAGGCCTACTGGGCCAAGAAGCTCGGCACCACCCGCAGCGGCTCCTCGATCTCGGCGATGGTCAAGGTCGTCAACGCCGCCACCGGCTACGACGACCCGACGTACGCCGGTCCCTACGTCGCCCTCGACATCAGCAGCTACTCCTACGACCAGTGGATGCTGCTGATGATGCAGCACGTGGTGGACCAGCGCTCACCCGTGGTGCTGCACCCGGTCTTGCTCAAGAAGTACTACCCGTACCTCGACGACGACGCCTCGGGCCACTTCCAGGTCGGCCGCGGCTACGACAAGAAGGGCATCAAGTCAGACCTGCTCGGCTACTTCGAGCCCTGGAACCAGCAGCGCTTCGACCCCTCGGAGCCGTCCATCTCGCGGGTGCAGTGGCGCACCGCCTACAAGAGCTACCGCGCCAACCAGGACCACTTCCAGCACAACATCGGCGTCTGACGTGGGCCGCGCGCCGCTGCGGTCCCGGGCCGCGCCGGCCCTGGCCGCGCCGGCCCTGGTCGTGCCGGCCCTGGTCGCGCTGGTCCTGGTCGTGGCCGGGTGCTCCGGCGCCGACGAGCCGGCGGCCGGGGGCTCGCCCTCCCCCGACGAGACGGCCTCCGCAAGCGCCCGCACCACGGGGACGCCGCAGGCCCCGGTCTCGCTCGCGCCGAGCGACGCGATCCTGGACTGGCAGCCGGTGCCCGGGCCGAGCGACCTGAGCGTCACCACCGACGGTGAGTGGACGCTCAGCCTCGACGAGAGTGCCGGCAGCGCCCAGCTGACCGGCCCGGTGCCGACGACGGTTCCGGCCGGGGTCCGGGGTCGGGTCTCGGACGCGCTGCTCGGCGAGCGCTACGCCCTGGTGGTCTTCCAGGACCCGCAGGAGCAGGAACCCGCCACCGCGGTCATCACCGACCTGAGCACCGGCTCCACCAGCACGATCGACGCGAGCACCCCCGGCGCCCCCACCACCGTCGGCGGCTCCTGGGCCCTCGACGGTGAGCGGGCGTCGTACGCCACGACCGGGCCTGACGGTGCCTACTGCCTGGCCACCGCCGACCTCGACACCAGCGAGACGACGCTCGTGTGGTGCGCGCCGGACCGCTCGGGGTTCAACGCGGCCCACCTCGGTGAGTCCGGCGACGCGATCCTGACCTTCGACGACGCCCGACCCTCCTGTCGCACGGTGGTCACCGTGTCGAGCACGGGCACCACGCCGTTCGAGGGCGTCGCGCCGTGCCAGGGCTTCGAGGGCGCCGTGACCGCCGACGGCGAGGTCTGGTCGGTGGTCCCAGATAAGGATCAGATCGAGGCAGCGCGCTACCTCGCGCGCATCGGCGACGAGTACGTCGACCTGGGCCCGGGCACCTCCGGCACCCTCACCACCTGCGGTGCCGCGACCTGGTTCGTGCAGGACCCGCAGGACGACGGCGACCCCGCCCGGCTGCTGCGCTGGGCCGACGGCACCCTGACCACGGCCTATGCCTCCCCCGCCGGCCGGTCGTTCCTGGCCGAGCCCCGCTGTGCCGGCGAGGTGCTGACCCTGTCGGTCTTCTCCGAGCAGGGCGACCAGCAGGTGAGCGCGCGGGTGTCGTAGCGACCTAGGCTGGGCGGGTGCAGTTCACCGGTTTCCCCGTCGCCGCCCTCGACTTCTTCGACGACCTGGAGATGGACAACACCCGGTCGTTCTGGGAGGCCCACAAGGACGTCTACGTCGGGTCCGTGAAGGCGCCGTTCGAGTCCCTCGCCGAGGCCCTCAGCCCCGAGTTCGGCGTGTTCAAGGTGTTCCGGCCGCACCGCGACGTGCGCTTCGCCAAGGACAAGACGCCGTTCAAGACCCACCAGGGAGCCTTCGTCCGCGTCTGCGACGCCACGGGGTGGTACGTCGAGCTGTCCCCGCGCGGGGTCCGTACGGGCGCCGGCTTCTACGACGCGAGCGGCCCCCGGCTGGCGGCGTTCCGGGCCGCGATCGACCACGACCGGTCCGGGCCGCAGCTCGAGAAGCTGCTCAGGAGCCTGGCCCGCAAGGGCTTCGAGGTGGGCGGGGACCGGCTCAAGACCTCACCGCGCGGGTACGCCGCGGACCACCCCCGCATCGAGCTGCTCCGGCACCGCTCGCTGGTGCTGGGTCGCTCGCTGGGCTTCGAGCCGGTCATCCACACACCCGCGGTGCTCGAGATCATCCGCGAGGACTGGCGCACCCTGCGGCCCCTGGTGAGCTGGGTCGCCGAGCACTGCGAGCCGCGGGCCGGCCTCGAGGGCTGACGACGCCACCGCGGGCCCGCGGCCACCGTCTGGGCCGGGGGGGTCCGTCGTCTGATGTTCACTCCCGCGCCGCGTGTCGATGGTCGGCTCGTGAACCGCCGGTGTGACCCTCAGCGCCATGGCCAAGCGCACCGCGTACCTCCACGTCGGGCTCCCGCACAGCGGCGGTGACCGCCTCGACGCCGCCCTGCAGGTGCACGCCGACGCCCTCGCGGCCTCCGGGGTCCGGGTGCCGTCGACGTCGGTGGACGAGATGTTCCGCGCGAGCGTCGAGATCCGACGCGACCACAAGGCCTGGGGCCTGCGCCGCAAGGACGTGGAGGGCGTGTGGAGCGGCATCTGCCGCCGCGCCTACGCAGGCAAGGACTCCGTCGTCGTGGGCCACAGCCTGCTGGCCGGCGCCACCGAGACCGAGATCGACCTGCTGGTCGACCGTCTCCCCGGCTTCGCGGTCCACGTGGTCGTCACGGTGGCCGCACCGGACGCCCGCCTGTCCGCGTTCCCCGACGACCACGACCTGTCCGACGTGCTGCGCCGCTGGGACCGCGCCGTGTGCAGCCCCGACCGGATGCACGTCGTGGTCTGCGACCCCACCGACCCGACCCCCGCCTGGCAGGCGCTCGGTCAGGTCGTCGGGTTCGAGGCCACCGGGCTCGATCTGCCCGCGGCCACGGTCGGCGAGGTCGACACGCACGCGCTTCGGTTGATCGCCGAGGGCACGTCGTCGCTCTCGGTCCACGGCGACCTGGGCGTCGTGGTGCAGGAGTGGGCCAAGGTCGTCGCCGACGCAGGCTACGACGTCCGGGGCGACCTGACCGGCCTGGTCGCCACCGTCGGCGCCGACTCCGGCTCGCAACGCGACGACCTGCGGGTCTCGCTGCTGAGCGAGGCCCTGAGCGACTCGATCGCCGAGGTCACCCGGTTACGCGCGCGGACCCGGGACCTCGAGCGTGACAACGCCACGTTGACCAAGAAGAAGCGCAAGCTCAAGCAGCGGCTGCTCGACGCCCAGCCGGCGTAACTCGGCCGGCCCAGACCGCCCCAGACGGTCGAGTCGGCTCTTGTGCACGCGTGCATAAGCGCCGACTCGGCACTTCGTGCGGCTTCAGCTCGGCGCCTAGTGCGGCTGCCAGGCGTCCTCGTCCGCGGTCCGGGTGGTGATCGCCTTGGGCAGCTTGGCGTCGGCGAGCTGCTGGATCGAGACCTGCTCGAAGACGTCGCGCAGCGAGCGGCGCGCGGCGATCCAGACGTGCTGCAGCACGTCGGCCTTCTCGTTGTAGCTGACCGCCTCAGGTCGCAGCCCGTAGACCGACACCAGCGGCCCGTCGACGGCCCGGATCACGTCGGCCACCGACACCGTGTCGGCGTCCCGGCCCATCCGCCAGCCGCCGGACTGGCCGCGCTGCGACATCACGATGCCGGCCCGGCGCAGGTCGGCCAGGATCGCCTGCAGGAAGCCGTGCGGGATCTCCTGCAGCTTCCCGAGCTCCTCGGCGCTCACCGCACGACCGTCCTGACGCGACGCCATCTCGATCAGCGCGCGCAGGGCGTAGTCGGACTTGGCGGAAACTCGCATGAGGCAAGTGTCTCAGATTTCTCCATCCGGACACTCGACCTGGTGGGGATAGCGTCCGCCGATCGGGTTGCACCCCTCCACCCGTCGGCCTACCATTATGTTACCGGCCAGTAGCCAGCCGGATCCCGAGTAGAAAAGGGTGGACCAGTGGGCCACTACACGAGCAATCTGCGCGACATCGAGTTCAACCTCTTCGAGGTCCTCGGCCGCGACGACGTCCTGGGCCGGGGCCCCTTCGGCGAGATGGACGGCGAGACCGCCCGGGCCATCCTGGCCGAGGTCGACCGGATGGCACGCGAGGAGCTGGCCGCCTCGTACGAGGACAGCGACCGCACCCCGCCCGTCTTCGACCCCGCCACCCACACCGCACCCATCCCGGCTTCGTTCAAGAAGAGCTACCAGGCCTGGATGGACGCGGAGTACTGGCGCCTGCAGATCGGTGCTGACCTCGGCGGCACCCCGGCGCCGTCATCGCTCGTGTGGGCCCTCGGTGAGCTGGTGCTGGGTGCCAACGCCCCGGTCTGGATGTACGGCGCGGGCGCACCGTTCGCGGCGATCATCCACCGCAACGGCAACGACCGGGACAAGCAGATCGCCCAGATCATGGTGGACCGGCAGTGGGGCGCCACGATGGTGCTGACCGAGCCCGACGCGGGATCCGACGTGGGTGCGGGCCGGTCCAGGGCCACCCTGAACGACGACGGCTCGTGGAACGTCGAGGGCGTCAAGCGGTTCATCACCTCGGCCGAGCACGACATGAGCGAGAACATCATGCACCTGGTGCTCGCCCGCCCGGCTGGCGTCGACGGGGTCGGCGGGCCCGGTACCAAGGGTCTCTCGCTGTTCCTGGTGCCCAAGTGGCACTTCGACCACGAGAGCGGCGAGCTCACCGGTGAGCGCAACGGGGCCTACGTCACCGGCGTCGAGCACAAGATGGGCCTCAAGGTGTCCAACACCTGTGAGGTCACCTTCGGCGACCCGGGGGTCGGCGGCGGTGAGCCCGCCCGGGGATGGCTGCTCGGCGAGGTGCACCAGGGCATCGCGCAGATGTTCCAGGTCATCGAGAACGCCCGGATGATGGTCGGCACCAAGGCCATCGCCACCCTCTCGGCCGGTTACCTCAGCGCCCTCGACTACGCCAAGACCCGTCAGCAGGGCGCCGACCTGACCAGGTCGGGCGACAAGACCGCACCCCGGGTCACGATCACCCACCACCCCGACGTACGCCGCTCGTTGATGGTGCAGAAGTCGTTCGCCGAGGCCATGCGGGCCCTGGTCTTCTACACCGCGACCTGGCAGGACACGGTGATGATCGCTGAGCACGACGGCACCGAGCACGCCCTCGCGGCTGCGGTCAACGACCTGCTGCTGCCGATCGTCAAGGGCTACGGCTCGGAGCGCTCCTGGGTGCTGCTGGGCACCGAGTCGCTGCAGACCTTCGGAGGCTCGGGCTTCCTGCAGGACTACCCGCTCGAGCAGTACGTCCGCGACGCCAAGATCGACACCCTCTACGAGGGCACCACCGCGATCCAGGGCCAGGACTTCTTCTTCCGCAAGATCGTCAAGGACCAGGGCACCGCGCTGGGCCACCTGACCGGCGAGATCGAGGCGTTCATCGCCAGCGAGGCCGGCAACGGTCGGCTCAAGAACGAGCGGGCGCTGCTCGCCACAGCGCTCGGGGACGCTAACGCGTTGGTCGGCCACATGATCCACGACCTGATGTCGGCCCAGGACGAGATCCGCAATATCTACAAGGTCGGCCTCAACACCAGCCGGCTGCTGATGGCGCTGGGCGACGTGGTCTGCGGCTGGCTGCTGCTGCGCCAGGCCGAGGTCGCCCTCGAGAAGCTGGACGGGGACCCGGCCGGATCGATGGGCAGCAAGGACAAGGCGTTCTACGAGGGGAAGATCGCGGCAGCGCAGTTCTTCGCCCAGCACAACCTGCCCAAGCTCAGCGCCGAGCTGGCGATCGCGCAGGCGGTGGACCTCTCGCTGATGGACCTGGACGAGGCGTCGTTCTGATCCGACCCTGATCGACGCACCCGTCCACCTCGGTGGGCGGGTGCGTCGTCATGTCCGCAGGTGCGCCGCAGCAGCACGTCGCACGACGTCGTCGAGGCGGTCCAGGATCGGGGAGTCCAGCCGCCAGCGCTGCCAGTGCAGACTCACGTCGAGGTGGTCGCGGGCGCCGAGCGTGACCAGCCGCCCGGCCTCCAGGTCGGGTCGCAGCTGCGGATCGGGCACCATGCCCCAGCCAAGCCCGAGCCGGACCGCCTCATGGAAGTCGGCACTGGTGGGCACCCGGTGCACCACTGGTGGACGGCCCACGCCGTGGGAGCGCAGCACCTCGTCCTGCAGGTCGTCCTTGGTGTTGAACACCACCACCGGCATCCGGGCCCAGTCCGGGCCCCGGCCGCGCCTGAAGCGCGAGGCCAGCCCCGGCGTGGCCGCGGACCGGTAGCGCAGCCGACCCAGGGGCTGGACCGAGCAGCCCTGCACGGCTTGCGGCTCGCTGGTCACGGCGGCCAGGCACTCCCCGCTGCGCAGCAACCGGCTCGACCACGCCTGGTCCTCGACCACGAGCCGGAGTGCGACGCCGTCCCAGGCGCCGATCTCGCCCAGCACGTCGCGGAACCACGTGGCCAGGGAGTCCGCGTTGACGGCCACGGCCAGGTCGATGCGGTCCTCGTGCTCCGCGAGGGCCTGGCGGGCCTCGTCGTAGAGCAGCCGGGTCTGGCGTCCCAGCCGCACGAACGCCTGACCCGCCTCGGTCGGCGTGCACGGGCTGGTCCGCAGCACCAGCACCTGGCCGGCTGTGGCCTCCAGGGCCCGGACCCGTTGGCTGACGGCGCTGGGGGTGACGTGCAGGTGGCGGGCGGCCGCCTCGAAGGTGCCGTGGTCGGCGATGGCGACGAGGGCGTCGAGCTGAGCCGGTTGCACGTGCATGAAGCGATGCTAATGCTTGGACACTTTCTGTCGCTGGCCTTCACACCCTGGACCCCCTTAGCGTCGGGGTCATGGGGAGCTCGCTGGGTGCCGGCCTGATCACGGGACTGATGTTGATCGTGGCCATCGGGGCGCAGAACGCCTTCGTGCTCCGCCAGGGCCTGGCCCGCGCCCACGTGGCCCCGGTGGTGGCGATCTGCGCCCTCTCCGACCTGGCGCTGATCGTGGCCGGGGTGGCCGGCATCGGGGTGCTCGTCGAGCGGGCCGGCACGCTGCTGGAGGCCGCGCGGTGGCTGGGCGTCGCCTTCCTGACGACGTACGCCGGGCTGTCGCTGTGGCGGGCCCGGCGCCCGTCGGCGCTGGTGGTGGCGGGTGAGCGGGCTTCGTCGCGGCGCACGGCCGTGGTCACCGCGCTCGCCCTGACCTGGCTGAACCCGCACGTCTACCTCGACACCGTGCTGCTGCTGGGCTCGATCGCCAACACCCAGGAGCAGCGGTGGTGGTTCGCCGCAGGGGCCGGGACGGCCAGCCTGCTGTGGTTCGGCGGCCTCGGCTTCGGGGCCCGGCTGGCCTCCGGGCTGCTGGCCCGGCCGCGGGCGTGGCAGGTGCTGGACGTGGTCATCGCCCTGGTGATGCTGGCCATCGCGCTGAGGCTGGCCACCCGCCCCCTCTGACGTCGAGTGACGTCGAGCCGGCTCTTGTGCACGCCCGATCCTGTGGACAACCGCGTGCACAAGAGCCGAGTCGGCAGGGGTTGCTCAGCGGTCGAGGTGGCGGGCCCAGGCGAAGCAGAAGGCCCCGAAGCAGGCGAACCCGAGCCCGATCGCGGTCAGCAGGACCGGGCCGAAAGGCTGCTCGAGCACTTCCTTGAGGGCCTGGTCGAGCCCGGCGGACTTGTTCGCGTCATGGGTGAGCGCGGCGTACCCGAAGAGCCCACCCACGACCCCGAGCGCGACGCCCTTGGCCGTGTAGCCGACCCGGCCGAGCCACGTGTACGCCGCGCCGGCCGTCGCACCGTCGCCCGAGGCGTGGATGTCCTTGAGGAACCGGTCGGTCACCCCCTTGCGGACCAGCATCACCGCCACGACCAGGATCCCGACACCGATCAGGCCCACGAGCACCTGGCCCCCGGGCAGGTCCATCACCTGCGCGGTCATCGTGTCCGTCTTCTGCTCGCTGTCGCCGGAGCCCTGTCCGGTGGCGACCTTGAGGGCACTGAAGGCGATCACGGCGTACAGCACGGCCTTGCCGGCCGAGGTCGCGCGCTTGCGGACCAGCGTGATCCCGTCGCGGTCCCGGTGGCCCAGGACGGCCTCGATCAGCTGCCAGATCGCGAGCAGCCCCATCCCGATGGCCACCAGCCACACCATCACCACGCCGAACGGCTGCTGGGCCAGCTCGGTGACCGCACCCGACGTGGAGGCCGACCCGGAGCGGTCACCCAGGGCCAGCTGCACGGCCAGCCACCCCACGACCAGGTGCACGACGCCGAACGCGACCAGCCCGGCCCGGGCGACGTGGTCGAGCCAGTCGCTGTCGTCGGCGTTGCGACCCAGCTGCTTGGCCCTGCCCGTCACGTTGCTCATGTCGGCACCGTACCGCTGTTCCTCAGCCCCGGACCGTGCCGACGAGCGGCAGCTCGAGCAGTGCGGCGGCTCCGGCGCTGATCCGGACGGGCACGCCCCAGTCCTGCTGGTGCATGTGGCAGGCCGCACCCGGACCCGCGTCCACGTCGCAGGAGCCGGCGCGGGCGGCCACGTGCAGCACGCCGTCGCCGACGTGCGGGTCGAGCTCCAGGGTGCGCCGCAGCTCGGTGCCGCGGCCACCGCCCGTGCGGACCAGACCGGGCGGCGTCGACTCCACCACCAGCTGCGACGGCGGCCCGAAGCGGTCGTCGACCTTCTGGCCGGGCGGCGGGGTGAAGGCGACGACCAGCTCCAGCGTGGTCGGTACGTCGGTCACCGGCCGCTGGGTGGTGTGCGCGAAGCCGTCCGTGGTGGTGCCCGCGGCCCCGAGCGGAACCCGGGTCAGCCGGTGGGCGGCGGACTCGAGGACGACCAGCTCGGCGCCGTCGACGAACGCACCGCTGGGCTCGGCCAGGTCCGTGGCCAGGGTGGTGAGGAGTCCGGAGGCAGGGTCGTAGCGTCGCAGCGCCCCGTTGTAGGTGTCGCAGACCGCGACGGTGCCGTCGGGCAGCACCGTGACACCCAGCGGGTGCTGCAGCAGCGCCCGGTCGACAGGGCCGTCGCGGAAGCCGAAGTCGAACAGGCCGGTGCCGATCGCCGAGCGCACGACGAGACCGTCGGGCGCGGCCTGCAGCCACCGCAGCGACGAGGTCTCGGGGTCGACCAACCAGAGCCGGTCACCGTCGGCGGCCAGGCCCGAGGTCTGCGCGAACCACGCCTGGTCCACCGGCCCGTCGACCAGGCCCTCCTGGGTGGTGCCGGCGGCCACCTCGACCTCGCCGGTGACCGGGTCGAAGGTCCACAGCTGGTGGATGCCGGCCATCGCGACCCACACCCGGTCCTGCCACCAGGCCACGTCCCACGGCGACGACAGGTGCTCGGTGCCGTCGCCCTGCCTGAAGGGCGTGCCGTCACCGGCCAGGACCGAGACCAGCCCCGTGGCCAGGTCGATGCCGCGCAGCCGGTGGCCGACGGTGTCGGCGACCACGACGTCGTACCCGACCTGCGCGGCGACGTCGTCCGGCAGCAGGCACAGGCCGTTGGGCTCGCGGAAGCCACCGAGACGACGCACCACCTCGCCGTCGGGGGCGAGCTCGACCACCTCGTCGTGGCCGGCGTCGGCCACGAGCACGTGGCCCGTGGGCAGCCTGATCGCCGTGGCCGGGAACCTGAGGTCGCCGGCCGGCACCGGCGGCGCGACGTACGGCGAGTCGCCGGGCTGCAGCGTGCCGCGTGCCCGGTGCCGGGGCACCAGGTCGCGCAGCAGTGCGTCGATGGCGTGCACGTGACCCTCCCCGGCGTACTGCGTCACGACGTAGCCCTCCGGGTCGACCAGCACCAAGGTGGGCCAGGCCCGTGCGGTGTAGGCCTGCCAGGTCACCAGCTCGGGGTCGTCGAGCACCGGGTGGTGCACGGAGTACCGCGCCACGGCGGCTCGCAGCGCGTCGGGATCGGCCTCGTGCACGAACTTGGGCGAGTGCACGCCCACCACGACCAGGTCGCCCGCGTGCTCGGTCTCGAGGGGCCGCAGCTCCTCGATCACGTGCAGGCAGTTGACGCAGCAGAAGGTCCAGAAGTCGAGCAGCACGAAGCGGCCCCGCAGGTCACGCAGGGCCAGCGGCGCGGACGTGTTGAGCCAGCCACGGCCCACCAGCTCGGGGGCCCGGACCCGGGCGCGGTTGCTCACCGCACCATCCTGCCGCAGCCACCCGACCCACGCCGAGCGACCCACGTCGACCCGCGCCCGTCGTGCGCGGCCGCGCTGCTGCTCAGGCCGGGGCGGAGGTCCGCGGCTTGAGGACGAACGCCAGCAGGTAGAGCACCGCGACCACGAGCAGCAGGTTGCGGTAGCCGGTGAGCAGCGCGCCGTACTCCAGGCAGCCGCCGACGATCGCGCCAAGCAGGTTGACCCCGAACGCTGCCTGGGAGTCACCGGAGACCGCGAACCGCTTCGAGAACGCGATGTTGGCCAGGAAGACGGGCAGGAAGGCCAGCACCACGGCGGCCAGCAACCGGGGCCCGAACGGCAGCGGCAACAGCCACTCAGGACGCACGACGTAGGCGAGCGCCAGCGAGGCCGCCACCGCGGCGTACACGACCGGGAGTGGCGGGGTCCGGAACCTGCGGGTCGTCTCGACGGCCGCCAGCACCACGACCAGCACACCACCGAAGACCAGGGCGTTGACCAGCCAGGTGGTGCCGAAGAGCAGCGCGAACGACGCGACGTTCTTGGTCTCCAGCAGCAGGAACGCCGCGCCCAGGAAGAACAGGTCGGCGTAGGGCCGCATCCGCCCCAGCGGACCGCCGAGCGCACGCACGGTCACCAGCGAGATGGCCAGGATGCCGAGCAGGGTCAGCACGTAGAGCCGCGGGACACCGCCGCCCTGGTAGTAGAGGAACGGTCGGTCGTCGGTAGAGGGCGCCACCCGGTCGGCGGCCACCGTGTAGCCGTCCTCGGCACACTGCTGATTCTCGGGGTCCTTCGCCACGGTGACCACCGCCTGGTTGGCCGCGAAGGCGTCGATGCAGGGTGCGTGCCCGAAGGCCTCCTGCGCGGTGCCACCGAGCCGGTCGATCAGCCAGGGCTCGCGGTAGTAGTTGTACATCGCGAAGACACCGTCGTCCTTGAGGTGCGCCCGGGCCGAGGTCAGCGCCTCGCGGGTGAACAGGAACGACTCCAGCCGGATCTGCGAGGCCCCGTTGACCAGGGCCAGGGAGTCGGGCAGCGCGAAGAGGATCAGGTCGTAGGTCCGGTCGGTGCCCTCGAGGAAGGCGCGGCCGTCGTTGACGTGCGTGGTGACCCGCGGGTCGGCGTACGGCTGGTCGGGGTGCGACTCCTCGCCGATCTCGATGATCCGGGGGTCGATGTCGACGGCGTCGACGTGCCCCGCCCCCTTGGACAGCGCGATCGCCACGTCCGAGCCGGAGCCGGCCCCCACGATCAGCACGTCGTCGAGGCTGTTCTCGACGGTGCGCTCGTAGGGCGTGCGGTACTGCTCCTCACCGGTCGTCAGCTTGAACTCGGCGGAGGCCATCAGCTGGTGCGGCACCCCGTTGACGTCGATGCGGACCAGCGGTCGGCCCATCGAGTCGGCGCCCTCGGTCTGCGTGGTGATCTTGTAGTATGGAGACCACGAGACGCCGGGCACCGTGGACTCGATGAACAGCACCACGACCACGACGGCCATGCTCGCCGCGGCCACGTCGCGCAGGCCGTGGAAGAGCAGGGCCACCAGCGCGGCCCCGACCAGCACGCCCCACACCACCGAGGGCGCCCGCACGAACGACAGCAGGGTGAACGACACGATCCCCAGCAGGGAGCCGATCAGGTCCCAGCGGTACGCCGTCAGCGGCGGCAGCTCCGCGAAGCACCGGCCCACGACCTCGGCCGGCCCGGCCAGCACGGCGGCGACGACCACGAAGACCAGCGGCAGCACCACGAATGCCGGCGGTCCACTCGCCGAGAGCGACGTGAAGTAGATGACGCCCGAGCCGGTGCGGTCGATGGAGACCGGGAAGGTGCTGACCCCGACCACGAGCAGCATCAGCAGCACCGGCGTGGCCGGCAGCACCGACCAGGGCTTGCGGGCGATCAGGAACCCCGCCCCGATGCCGAGGAACGAGCCGAGCAGCACGAAGTTCGTGAAGTAGGACAGGTGCACGATCTCCGAGCCGAGCCACCGGATCAGGGCCAGCTCGAGGAAGAGCATCAACGCGCTCGCCAGCACCAACCGCCGGACGACCCCCCGGTCGGCGTCGCGCTCCGGCTGGACTCGCTCGGCCTCCAGGGTCACGCGCGTGACCCTAGAGGATCAGGACATCGAGGGAGTGTCCACGACCTGCACGACCGCGAGCTGCGGCGCGGCGTAGGAGTGCTGGCTGGTGGAGGAGAAGTAGTTGATCCCGATGAAGTTGAACCACAGGGTGGCCACCCCGACGAGCGCGAGCAGGGCGGCGTTGCGACCCTTCCAGCCGGCGGTCGCGCGCGCGTGCAGGTAGGCGGCGTAGACGACCCAGGTGATGAAGGCCCAGACCTCCTTGGGGTCCCAGGACCAGTACGCCGACCAGGCCTGGTGGGCCCAGATCGGCCCGGTGATCAGGACCGCGAAGGTCCACACCGGGAACGCGAAGGCGTGGATCCGGTAGGAGACCCGGTCCAGCACGGGAAGCGCCGGCGTGCGGGCCAGGACCTGGGCGTGCGGCCAGCGCGCCTTCGCCAGGTAGACCGCCGAGGTGATGCCGCCCAGGGTGAACGCGCCGGTGGCGAGGATCGCGGCCATCACGTGGATGACCAGCCAGGGCGAGTTCAGGGCCTCGGTCAGCGGGGCGACGCCCTCGTAGAGCCAGATGACCGCGATCATCAGCATCACGGTCACGAAGCCGACGACCAGCGGCGCCATCCAGGCCAGGGCCAGCTTGCGGTAGAGCACGACGTAGAGCCCGGCCACGACGAAGGTGCCGGCCAGCGTGAACTCGTACATGTTGCCCCACGGCACCCGGTCCGCGGCCAGGCCGCGGCTCACCAGGGCCACGAGGTGCACGACGACGGCGATGGTGGTGAGCAGGATGCCCAGGCGAGCGAAGAGGGCGACCCGGTGGGTGCGCTCACCGGCGTCGCCGGGGGTGGCAGCGGGCCCACCGGTGGCGAGCGCGACGCCACCACCGACGGCGGTGCGGGACCCGGCGGACTCCGCGGAACCGGCGACCCGCTGCCGCTTCCCGATCACCGCGGACCACTCCACGAGGTGGGCGACGAGCGCGAGGAAGTAGACGATCCCGCAGGCGGCGACCGCCTGGTTGCTCAGGGCTTCCCAGGATGCGTTGGTCACGACTTCTCCTTCTCGTCAGCTGGCACAGGTTGTAGGGCGTCCACCACCTTCGAGAGTACGACCCCCACATCGCCGCCTCCCGATCGGTCCAGTGCGGCCACCTCGACGAGGCTGCCGCCGGCGGGTCCGTCGGCCCGGCGGACCCGCACCCACACCCGTCGGGGCCGCAGGAAGAGCGAGCCCAGCAGCCCGACCAGGGCGAGCACCACACCGGTGAGCGCGATCCGGGTGCCGGGGGTCTGGCTGACCTGGAGCCGGTTCCAGGGCACGACGCTCTCGAAGGACACGGTGCCCAGGCCGTCGGGCAGCGTCACGGTCTGGCCGGGGGCGAGGTCGATGCGCAGCTGGCGACCGTTGTCGGCCATCACCTTGGTGGCCTTCGACTTGTCGAGCAGGTAGACCGACTGGGAGACCCCGTCCTTGAGCCCGAGGTCACCGGTCCACACCTGCATCGAGACCACGGGGTTCAGGTCGTCGCCCATCACGTTGACCGGGTTGCCGTCGACGTTGGCGAAGAACGGGTAGAAGAAGCCTTCAAGCGCGATCTCCTGGGGCTGGGCGAAGGGCGCCTTGACGACCCCGACCGAGAAGAAGTCGGGCCCCTGGGGCAGGAACACGACCGGCCCGGACGAGGCGACGTTGCCCTCGCCGTCACGGACCGTGAGGACCGGAGCGTAGCCGTGGCCGATCAGGAAGAGGTCGGTGTCGCCGATCGAGAGCGGGTGGTTGACCCGCAGGTCGTAGGACTTCTCCGGCCCGCCCTGCGTCTCGTGGTAGGTCAGGCCGGCGTTGAAGCCGCGCGCCATGCCCTGGCGGGGGCCGTCCTGGAGCCACTCGACGTCGAAGTCCTTGACCGTGATGTCGAAGTCCTCCATCTGGGAGGCCGAGAAGAGCGAGCCCGGGTCGAAGTCGTCGTACTGCGTCAAGTTGTTGCTGAAGGTGTTGCCCACGACCAGGATCACGCCCCCGCGGTAGCCGAACAGCCCGCCGAGCGCGAAGCCGACGAGCACCACCAGCACCGAGAGGTGGAAGACCAGGTTGCCGACCTCGCGCAGGTAGCCCCGCTCGGCGCTCACGGAGTCCTCGGGGCCAGGGCCGGCGGCGCGCACCCGGTACCCCTTGCGCTTGAGCACGGTGCTCGCCCGGGCGAGCACCACGTCCGGCGCGTCGGCACTGCTGTACGACGCGTGGTCCGGCAACCGGGTCAGGTTGCTGGGCGCGGCGGGCGGCTCGGCCCGGATGGCCCTGACGTAGTGGAAGGTCCGAGGCAGGATGCAGCCGACCAACGAGATCATCAGCAGCAGGTAGATCGCCGCGAACCACACCGAAGTGTAGACGTGGAACAGGCCGAGCTTCTCGTAGATCGGGGTGAGGGTCTCGTGCGCATCCTTCCACCGGGTGGCGTCGAGGGAGTCGCTGCGCTCCTGCGGGATCACCGACCCGGGCACGGCGGCCAGGGCGAGCAGCAGCAGCAGGATCAGCGCGGTCCGCATCGAGGTCAGCTGCCGCCAGGCCCAGCGGGCGAGCTCGCGGGGTCGCAGCTCGCCGGGGCGGCGTTCGACGGCCTGCTCGGGCAGGGTGTCGAGCTTGCTCACACGCTCACCTCGAAGTCGGAGACCAGCTGCAGCTGGATCCAGGTCACGGCCTGGTCCCACAGGCCGCTGACGAGCAGCACGCCGACCAGGATCATCATGCCGCCGCCGACGCGGGTGACCGCGACCTGGTGGCGGCGCATCCACGTCACGGCGACCATGGTGCGCCGCCAGGCCAGCGCGGCCACGACGAACGGCACGCCGAGCCCCAGGGAGTAGAAGCCGAGCAGCAGGCCGCCACGGGGCGCGCTGCCCTCGCTGATGGCCAGGGTGGCGATCACGCCGAAGGTCGGTCCGACGCACGGCTGCCAGCCGATCGCGAACAGCGCACCCAGCAGGGGTGCCGCGGCCAGGCCGACCGCGGGCACCCGGTGGATCCGGAAGTCGCGCTGCCACCGGGGCAGCGCCCCGAGGAAGACCAGGCCCAGCAGGATGCAGATCGCCCCGAGCCCGAGGTTGAGCGCCTCCCGGTTGACGGCGAACCAGACGGCCACCCCGGCGCTGGCCACGCCGAGCGTCACGAACACCGCGCTGAAGCCGAGCACGAAGAGCACCGCCCCGGCCAGCATCCGACCGCGGCGGGCCTCGCCCGAGGCGATGTCGGCGCCGGAGAGACCCGTGGCGTAGGAGAGGTAGCCCGGCAGCAGCGGGATCACGCAGGGCGAGAAGAACGAGACCAGGCCCGCGACCAGGGCCACCGGGATGGCCAGCGCCATCGACCCGGACCCGGCCGTGGACTGGAACCACTCAACCATCGGAGGCCCCCCGACCGGCCGCGGACGCGGCCTCGGCCACGACCTGGTCCACCACGCTGACCAGGGTCTGCTTGGTGGGGATCTCCCCGGTGATCAGCGCGGCCAGCCGGCCGTCGCGGTCCAGCACCATCGTGGAGGGGATGGCCCGGGGCGCCACGTTCTCGTCGGAGAAGTCCAGCAGGGCGGTCCCGCCGGGCGAGTACAGCGAGGGGTAGTCGACACCGAGGTCCCGCTCGAAGGACGCCGCCTGCTCGGGGCTGGGGTCGCGGATGTTCACGCCGATGACGGCGGCCTGGCCGGCGAGGTCCCGCTCGACCTCGACCAGCATCGGCATCTCCTTGATGCACGGCCCGCAGCCCGACCACCAGACGTTCACGACCAGCGGCTGGCCGCGGTACGACGCCACGTCGATCGGCTCGCCGTCGACGGTGTCACCCGACGACTCGACCGGCGCACCCCGCTCGTCGGGTGCGATCTCGATGACCTGGCCGCTGCCGCCGACGTAGTCCTTGCCCTCGGTGCCCTGCAGGCCGGAGCAGCCCGCGAGCACCAGGGCCAGCAGGACGACGAGCAGGACGCGCAGCGGGCGGGGGGTCACGGTCGCTTCTCCTCCGGGGCGCCGCCGGCGGAGAAGGTCGCCGAGCGGTCCTTGACGGGGATCAGGTCGCCCGCGGGCTCGCTGTAGGAGATCCGGGTCAGCGTGTCACCCGTGTAGTGCAGCGACGTCAGCGAGCACAGCGTGCACTCGCGCTTGCGGGGGTCGTGCATGAACGACCGGCCCTCGGCGGCGAGCCGGGTGGTCCAGATCGGCAGCTGGTGGGAGACGAGCACGGCCTCGTGGCCCTCGGCGGCCACCCGGGAGTCGTGGACCGCGGCCATCATCCGGGCTGCGATCTCGCGGTAGGGCTCGCCCCAGGAGGGCCGCCAGGGGTTCCACAGGTGCCGCCACGCCGACGGGCGGCGCAGCGAGGCGAGCCCGGCACCGAAGCGCTGTCCTTCGAACACGTTCGCCGACTCGATGATCCGCTCGTCGCTGACGAGGTCGAGACCGCGCGTGGCGGCCAGCGGTCGCGCCGTCTCCTGGGCCCGCTCCAGCGGCGAGACCCGGACCTGCACGATGTCGCGGTCCCCGACCAGGTCGGCGACCCGCTGCGCCATCTGCAGGCCGAGGGTCGAGAGGTGGTAGCCGTCGCGTCGGCCGTACAGCACGCCCTCGGGGTTGTGCACCTCACCGTGGCGCAGCAGGTGCACGATCGTCTCGGGTCTGGTCTGGCCACTCATCGCGCTGCCTCCTGGGCGGACGCCGCAGCTCTGGCCGCGACGGGCAGGGCGTCCAGGACGGTCTGCACGGCCCGGTCGTCGTGAGCGGCCGAGACGAACCACGACTCGAACGCCGAGGGTGGCAGGTAGACGCCCGCCTCGAGCATGGCGTGGAACAGCGCGGCGTACGCCGCCGTGTCGGTGCGGGAGGCGTCCGCGAAGTCGCGCACCGCACCCCCGGGCAGCTCGGCCGGGTCGGTGAGGAACACGGAGAACATGGTGCCGGCGGACTGCACTACGTGCGGCAGCCCGGCGGCGGTGAACGCCTCGACCACGCCGTCCTTGATCGTCCGCGCGGCGGCGTCGAGGTGGGCGTACACCTCGTCGGTGGCCAGGCGCAGCGTCGCCAACCCGGCGGTGGTCGCGACGGGGTTCCCCGACAGCGTGCCGGCCTGGTAGACCGGCCCCTGCGGTGCCAGGCGCGACATCACGTCGGCCCGACCACCGAAGGCCGCAGCGGGGAAGCCGCCGCCCATCACCTTGCCGAAGGTCATCAGGTCGGGCGCCCAGCCCTCGGCCCGCCCGTCGAGACCCCAGTAGCCCTGTCGTGTCGCCCGGAACCCGGTCATCACCTCGTCGGTCACGAAGAGGGCGCCGTAGCGCCGGCAGGTCCGGGCCAAGAACTCGTTGAAGCCCTGCTCGGGCGGCACGACCCCCATGTTGCCGGCGGCGGCCTCGGTGATCAGGCACGCGATCCGGTCGCCGTGCTCGGCGAAGGCCTTCTCCACCGCGGCCCGGTCGTTGTAGGGCAGCACCATCGTCAGGGCGGTCGAGCTCTCCGGTACGCCGGGGGTGCCGGGGACCGCGAACGTGGCCAGCCCGGAGCCGGCCGAGGCCAGCAACGAGTCGACGTGACCGTGGTAGCAACCGGCGAACTTCACGACCACGTCGCGGCCGGTGAAGCCGCGGGCCAGGCGGATCGCCGACATGGTGGCCTCGGTGCCCGACGACACGAACCGGACCTTCTCGACCGGGGTGCGGGCCACGATCTCCTCGGCCAGCTCCACCTCCGGCTCCGTCGGGGTGCCGTAGGAGGTTCCCCGGGTGATCGCGGCGGACACCGCGGCCTGCACCTCGGGGTGCGCGTGGCCGAGCAGCATCGGACCCCACGAGCAGATCAGGTCGACGTAGTCGTTGCCGTCGACGTCGCGCAGCCAGGCCCCGGAGGCCGAGCGGATGAACCGCGGGGTGCCACCCACGGCGTTGAAGGCCCGCACCGGCGAGTTCACTCCACCGGGGGTCACCGCCTGCGCCCGCGCGAACAGGGCCTCGGACATGTCGGTGGGTCGTGGGCTCACTCTCTCATTGTCGCCGGAGGGTGGGTAACCGGGCGGTCGGGGTGCACCCACGACCCCCTGCACGTGGTCCAGGACACGGTGGCCGAGCCCGGTCCACGGGCCCGCGGGCACATCCGGGCCGTGATCCACGTAACTTCGGTGTGCCACACTTCGTTAGCACCTCAGGGCGTGGGGAGCGCCACCGCACGGTCAACTGGGAGAGAGCATGTCTGCAGTGCGCACGGCTCGGCTCGTGAAGGCGACGGCGCTCGTGCCGCTGACCGTGCTGTCCGTCGCCTGGACCGTGAGCATCGCCGGCGTCGGTGGCCCGATGCTCGCGGGCACCGCCGCCCCGCAGCCGGCCGCGGGCGTGCTGCCCGACGGCACCAGCGTGCCCAGCCAGGCCATCGAGGCCCCGGCCAGCGTCTCGGACCAGGCCAGCCTCGGCGACGGCACTCACGCCAGCCAGATCGTCTCCAGCGCCTCCACCTCCGCCATCCCCTCGGCCGCGCTTGCCGCCTACCAGCGTGCCGAGACCGTGATCAACGCGGCCGACACCACCTGCAAGCTGCCCTGGCAGCTCGTCGCCGCGATCGGTCGCGTCGAGTCCAACCACGGCCGCTTTGGGGGCAGCACCCTCGACGACAACGGGGTCGCCACCCCCGGCATCGTCGGCGTCGCGCTGGACGGCACCAACGCCACCGCCTTGATCAACGACACCGACGCCGGCCAGTACGACAACGACACCACGTTCGACCGCGCGATCGGCCCGATGCAGTTCATCCCGTCGACCTGGTCCGTCGTCGGGGTCGACGCCGACGGCGACGGCACCCGCAACCCACAGGACGTCGACGACGCCGCGCTGGGCACCGCCGTCTACCTCTGCTCCGGCGAGGACGACCTCTCGACCGAGGCCGGCCAGCGCGCGGCGGTGTTCCGCTACAACCGCTCCGAGTCCTACGTCGACCTCGTGATCTCGATCATGGCGGCCTACACGGCGGGCGACTTCACGACGATCCCCAACTCCACGGTCGCCGCCGGCCAGCTCGTCTCCGCGCCCCAGCCGCTCGCGCCGGTGCGGACCAAGTCGGCGCAGGACAAGCTCGCCGGAGGCGACCAGAAGTCCACCGCGGGTACCGGCACCAAGGCGGCCCCGACGCCCAGCCCCACGCCGACGCCCGCCCCCGCACCGCCCAAGCCGCCCGCGGACCCGGTCACCAACGGCAAGGACGGCGGCGTCTCTGTCGACAAGCCCGCCGGTGGCGGCCCGCAGGGCGGCGTCCCGCCCCTGCCGGCACCGTCGGTCGCGCCAGTCGACCAGGTGATGACCACGGCGCAGGCCGTGGCGCAGTGCACCGTCGAGGGTTTCGTCGACACGCTGCAGAGCAACGACGCGTTCGACACCTGCGTCACGGGCTACTCGACCCCCTGAGAACCCCGTGGGTGGCGCTCAGCGCTGCAGCAGGCGGGCGGCCTCGGAGGCCCAGTAGGTGAGCACGACGTCGGCACCGGCGCGACGGATCGAGGTCAGGGTCTCCAGGATCGCCTGCTCCCGGTCGATCCAGCCGTTGGCCGCAGCGGCCTCGAGCATCGAGTACTCACCCGAGACGTTGTACGCCGCCACCGGCACCGACACCTCGTCGCGGACCCGGCGCACGACGTCGAGGTAGCCCATCGCCGGCTTCACCATCACCAGGTCCGCGCCCTCCGCGATGTCGAGCAGGGCCTCCCGGACGCCCTCGACCGCGTTGGCGGGGTCCTGCTGGTAGGTCCGGCGGTCACCGGTGAGCGAGGAGTCGACCGCCTCCCGGAAGGGACCGAAGAAGGCGGAGGCGTACTTGGCGGAGTAGGCCAGGATCGAAACGTCGTGGTGCGACTGCGCGTCGAGCGCGGCCCGGATCACCCGGACCTGGCCGTCCATCATCCCCGACGGACCGACCATGTCGACGCCGGCGTCGGCCTGGGCCAGCGCCATCTCGGCGTACACCTCGAGGGTCCGGTCGTTGTCGACCCGACCGTCGGGGGTGAGCACGCCGCAGTGCCCGTGGTCGGTGAACTCGTCGAGGCACAGGTCGCTCATCACCGTGAGCTGGTCACCCACCTCGGCGACCACGTCGGTGATCGCCAGGTTGAGGACGCCGGCCGGGTCGACCCCGGCGCTGCCCGTGGCGTTCTTGTGCTCGGGGATGCCGAACAGCATCACCCCGCCGAGTCCCAGCTCCGCGGCCTCGGCGACCGCGCCCAGCAGGCTGGAGCGCGTGTGCTGCACTACGCCGGGCATGGAGGAGATTGCGCGCGGCTCGCGCAGGCCCTCGCGCACGAAGACCGGCAGCACCAGCTGCCGCGCCTGCACAGAGGTCTCGGAGACCATCCGGCGCAGCGCCGGCGTCGTGCGCAGGCGCCGCGGCCGGACGCTCGGACCGGGGACGGACGCGTGCGGGGTCACCGGCGGGCTCACGGGCGGGCTCACGGGCGGCTCACCTCGAGCTGCTGGCCTTGCGTCGAGCCGACGGCTTGCGCTCTGAGGGCCTGGTCACCGGCTGTCCGGCCTCGACCATCGCGATCCGGCGGGCCCCACCGAAGTCCGCGAGTGCGTCGACGAGCGCGTCGACGTCCGGCTTGGGAGCCAGCACGTCGACCCGCAGGCCGTGCTCCTCGGCGGTCTTGGCGGTCGCCGGGCCGATCACGGCGATGATCGTCGAGGGGTGCGGCTTGCCGGCGATGCCGACCAGGTTGCGCACCGTCGAGGACGACGTGAACACGACGGCGTCGAACTTGCCGGCCTTGATCGCGTCGCGGATCGGCGCCGGCGGCGGAGCGGCGCGCACGGTGCGGTAGGCGGTGACGTCGTCGCACTCCCAGCCCAGGTCGACCAGACCGGCGACGAGGTTCTCGGTGGCGATGTCGGCACGCGGCAGGAAGACCCGGTTGATCGGGTCCAGCAGCTCGTCGTACTCGGGCCAGTCGGCCAGCAGACCGGCCGCTGACTGCTCACCGGAGGGCAGCAGGTCGGCCCGCAGGCCCCAGGCCGCGATCGCCTGGGCGGTCTTGTCGCCGACCGCCGCGATCTTGAGGCCCGAGAAGGCGCGGGCGTCGAGGCCGTACTCCTCGAACTTCTCGCGCACCGCGCGCACCGCGTTGACCGAGGTGAACGCGATCCACTCGTAGCGGCCCTCGACCAGGCCGCGCACGGCCTTGTCCATCTGCAGCGGGTTGCGCGGCGGCTCGACGGAGATCGTGGGCACCTCGGCGGGGACCGCGCCGTAGCCCCGCAGCCGCGAGACCAGCGGACCGGCCTGGTCCTTGGTGCGGGGCACCAGCACCCGCCAGCCGAACAGCGGCTTGGTCTCGAACCACGACAGCGTCTCGCGCAGGTTGACCACGGCACCGATCACGATCACGGCGGGTGGCGACATCCGGGCCGCCCGGGCGTCGGCGGCCACGTGCTCCAGGGTCGAGGTCACGGTGACCTGCTCGGTGGTGGTGCCGACCCGGGTCATCGAGACCGGGCTCTGGGCGGAGCGGCCGGCCGCGACCAGCGCGGCGGCGATGTCACCGATCAGGCCCACCCCGGAGAGCAGGACCAGGGTGCGGTCGTCGGCGTAACGGCTCCAGTCGATCTTGTCGCCGCACGTGACCACGCTGACCTCGCGGAAGTCCTTGGTTGTCAACGGGATGCCGGCGTACGCCGGGACCGCGCCGACCGAGGAGACCCCGGGCACGATCTCGAAGGCGAGCCCGGCCTTGGCCACGGCCTGCGCCTCCTCGGGACCCGAGGCGTAGAGGAACGGGTCGCCGGTCATCAGGCGCACGACGTGGCGACCGCGCTTGGCCTGGCGCACGACGACCTTGGCCCGGGCCGCGTGGGTCAGAGGCTGGCCGTCCTCGCCGAAGCCGCCGTCGACGATCTCCGGACCGGCGAGGGGCTCGGGCTCCTCGCCCTCGACGATCGGGGTCGGATCGGGCAGGCCCAGCAGTCCCCGCACCATCGCCGCGTGCTCGGGTGCCTCCGTGATCACGACGTCGGCCTGCCGGAGCAGCTCCGCGGCGCGCACGGTCAACAGCTCGGGGTCGCCGGGACCGGCACCCACGAAGGCCATCCAGCCTCGGGTGGGGTCACTCACGCCACGGGTGGTGGTGGTGTTGCCTCGCGTCATCTGGTTGCGCACCTGTTCTGTTCTTCTGTGGTCGATCGTCTGGTCGATCATCAGGTCATTCGGCTGCTCACTCGGGTGCTGCGTCTGCTGCTGGGCGTCCTGCGGTCGGGGGTCCGGGCTCGTCGTCCAGCCGGTCCGCCCCATCCGCGAGCATCTCGGCGGCCAGGGCCCGACCCACCTGCTCGGCCTGGTCGGGGGCTCCGGTGGCCGACCTGCGTACCGCCAGCGTGCCGTCGCTCGAGAGTGCCACCGCACGGATCCACAGCTCATCCCCGTCCTCTCCCTCGACCACCTCCGCCAACGCGCCGATCGGTGCCGAGCAGCCACCCTCGAGCGCGGCCAGCACGGTGCGCTCGGCGGTCACCGCGGACCGGGTCGCGGTGTCGTCGATCGCGGCGAGCCGCGTGCGCAGGTCGTCGTCGCTGCGGCACTCGATCGCGAGTGCCCCCTGGCCGGGAGCCGGGAGCATCTGCAACGGGTCGAGCACCTCGGTGACGTCGTCCAACCGGTTGATCCGGGCCATTCCGGCCCGGGCCAGCACGACGGCGTCGTACTCTCCCGACCGCACCTTGGCGACCCGAGAGTCCACGTTGCCACGGACCCCGACCACGTCCAAACCGAAGCCCAGCGCGTGCAGCTGGGCGGCGCGCCGCGGAGAGCCGGTGCCGACTCGGCTGCCCCGGGGCAGCTCGGCGAGGGTGAGGCCGTCGCGGGCGACCACGGCGTCGCGCGGGTCCTCCCGCGGCGGCACGGCGGCCAGGGTGATGCCGTCGTGCGGAGCGGTCGGCAGGTCCTTGAGGGAGTGCACGGCCACGTCCACGTCGCCGCGCAGCAGGGCGTCGCGCAGGGCGCCGACGAAGACCCCGGTGCCACCGACAGCGGTGAGGGGGGTGCCGGCGGCCTGGCTGCGGTCGCCGGCCGTGCTGACCTGCACCAGCTCGACCTCCTCGCCCAGCACCCGGTGGATCAGGTCGGCCACCGCTGCGGCCTGGGTGGTGGCCAGCAGGGAGCCTCGGGTGCCGACCCGCACGGTCGCGGCGCTCACGAGAGCCCCTCGGCGCGGGTGACGGCCTGGACGGCGTCGGGGTCGAGGGCGAACAGCTCGGCCAGGGCGGCGGCGTAGGACACCGCACCGGCCTCGTTGGTCAGCTCCCGGACCCGCACGGTCGGCTCGTGCAGCAGCTTGTCGGCGACCCGGCGCAGCGTGTGCAGCACCTCGGCGCGGGCGGCGTCGCCGAGGTGGGGCAGCTTGCCTACCAGCCGGGCCATCTCGGCGTCGACGACGGAGGTGGCCATCGAGCGCAGCGCGACGACGGTCGGCGTGACGCTCGCCGCGCGCCGGGCGGTCAGGAAGGCGCTGACCTCCTCACCCACGATCCGGCGGACGTCCTCGACCTCGCGGCCGGCCTCGGAGGCGTGCAGGTCTGCGGCGAGCTCGGCGAGGTCCACCAGGCGTACGCCGGACAGCTCGGCCACCTCGGGCTCGACGTCGTGCGGCAGCGCCAGGTCGATGACCGCGACCGCGCGACCGTCGGAGCGGGCGTTGTCGAGCATGGTGCGGGTGACCAGCAGCCCGCTGGCCCCGGCGCAGGTGATGACCAGGGCGGCCCGGCCGAGCTCGCCCTCGAGGTCGGAGAGGTGGGCCGAGCGGGCGGCGTACTCGGAGGCCAGGCGGGCGGCCCGGTCGACGCCGCGGTTGACCACCGTGATCTCGCGGGCGCCGAGTCGGCTGACGGTGGCGGTGGCCAGCCCGGCCATCGCCCCGGCGCCGACGACGACGACCCGGGTATCGGACAGGTCGGGCTGGGGGCCCATCGCCCGGTCGAGCGCCGCGGTGACCAGCGACGGCGCGACCCGGTCGATCCCGGTCTCCGCGCGGGCCCGCTTGCCGACCCGCAGGGCCTGCTGGAAGAGCACGTTGAGGGCGGGACCGGCCGAGCCGAGCTCCTGACCCAGGCGCAGGGCCTCGCGGGTCTGGCCCAGAATCTGGGCCTCGCCGAGGGCCATCGAGTCCAAGCCAGCCGCGACGTGGAAGAGGTGGGAGACCGCTCCGTCGTCGTAGTGCACGTAGAGATGCGGCAGCATCGCCTCGGGCGTCTCCTCGGCCCGGTCGATCAGCAGCCCGGAGACGTCCTCCACCGAGCCGTGGAACCGGTCCACCTCCGCGTAGACCTCGAGCCGGTTGCAGGTCGAGATGGCCGTCGCCTCGGTGACGTGGCCGCAGGCCATCACGTCGTCGAGCAGCTTGGCCACGCCCGCGGCGTCGGGCGCGACGCGCTCGAGCAGCGACACGGGGGCGGAGTTGTGGGAGATCCCCACCACGAGGACGCTCATCCGGCCTCCGCTTCCGCCTGAGCCTTGCGCTGCACGTGGTAGGCAAGGATCTGCAGCTCGATCGAGAGATCGACCTTGCGGACGTCGACGCCGCTGGGCACCTGGAGCACCGTGGGCGCGAAGTTAAGGATGCTGGTGACCCCCGAAGCGACCATCCGGTCGGCCACGTCCTGCGCGGCCTGCGCCGGGGTCGAGATGACACCGATCGCGACGCCGTGCTCGGTGACGATCTGCTCGAGGTCTGAGAAGGGGCGCACGTCGACGCCCGCGACCTGCTCACCGTGCCGGTCGCGGTCGGCGTCGAGCAGAGCCACGACCCGGAAGCCACGGCTGCGGAAGCCGGAGAAGTTGGCCAGGGCGTGACCCAGGTTGCCGATGCCGACGATGACCACGGGCCAGTCCTGGGTCACCCCGATCTCGCGGGCGATCTGGTAGCGCAGGTAGTCCACGTCGTACCCGACGCCCCGCGTGCCGTAGCTGCCGAGGTAGGACAGGTCCTTGCGGAGCTTGGAGCTGTTGACGCCCGCCGCGGCGGCGAGGTCCTCGCTCGAGCACGTCGACGTGCCCTCGTCGGCCAGCGTGGCCAGGGCCCGGAGGTAGACGGGCAGTCGCGCGACCGTCGCCTCGGGAACGTCCCGAGCACTCTCCGCGGAGCTCCGTGCAGTCACTGCTTCTCCTGTTGGCCGGCCGGTGCGCGGGGCCTGTGAGACCCAGAGACGCCCTCGGCCCAATCACTGTAGGAGTTTGTGAACGCGAGAACAAAATGCGCGGAACGGCGGCGCGGACCAGCGCTACCACAGCGTTCACCCGCGCGGGTGGCCGCCCCCGCCCTCGGCGTGCGAGGAGTGCGCATTCACGCGCCCCGCGCCCGCGGCCCGGGTGACCTGACCGGTGCGGAGCAACCGCGCGACCCCTGGGCGCGTGAGGCTTGTCTCCTCGGCCCAGGCCGCTCAGCGCAGGGTCAGCCAGAGGCCGAGCATGCCGGGCACGGTCCCGACGAGCAGCCAGGGCGTGAGCATGCTACGGCCGTGGATCGCGAAACCGGACGCGATCGCCACCACGCCGAAGGCCGCGGCGATCACGTTCAGCCCGATCTCAGCCGAGAGCTGCGGCTGGTCGAGGAAGATCGCCGCGATCGAGATGCCGACCGCGAGGTGCAGGATCGTGGTCACCGCCAGGGCCGACATCACCCAGCGCTGCACCGACGTCAGGCTCTTCGCGCTGCGTGCCACCGCCGCCGGATCCTGAGCACGACGCGGCGCGTCGGGGTCCATCAGGTGCCTGGCCCGGCGCGGCGGCCGGCCGGTCGTGGGGCGGGCGGGCTGGGTCTCGTGCGGCACGGTGCCTCCTGGGTGGCGTACCTGCATTCTCCTCCTGACCGGCGCGGGCGCTCAATCCACGAGGGCGGCGCGCAGCCTGGACTCGCTGACCCGCCAGAAGTCGTGCTGGCGGCCGTCGACGAAGGTGACCGGGATCTCCTCGCCGAAGCGTCGCTGCAGGTCGGGGTCGGTGTCGATGGACACCTCGGCGTAGGCCTCGCCCAGATCGGTGCAGACCCGCTCGACCACCTCACGGGCCGCCTCGCAGAGGTGGCACCCGGGCCGGGTGTACAGCGTGACCCGGGCAGCCACCGTGCTCATGGCAGGAGCCCCGACGCCCGGCGCCGCTCGATCCCGCGCAGCCGGCCCTTCTGCACCTTGCCGGTCACGGTCAGCGGCAGCTCGTCGACGACCTCGATGCGGGTGGGCTGCTTGAAGCGGGCCAGGCGGGTCGCGCAGTGCTCACGCACCGCGGTCTCGATCGCGGCCGGGTCCTGGCCCGGCGCGCGGACGTAGGCCACCACCGCCTCACCGCTCTGGGCGTCGGGCGCACCGATCACCGCGGCCTCGAGCACACCTAGTACCTCCCCGACGACGGCCTCCACCTCGACCGGGTAGACGTTGAAGCCGGACACGATCACCAGCTCCTTGAGCCGGTCGACCAGGAACAGGTCGCCCTCCGCGTCCAGGAACCCCACATCGCCGGTCGACCACCATCCGTCGGCGTCGGGGCCGTCCGCGCCGTCGGGCCAGTAGCCGCTGAACAGGTTGCGGCCGTGGACCTGGATCTCCCCCGGGTCGCCCTGGTCGGGGGCCCGGCCGTCGTCGTCGACCAGTCGCAGCTCGACCCCGGGCAGGGCGGCACCCACGGAGCCGGCCTGCCGGGTGCTGCTGCACAGGGTGCTGGTCACCACCGGGGCGGCCTCGGTGAGCCCGTAGCCCTGGTGCAGCGGGACCTGCGTGGCCGCGGTGAACTCCTCGACGGTCTCGGCGGCCAGCGGGGCCGACCCGGACAGCACCAACCGGACCGGGCCCAGCCGCTCGGCCAGCCCCTCGAGGCCACGCCAGGCCGCGAAGACCGGCGGCGCCACCGGCACCACGCTGACGGCCTCGTCCTCGATCAGGTCCAGGGTGCCCTGCGGGTCGAACCGGTCGACCAGCACCAGCTTGGCGCGGTGCCACAGGGCGCCGCCGAGCACGGCGTTGAGGCCGTAGACGTGGAAGAGCGGCAGCACGGCCAGCACGACGTCGTCACCGTGGATCATTGGCGGCCGCACGGCGGCGACCTGGGCCAGGTTGCCGACGAGGGCACGGTGGGTGAGCATCGCGGCGCGCGGGCGGCCCGACGTACCGCTGGTGTAGAGGAGGGCTGCGAGCTTCTCGGGATCGGGCAGCGGCGGCACCGGGCGGGGCGTGTCGGCCCGCAGATGGTCGTAGGAGCGCTCGCCGGGCAGCAGCGTCGCGCCGATGACGACCACCCGCGCCCGGACCGCGCGGGTCAGCAGCTCGGGGTCGATGCCGCCAGGTTCTCCGGTCATGGCCGCGTCGAGCTCGGCGACCGCCTCACGCACGCTGCGCACGGCATCCACGTCGGCCACCACCATCCGGGCCCCGCTGTCGGCCAGCATCCGGGCCAGCTCACCGGGGGTGGAGCGGGGGTTCACAGGTACGGCGACGGCCTGGGCCCGCAGCACCCCCAGGTAGGTCGAGACGAACTCGGTGCGGTTGCCACACACGAGCATCACCCGGTGCCCGGCGACGATGCCGGCGGCGCCCAGCCCGGTCGCGCCCCGCGAGACCTCGGTGTCGAGCTCGGCCCAGGTCGAGCTGCGTCCGCCTGCCTCGACGACGGCGAGCTTGTCGGGACTTTCGCGTGCGGCCAGGGCGAGCAGCTGGGCGAGGTCGGTGACGGCGCCGGGCCCCTCGGTGGGCGTGCCGGGCTGCACCGGGTCGTCGGGGCGTGCCATGCACGGATACTTCCACACCGCTGGCCGGCACGGGTCGGTCCCCGGAGGGTCCCCGTGACGGGCGTTAGGGTGCACGCGTGCCTCACGTAGACCGGCCACGCCCCGTGCTCGACCTGCAGCAGCGCTCCACGATGGCGGGCGAGGCGGCGGCCGCGGCGGCCGAGGTGGAGGTCGCCCTCGACCACCCGCTGGACCCCCGCAGCGCCGCGTTCTTCGACGTGGACAACACCGTCATGCAGGGCGCCAGCATCTTCCACCTGGCGCGGGGCCTGCACCGCCGACAGTTCTTCACCACCCGCGAGATCCTCGGCGCCGTCTGGAAGCAGACCTACTTCCGGGTCGTCGGCGTGGAGAACCCCGACCACGTGGCCGAGGCCCGCAGCTCCGTGCTCGGCTTCATCGCCGGGCACACGGTGCGCGAGCTGGAGGAGCTCGGCGAGGAGATCTTCGACGAGGCGATGGCCCACCGGATCTGGCCCGGCACCCGGGCCCTGGCCCAGCTCCACCTCGACCGGGGCCAGCGGGTCTGGCTGGTGACCGCTGCGCCCATCGAGATCGCCTCGATCATCGCCCGCCGGCTCGGGCTGACCGGGGCGATGGGCACGGTCGCGGAGCACGTCGACGGCGTCTACACCGGCCGGCTGGTCGGGGACATGCTGCATGGCCCGGCGAAGGCGGTCGCGATCACGGCCCTGGCGGCGCGCGAGTCGCTCGACCTCGCCTCCTGCTCGGCTTACTCCGACTCCGCCAACGACCTGCCGATGCTGTCCCTGGTGGGCGACCCGGTGGCGATCAACCCCGACGCCAGGCTCCGGGCCCACGCGCGTGAGCACGGGTGGCGCATCCGCGACTACCGGACCGGTCGCAAGGCCGCCCGCGCCGGCCTGGTCGTCGGCGCCCTGGCCGGGGCAGCCGGGGGCGCCGTGGCCGCGGGCCTGACGCTGCGCGGGCGCCGGCGCTGAGCCGGATCCCCGGCGGCCACGCAGGACCCCCGTCTCGGCGGACGACCACGCCCTGGTCGGTCCGCAGTGTTCCCAAGCACACCAACCGAACGTAGAGTCGCCCGTGGCTTCTGGGAGAGCCGCGGGAGGATCCACCAGCATGGTCGACCAGGGAGTCGTAGCGCGCGGTCTCGATGCGCTCCGTCATGCCCTGTGCCTCGCGCTCCTCGACGAGGGCCTCCTGCTCGCCGGCTCGGCCGCGGGCACCGCCACGAGTCCCGATCCGTGGCGGAGCAGCATCCTGATGAGCGAGGCGGTGGCCCACGGCCCCGCCGGCCCGGAGCGGTACGACGACGCCACCCAGGCCACGTCGTCGGAGGAGAGCGCGGCCGACCGCACCCGACTGATCGCCCTGGTGGAGCTGGCCCGCCAGGGTGACAGCGACGCGTTCGGGATGCTCTACGACCACTACCAGCCCTCGGTCTACCGCTTCCTCTTCTACCGCACCCGCTCGGTGGTCCTGGCCGAGGACCTGACCTCGGAGACGTTCTTCCGCGCGCTGCGCAGCATGGACGGCTTCCGCTGGCAGGGCAAGGACTTCGGTGCGTGGCTGATGACCATCGCCCGCAACATCGCGACCGACCACTTCAAGGCCGGCAGGACCCGCCTCGAGCTGACCACCGAGGACATGGCCCTGCACGACTCGGCCACCGACGGCCCCGAGGCGGCGGTCCTGGCCTCACTGACCAACGAGGCCCTGCTCGGCGCGCTCGGCGAGCTGCCACTCGAGCAGCGCGACTGCCTGGTGATGCGCTTCCTGCAGGGCATGTCGATCGCCGAGACCGCAGCCGTGCTGGGCCGCAGCGACGGGGCGGTCAAGCAGCTCCAGCTGCGCGGGGTGCGCAACCTCGCGAAGCTGATGCCCGAGAGGCTCGAGTCATGATGGTCCACGGGTCGATCACCGTAACCTCAGCGCTCTGCACGTCGTTGGTCCCCTCAGCAGCATCCTGGCGCGGCACCCCGGTCGCGCCGCTGACGAGCACAGGACGGATCCGATGAGCCCCGTGTCCCCGGCGCGTCGGCGCGCCGACCGGTTCGCCCGGGCGCTCGACGGTGCCACGGCCTCGGCTCTCGACCCGCTCACCGCGGAGCTCCTCGACCTGGTCGCCGCCCTGCGCAGCACCACCCCGCCGACCGCGCGGCCAGGCTTCGTCTCCGACCTGCGCTCCCAGCTGGTGCTGGCGGCAGAGACCGAGCTCCGTCCTGCTCGGGTCGCCATCACCCCGCCCGTGGTGGGCGTGCGCACCCGGCGCGAGCGTCGGATCGCGGTCGCTCTCGGCGGGTTCGCGCTCGTCGGCGCGCCCACCTCGATGGCGATCGCCGCCCAGTCGGCCCTTCCGGACGAGACCCTCTACCCGCTCAAGCGCGCGATCGAGAACGCCGACGCCGGCCTCAGCGCGGACGACGACCAGGGCACCGAGCTGCTCAGCCACGCATCCAGCCGGCTCGCCGAGCTCGACGAGCTGGCTCGCGAGCAGGTCGACGAGGACCAGGTCCCGGTCGTCGAGTCGACGCTGGACACCTTCTCGGAGCAGGCCGACGAGGCCGCCACGGTGCTGCTCGCCCGCCACGCCGAGACCGGCGACCCCGCGCTGGTCGACCAGCTGCACGTCTTCGCCGCCGCCAGTCTCGACGCCCTGGGGCGCCTGGAGGGTGACCTGCCCGCCGCGGTCCGCCCGGCGGTGCTGCGGGCGGCCGAGACCCTGTTCCGCATCGACGACGCCGCGACCCGGGCGTGCCCCGACTGCGCGGCCACCGGCATCACGCAGGTGCCCGGCACCCTGGTCGCGGCCACGGTGGCCAACGAGACCCTGATCCGCCCGCTGGGCACGATCGAGCTCACCGTGCCGGTCGACTCCGCGCGTCCCGCCCAGCAGGGCACCGGCGCCCGGCCGAAGCCGACGCGAGCCCCGACCGCGGACTCCGCCGGGGCCCCGTCCCCCGCGGCCCCGACGATCCCCGCCGCGCCCGCGCTGCCCGGCAACGACGC
>JAJAYJ010000169.1 GCA_026786275.1 Nocardioides sp. | reverse complement strand
GGCGGGGCGCACTGGTGGCACTGCTCGGTCTCGCCTCCAGCGAGCGAGTTGAAGCTGCCCTGCATGGTGCGGGTCGTGCCGTACCCGACGAGCGGTGAGCCTTCGGCAGTCACCGAGATCACCGTTTCGGCCGTGCCGGCGCGGCGGTCGTTGCTGTGGGGTGTCTCGAGCCGGAGGAGCAGGGTGTCGTACAGCGGTGAGGAGACGAAGACCACGCCGCCGACCAGCACGGCGGCGACCAGGGCCTGCAGGGCACGGTGCCGACCGTTGACGGCCAACCGGGACGCGGCGTAGACGGCCGCGACCGCCAGCGAGAGCCACAGACCACGGTTCAGGGAAAACGTGACCGGGAAGATGGCCGCAACCAGCACCAACGGTCCCACCTTCCGGCGCCAGCCGGCGTCGCGTCCGAACCACCCCAGGATGAAGAACGGCAGGTAGAGCGCGACGTTGTTGCCCCACGCGTTCGAGTACGGGAACGGCGCGGTGGGGCGCGCCTGCACGTAGCCCAGGAAGTCGCTCGAGGACGACAACGAGGGGTGGACCAGCGCACGCACGAAGTTGGTCGAGACGAGCTGTCGGGGAAGCACGAGCTCCATGAGTGAAGGAAACTCCAGTGTGGGTGCGATCACGGCGAGCATCCCGAAACCGGTCGTGACCACGAACATCCAGCCCATCAGCCTCACGACTCGTCGGGTGGGCACCTGACGGGCGGTGTTTGCGACGTACACCATCACGACGGTCACGGCGAGGTACCAGCCCGCCCGGATCACGAAGCCGGCCAGTCGACCGGACCCACCGCCCGGGACGGTGCCGGGCGCGTGGGCCATCACGAGGAAGGCCCCGGCCAGCATCCAGACGAGGAAGAGCAGCCAGAGGGCGAAGCCCCGCGGCACGCGCACCGCCCCCTGCCGACGCAGGATGACCGCCATGGCGAGCGCCATGACGAAGAAGATCAGCTGCGCCAGCCCCAGCGCCCACCACACCGGGAACCCGAGGTAGAGCAGGGCCAGCGGCCAGCCGGGCTTGAGGAAGCGGGGAGTACGGGGTGGTGCGGCGCCACGATCCGCCGGCACGACAGTCGTCGACATCAAGCGGCCCTGGTCGGGGGGGCGTTCGGTCGGAGTCCGACGTACCCGTAGCCGAGCAGCTGGGGCAGCGTCACCGCGGTGACGACGCGGCGTGCCCCGGCGGGGAGCACCGAGCGCCAGGCGTCGTCGAGCTCCAGCTCGATCCGCCCGGTGGCGAACCGGGTGCGGCTGCCGGCGACCCCGTGGCTGGGGTCGAGCACGACGCTGCGTTCCCCGACGTGGTCGAGGGCCTGCTCCGTGGGCGCCAGCCCGACGTCACTCAGGGCGCGCTCGAGCGTCGGTCGCGGACAGGCGACCAGGTCCTCGTACCGCACGCGAGCCGCGTGGGGCGCGGCCGAGCTCAGCACCGCGCACTCCAGCTGCAGCGCGGCCCAGAGCACGGCCAACCGGTGCGGGGGATAGGTCCCCATGGTGGACCCGTCCGTGGACTGGGGCTTCACGACACCGGCCTTGCTCCAGGAGTTGGCGACCCCGCGCGAGTCGCGGACCAGGTTGACGACTCGCAGGTCGAGACCCTCGACACGGCGCAGGGCGAAGAGCTGGGCGGTCGACTTGCTCGCGTCCACGACGACCTCGGCGCCGGACACGGACGAGATGGCCCGGTACAGGCGGTGGTGGACGTCGACGTACTCGGCGAGCTCGCGCCGGTACGTGGCCCCCGCCAACCCGGTCACCATCTGGGGCACGTGCCGTTGGCGGACCACGCGTGGCTGCAGGCTCGCCATCCGACGGGACACCGACGACCACCCGCCGAACGCGCGCTCACCCACGGCGCACCAGAAGGGACACCGGGAGAAGGGCTCACCGCAGCCGCACCGCTGGTCCTGGCTCGCCACCCGGGAAAAGATCGCATTGACCTCACCGGCATTGACAGATCCCGGGACCGCGCCCAGCATGCGTTCGAGCAGGGTGCTGCCGGAGCGACCCACCCCGACGATGTAGAGCACCTTCACGGGACCCCACCGCCTCTGTCGATTCTCGTGACGCCGTCCACCTCGGACCGGCTGAGAGAGACGCTAGGGGCGTGGGAGCGCCGGGGGGCGGGGGCTGGGCAGCATCCCCCATTTGGAGTAGACGACAGCTCGAGGAGGAACGGTGCACGCAACAGGATGGTGGGGCCCCGGGCGGTGGCCCCGGGCCCCCCGGCTCGGCTCGGCCGCGATCCTCGTCCTCGTCCTCGTCGTCGTCGTCGTCGCCGCCGGATGTGGCTCGGACGCGGGACAGGGCGCCCGGCTGTCCGAGTCGACGCCTACCGCCCGGACGGGACCTGATCTGACGGACGCGGACCTCTGGCTCTCCTTCGAGGACGACAGGGTCGCCTACGACGGCTCGACGGCCTTCCCTGACGCTCTGGGTGGTGAGTTCGTGGGCCGGGTCGTGACCGCGAACGACGGGAAGGTCGACCGGGTGCCGGGAGTCGACGGCACAGGCGCCGCGGTGGCGTTCCCGGCTAGGTGCGATGCGAAGAGCGGGTGCCCCCGCGCGATGGTGGAGGTCGCGGCGGACCCGGAGCTGGATCCCGGCGAGGAGGACTTCGAGTACGGCGCCAGCGTGCTGTTGGCACCGGACCAGACGACGAAGGGGTCCAACATCGTGCAGCAGGGCAGGTTCGGTGCGGAGGGCGGACAGTGGAAGCTGCAGGTGGACGGCGACGAGGGCGAACCGAGCTGCGTCGTGCGCTCCGGCGCCACGGTGCTCGTCGTGAGCTCCGAGGTCGCCATCGCCGACGCCGGCTGGCACCATCTGACGTGCCGGCGCGACGGGGAGGGTCTCGGCATCAGCGTCGACGGCGCCGCGGAGCAGGCGCAGGGCCGCACCGGCTCGGTCAGCAGCGCGTTGCCGGTCCGGGTCGGCAGCCCCGGGGTCGGTAACCGGGACGACCAGTTCCACGGCAGCATCGACGACGTGTTCCTGCGGATCGGCCCCTAGGTCGTCAGCTGGGCCGCGCCACCCAGTCGGAGGCGAGGAGCTCGGTGAAGACCCGCTCGGTCTCGCCCCCCAGTTCCCATGAACCGTGTGGTGAGTTGACGTCGGAGTTGAAGTACGACATCGAGACGATGTTGTGGGCCCTCGCGTACTCGGCGGCGTCGCGCATCCATTCGTCGGCCAGCCCGGGGTTCCGGGGATCGACCCGGCAGCCGTACTCGCCGATGGCGATGGGGGTGTCGCCCACCCACTGCAGCACCTCGTCGGCCTTGCTGCCGAAGCTGCGCCACGCGTTGCCGTTCGTCGGCGACCACGGGTTGTAGAGGTCCAGGCCCATGACGGACGCCTCCGCGACCATCCACGCCGCCGGGTCGATGTCCGTGCGGACCGGGTCGAAGGTCCAGTGCTGCAGGATAGGAACGATGGTGACCTGGGGCGCCAGGTCGGTGGCCAGGCCGATCACCCGACGCTGCATCGCCACGTAGTCCGCCGGCTGCATGCCCTCCGGGCCGGCGTCGTTCTCAGGCTCGTGGTGCAGGGTGAGGAAGACGGGGGCGGAGTCCTCGCCCAGGGGTCGGAGCATGCTCGCCAGCCAGGCGTCGCCCCCGCCGTCCGCGATGTCCCGCCAGGTGGTCGGAGCCTTCATCGAGACGTGGGGCAGTCGAGCGTTGGCGAGGTCGTCGCGGCAGCGCTGGACCAGTTGGGCCGCCTCGTCGAGATCGGGTGTGAAGTAGGACCGGTTCAGGGCCAGGGGAGATCCGAGCGTCTGCTCCCAGGCCGTGAGGGAGCGATCCCAGGGCACTGAGGCCCCGTAGTAGAGATGCCCGGGCCGAGGTCGTCCGGGAAACGTGGGTCGTCTGGACCCAGCAGGCCTGCGGGGCGCGGGAGCGGGCGACCGGACCGGCGCGGCAGCGACACGGACGTCTCGGCCCTCGGCTCGGCAGGAGGACGTCGCCAGGCCGATCGCGGCGGCCGCGCCCAGACCCAGCAGGTCGCGACGAGCGATCGACATGACCGCAGCCTAGGCATCGACGGGTGCGGTCCCCGGTGCCGCTGCGGCACGTCACCCAAACAGGGGACGAACGGGTGCCGGGCGCCAGGTCTCGTGTCCCGGCACGTCGGTCGACGACGCTGCGGTGCGGGACCAGGGAGCGACCTGCACGCACACCCCCAAATTCGAGGAACTCGGACCTGGGTGCGAGCCACCGCTGCGCGCCCTCGTGAGCATGGCGTGATCATGACGACCTCGAGCCATGTCCGCGATGAGGGACACCCGCACGGCCCGGTGCTCCTGGTGAGCACCCAGGGGGGTCACCTGGCCCACCTCCTGGCCCTCCAGCTCTGGTGGGAGGGCCATGACCGCATCTGGGTCTGTCCGGGCACTCCCGACGTCGTGGACCGGCTCGCCGGAGAACGCGTGGTCCTGTCGTACTCCCCGACCACCCGCAACCTGCGCAACCTGGCGCGCAACACGCTGCTCGCGGCCAGGCTGCTGCGCCGGGAGAGGCCGTCGCTCGTCGTGAGCGCAGGCGCAGGTGTCGCCGTGCCGTTCTTCGTCATCGCGTGGTTGCTGGGCATCCCCACGGTGTTCATCGAGGTCTACGACCGGGTCGACACGCCGACGATGACGGGTCGTCTCTGCGGCCCGTTCACGACGCGCCGGATCGTGCAGTGGCAGAGCCAGCTGGCGTTCTACCCGGACGCACGACTGGTGGGACCCCTGCTGTGAGTCCGCTCGTGCTGGCGCTGACGGGCACCGACCACCATCCGTTCGAGCGGATGGTGCAGTGGATCGACGCCGCGGCGGCGCGCCACCGTGACGTGCGCTTCGTGGTCCAGCACGGGATGACCCGGCCGCCGAGGGTCGCCGAGGGCCGCGTGCACCTTGCCCACGACGACCTCGTCACCCTGCTGTCGGAGGCGGTCGTGGTCGTGTGGCACGGCGGCCCGGGTCTGATCACGGAGGCCCGGGAGGCGGGGCACGTGCCGTTGTGCGGGCCCCGCGACCCGCGGCTCGGCGAGCACGTGGACGGTCACCAGCAGCGCTTCGCGCGGGTCATCGGGGAGGCGCACGTGGTCCGCACGATCACCTCGCTCGAGGCCTTCGACGAGGAGCTCGCCACTGCCCTGCTGGCCGCCCCGGGCCCGGACCCGGCGACCATGACGACGACGCTCGTCCGCGACGCTGCCCGCGCCCAGGTCGCCGCCGACCTCGACCACCTGATGCTCTCCGGCCGGCCGCACCGTCTGGGACGGCAACGTCTCGGACGGCACCGCGCTCGCTTCCCGGCCTGATCGGGATACCGGCCGGCACGGCTCTGCGCCCACCTCGCCGGGCGCCTCGCGCTGCCCGCACCCGAGGTGCCCCGACGGCCGGCGCTCGTCGCCGGTCCTCGGGCAGGGTCGCCGGTGCCTGCCCGTGCTGGTGTCGAGTGGCCTTACCCCGAATGGGGGACGTTGCCGGCGCACACGTCGGGGCCCGCTCCGGCGGAGCGAGGCTCAGCGGAGCAGCACTGACGTCGGCGACGAGCCAGCGCTCACACGCACGAGGGGGTACGCCGATGTCACGCATCACCGTCGTGTACCTGGGCGGTTTCGGCCGCTCCGGGTCCACGCTGGTCGAGCGCACGCTGGGCGCTGCCCGCGGGTGGGTCAACGTCGGCGAGCTCGTCGATCTCGCCCGATCCGTGGCGCGCACCGACGAGCTCTGTGGCTGCGGGCGGCCCTTCTCGGCCTGCCCGGTCTGGACGGCGGTCGGAGAGCTCGCCTTCGGCGGTTGGACCGTGGACGTGCTCGACCGGTTGACGTGCCTGCAGAGGGCGGCCGCTCGACAGCGTCATCTGCCGGGGCTGCTGGGTTCGCGGCGGGCACCGTCCGCAGCGCTCACGGACCTCCGGGTGGCGTACGCCCGCATCTACGCCGCGGTGGCGGAGGTGACGGGCTCCGAGGTCGTCGTGGATGCCTCCAAGGGCCCTGCCTTCGGCCAAGCCCTCGCCGGCGCACCCGGCATCGACCTGCGGATGCTCAATGTCGTCCGCGACCCCCGGGCTGTCGCCTGGTCCTGGAACCGCCGCGTCGAGCGACCCCACGCCACGACAGGGACCGAGCAGATGTGGCGGATCCCCGCGCACCGGGCGGCCGCGCAGTGGAGCAGCCTGCAGCTGGAGATGGAGGCCATCGCACGACTGGGTGGTGCCCGGTCGGCACGACTGCGGTACGAGGACTTCGTCCTCGACCCGATCGGGAGCCTGGTCACCGCCGCTGCCACCCTCGGGGTTCCCCTGTCCCGAGCCGACCTCCCGAGCGTCGAGGGGGGCCGGATCGTGCTCCTGCCCAGCCACGGGCTCGCCGGCAACCCGGCGAGGTTCAGCTCCGGGGCCCTGGAGCTGCGTCGCGACGACGGCTGGACCACCCAGATGTCTTCCAGGGACCGGGCCGTCGTCGCCGCGCTCACCCTGCCCCTACTCAGGACGTACGGATACCCCGTGACCAGCGGCGGCGCTGCCCCGGTGTCCGACCGCCGAACCGACATGAGGAGTCTCACGTGAAGGCAGCACGACCCGAGGCCAGGGGCCCGGTGGCCGAGCAGACCCCGCTGGTGAGTGTCGTCATCCCCACCCGGGGCCGCCCTGAACTGCTGCGCGAGACGCTGGCCGCGATCCTCGACCAGGACTACGCCGGACGCCTGGAGATCGTGGTCGTCCACGACCGGGAGGAGGTCGACCCGACGCTGGCGGCCCTGTCCCGCCCGGACCGGGACCTGGTCTCGATCCCCAACACGCGCACGGGCGGACTCTGCGGCGCCCGGAACTCCGGCCTCCTGGCCTCCCACGGTGCTTTCGTGGCCAGCTGCGACGACGACGACCTCTGGCATCCCGACAAGGTGCGCCTGCAGGTCGAGCGACTCCTCGGGGACCCCGCGCTGCTGGCCGTGGGCGCTGGGATCCGTCTGCTGATGGGCGATCGCGGCAACGTCGACTGGCAGGCCCGCGAGAGGCACGTGTCGCACGAGCGACTGCTGGGCAACCGCGTCAAGGAGCTGCACAGCTCGACGCTGATGATGCGTCGTGCGGCCTTCGACCTCGACCAGGTGGGGCTCTACGACGAGGACCTGCCGCACGGTTACGGCGAGGACTACGACTGGGTGCTGCGAGCGAGCCGGGTCGGCTCGATCGGGACGGTGCAGGAGATCCTCGCCGACATCCGCAAGGACGTGCCCTCGTGGTTCCGGGACCGCTCGCTCAACACCGCGGTCGCGCTGGAGTACCTCCTCGACAAGCACCCCGACCTGCGGGACCGTCGCCGAGGTCACGCTCGCATCCTGGGCCAAATCGCTGCCGCCCGGGCGGCAGCCGGGGAACGGGGTCGGGGTGCCCGCATCGCCGGGCGCGCGCTGTCGCGCTACCCCGCGGCACCCCACGCCTGGATCGCCCTCGCGATCGCCGGACCCGGTATCGAGCCCCGACGGATGCTCGGTGTCGCCCGCCGTCTCGGACGGGGCCTGTCGTGAACCGTCTGCCCAACTTCCTGTACGTCGGTCCTGACAAGGCCGGGTCTTCCTGGCTGCACGAGATGCTGCTCAAGCACCCCGACGTCTACCTGACCCCGGCGAAGGACCTGTACTTCTTCGACCGGTACTACGACCGCGGACCGGAGTGGTACCGCTCGCAGTTCCGCGACGCGCGCACCGAGAAGGTCGTCGGCGAGGTGTGCCAGGACTACCTCTTCCATCCCGAGGCAGCAGCTCGGATCCATGCGACCCTCGGTCCGGTCAAGGTGATGGTCTCCCTGCGTGACCCGGTCGAGCGTGCGTGGTCGTCGTACCTCTACATGCGCAAGCACGGGATCGGGCCGGACACCTTCGCCGAGGCCCTCCGCAGCCGCCCCGAGCTCCTCGAGCACGGCCGCTACGCCACCGGTCTCGGCCGGTTCCTCGAGCGGTTTCCGCGCGAGATGGTGCACGTCGCCCTCTTCGACGACCTGGCGGTCGACCCGCAGCGGTTCCTGGACGGCGTGACGCAGTTCCTGGGCGTCGACCCGTTGCCGTTGGCGACCAAGGACCTCGCCGCTCGGCTGCCGGCCGCTCGGGCCCGCTCGGTGGTGCTCGCCTCGGCCGCCCGCCGCAGCGCGGACTGGGTGAGGGCCCACGACGGCGCCAGGCTCGTGGGGACGGTCAAGCGCTCCGCTCTCGTCCACCGCGTGCTGTACAGCACCCTCGACCGTGAGGCAGTACGGCCCACCCCGGACGACGTCACCACCGTCCGGACCGCCCTGGCTCCTGAGATCGACGCTCTCGAGCGCATCTTCGGACTGGAGCTGCGAGACTCCTGGAGCTGGTGACGCGGGTCGGGCGGCTGGTGGGCTCGCCCTTCCCAGCTCGCTCGAGCGGCCGGCCGTGGGTCCTCAGCTCCCGGGCGGACGCCACTCGACGTGGTGAGCCATGCCCACCGCGGCCAGCTGTGAGGACACCTCGAGCTTGGCCAGGATCGACTTGACCTGGGTGCGGACCGTAGCCTCGGAGACCACGCCCAGCGCCGCGATGTCGTGCACCGCACGGCCCCGCATCAGGTGCCCGAGCACCTGGCGCTCGCGGGGGGTCAACCGACCCAGACGGGCGTTCACGTCATCACGCTCGTCTCTCTGGTCCTGCCACAGGGCCAGCAGCTCCTCCCGCTCCTCACGGTCCATCACGGGGAGCCCGTGGTTGATGCGGCGCACCGTCGCGAGGATCTCGTTCAGGGGCCGTGACTTCGAGGAGACCTTGCGGGCCCCGTACCGCAGGGCCTCGCCCCACCGTGCGCGGTCGACCGTGCCGGTCACCACGACGACGTCCGCGCCGGTCCGGGCCAACGCCGGGATGAGGAGTACGCCGTCGCCGAAGTCGCCCAGGTCGAGATCGAGCAGCACCACCCGTGGCTGGTGCCGCGCGATCGTGGACAACAACGCGTTCGGTGTGACACTGCGCTCCGGGACGAGGACCCGGCGGACGTCGTAGCCCTCGACGAGGAGGGCGAGCTCCAGGGACTCGGCGAAGAGGACGTGGTCCTCGACGATCACGATCCGCAGCTGGCTACGCGGACTGCTGGGTTGCCCCATGCTCGTGTCTCGTGAAGGAGGGCGAGGGGAACCTGACGACGAACGTCGTGCCGCGCGGCGACGTCTCCTGCAGTCGCAACGAACCACCCTGTTCGTGCACGAGCTGCTGCGCGATGTGGAGCCCGAAGCCCTGACCGTGTGAACCGGGGCCATGGACCCCCCACTCGAACAGCTCGAGGCGCATCTCCGGGGGCACGCCGGGACCCGCGTCGCTGACCGCGATCTCGACGGACGCCTCGTCGCTGCGTACCTCGATGGCGGCGTGCGGGGAGCCGTGCTGGGCCGAGTTGTCGAGCAGGATGCTGATCACCTCGGTGATGGCATCGGAACAACCGAGGGCATGGGCGCCGGTGGGCCGCCACTGCACCGTGTGTCCCCGCGCCTCCTGGGCGACCACCAGGTGGCGGATCGCCTCGTCCAGGTCGACGACGTGCACCGGCGTGGGGTCCTGCAACAGTCGTGTCAGACGCGACAGCTCGGCCTGCATCATGTCCTCCAGCATCTGGCGCCGCGGCCCGCTCAGCGTGGCGGGGGAGTGGATCAGGTCGGAGGCCGAGCTGATCCCGGCCAGGGTCGCGTTGATCTCGTGGATCCGGGCCCGCTCGACGCGGACGGTCGCCTCGACGGCCTCGAGCCGGTGGCGCAGCTCCGCGACCACGCTGTCCTCGGTCATCAAGGACAGGAGGAGCGTGGTCGCCGTCGTCACGAGGAGCCCGGCACAGAGGGCGTCGGCCACCAGCACGACGATGCTGGACGCCACGCTGTCGGGCAGTCCTGAGGCCGCGACGGCCTGGCTGATCCCCACGAGGACCGCCGTCGCCGCCACCCGCATCCGCAGCCATCGTGGTGCCCGGTGCACCTCGAGCACGGCCAGGGCCAGCACGACGTGGACCAGCAGCACCCCGAGGCCCAGCCCGACGAGCCCGGCCGGCGCGACCTCCCAGTCCGGCACGAGGTGGAGGACGCCGGCACGAAGCGCGACCAGGCCCAGACCCAGACCGGCGCCGGCGACGAGCGGGTCGCACCGGAGCTCCACGACTCGACACGCCCGGGCGCACACCAGGATCACCACGCCGAGCAGCAGGTCGAGCATCGCCCACCAGACGGCGTCGGTGGTCCCGCTGCCCGGCCGTCCACCCGTCAGGGCCGGCAGCGCGACGCCCTGCACCCCGACGAGGGTGAGGGCGAGGACGAGCCAGGCCGTCACGTCGTCGCGCGTGAGCAACCAGCGGTGGTGGATCAGAGCCGCGCTGAGCAGCAGGACGGGGAAGAGGATCAGCCCGTTGCTGAGCGCGACCGAGGGGACGGCGCGGGTCTGCGGCGTCAGCAGGAAGGCCGCGAGCAGCGGTGTGGCCAGGATGACCGGGAGGAGGACGTGGTGGCGTAGGTCGTGGCGGCGGCCCGGTTCCGGCGGTGCGGCGTGGTGCAGGTGCATGTGAGTCCCCCGTGTGGGAAGCGAGCCACCATCCGGGTGGGCGTGATCACCGGCTTCGTCCCGAGCAGCTCGCAGGTGCCGGCTCATCGGCCCACCAGGGTGGAGTCAACCGGCGCCCTGGCTCGACCCACCCTTTGGGATGAGCGGAATACCCGGAATTGGGCATCTGGGGAGGGACCGCACGTCCGGGGGACCGGGGGCCTGATCCTGCACACCCGATCCCCAAATCTGGGTCAATCGCGTGGGTCCCGCCGGCCTGACCCCGACGGGTGGGCAGCATCGAAGCCAACGACCCGGGGTACGGGCCGTCCTGGGGTCTACCCACGTCTGGGCGGGGTGAGCGATGCGCGGAACCCGGCGCCGTGGGGCGCCACGGGTGGCTGTCACCTCCGACCAGTCACTGATCGCGGAGTCGGTCTGCGCGGCTCTGGCGGATCGGGGTTTCGACACGATGATCCTGGGGTGGCCGGGGCACCAGGCGGACGGTGTCCGGCCGCCCGGTCGCGCCCGGTTCGGCGCCGGGTTGATGATCAGCGAGCTGGACACGCCCGCCCAGGTCCGATCGTCGCGGATCCTCCTCGCTGAGCGGTCCGGCTGCTGGCTCGTCATGACGAGCGCGCCCAGGGGGCCGATCTGGGGGGCCGAGCTCGAGGCCGGTGCAGCTCGGGTGGTGCCGACGTCGTGGACCCTCGACCAGGTCGCGGCGGGTCTGTTCTCGCTGCAACAGGGCGCTGCGCTGCTCCACGCGGAGGACCGGGCAGCGCTGGTCGAGGTGTGGAACCGGCACCGTTCCCTGCGCGTCGAGCGGGCGGAGCGGCTGCAGTCGCTCTCGCCCAGGGAACGCCACGTGCTGGAGATGCTCTACGACGGTGTGCCCGTCGGGTCGATCGCCGCGCTGCTGGGCATCTCGGCGGCGACCGTGCGGAGCCAGGTCAAGGCCATCCTGCGCAAGCTGGACGTACGCACCCAGCTCGCCGCCGTGTCCACGCTGGAGCAGCACGAGGCCGACGGCTGAGCGTGCCGAGGTGGCTCCGTGATCGCGCCGGTCGCTCCGCCTCGACCCCCGTCAGACCCGACGGGTGCGCGTTACTCAATTCAGAGGATCTCGGGGTCAGAGGGCCGACAACCCGGTCCAGACCGACCAGGCTGGGAGGGTGACGGCCGCGCCGTGCCACCCCTCGGGCACCGGCGTGGTCGTCTGCCACGGTGCGGCCATCTCGCCATCTCGCCATCTCGCCATCTCGCCGTACCCAGCCCGCCACGTCAGCGGGGCGCCGCGGCCGAGGTCGAGCTCGGACCCGTCGACGGGGTCGGCCGGCACCAGGGCGGGCCCCTCGGGACGGTCCCGCGAACTCGCTCAGACCAGGGCCCCGAGGCACCCCAGGGTCCGCCTGGCCCCGTTGAGGTGCGCCCCTGGTCAATGCTGACCGGCCGGTCCGGGCGCTCGTAGCCCAACTGGGCCATGCAGGCCGGAGATGTCGTCAGAAGGGGCCTCGCTGTTCGTCTAGCGGTCATCCAAGACGGGGTCGTCGTTACCCGTCGCTCCCCATGCTTTCGGCGTTTGCGCCCCGGTCTCGGACGACCCGAAAGCACTGCCTGTTGTGACGACCGTTCCCACCACGAGCTCCCCCGAGGAGGTCGTGCCTCGCACCCTCTCGCGTCGTGCCACCGGCGCCGACGCGGTGTTCGAGCACGGTGCCCGGGTCGTCGGCGCCTCGGTGCTGGTGATCACCGGCGGCGTGGGTCTCTTCCTGGCCTGGCAGGCCTACCCGACCCTGCAGCGCTACGGCGTGGGCTTCTTCACCGAGAGCCAGTGGCAGCCCGACCAGGACGTCATCGGGATCGCGGCCGTGCTGGTCGGCACCGTGTCGGTGGCGCTGGTCGCGATGACGATCGCGTTCCCGCTCTCGGTCCTCGTCGCGCTCTACGTCAGCGAGTACGCGCCGGCCAAGGCCCGGTCCACACTGGTCTCCCTGATCGACCTGATGGCCGCGGTGCCGTCGATCATCTACGGGCTCTGGGGCTTCTTCCTGATCATGCCGTACGCCGCGGAGCTGGCGGTGTGGCTGCAGCGCAACCTCGGCTGGATCCCGTTCTTCGAGGTGGTCGGCTCCGACCCGAATGCCGCGGTCACCGACACCACCCGCTACGTCGCCAGCGCGTTCTGCGCCGGCATCGCGGTCTCGATGATGGTGATGCCGATGGCCTGCGCGGTGATGCGCCAGGTCTTCTCCCAGACCCCGCAGGGTGAGAAGGAGGCCGCGCTCGCCCTCGGCGCCACCCGCTGGGGCATGGTCGGCGCGGTCGTCCTGCCCTTCGGGCGCGGCGGCATCATCGGCGGCACGATGCTCGGCCTGGGCCGGGCGCTGGGCGAGACCATCGCCGTCGTCCTGATCGTCTCGCCGGCCTTCGAGATCAAGCCCCGCATCCTCGAGGTCGGCACCAGCACGGTGAGCTCGCTGATCGCGGGCCGCTTCGGTGAGGCCAGCGCCTCCCAGCTCTCCGCGCTGCTCGCGGCCGGTTTCGTGCTCTTCGTCATCACGCTGGGCGTCAACACGATCGCGGCCGTGATGGTCAACCGCAGCCGATCCGGAGCGGGGACCGACGCATGAGCACCGCACCACGTGCCTCGCCTGCCCCGCTTCGCTGCGCCGACGACCCACGAGCCGGGGACCCCGCATGACCGCCGTCCAGGACAACCCGCCCGGGACCACCGCGCCGGCCACCCACCTCCCGACGTACGACGATGACGCCGCGCCGCCGCTGCCGCACGCCAGCCTGGGCCGGCTCAGCCCGGACGAGCGGTTCACGCAGGTGGGCTCGTGGGTCGCCGGCTTCGCGCTGGCCTGGGTGCTGACCCAGCGGATGCTGCCGCTCGGCGGCCTGCCGTGGTTCCTGCTGACCTGGTTCGTGCTCGGCACCCTGGTCACCGGGGTGACCGCCGGGATGCGCGGTGGCACCGTCGAGGTCAAGGACCAGGTCGCTTCCTCCGTCATCACCGGAGCCGCTCTGGTCACCGGGGCCGCCCTGGTCAGCACGATCGTCTTCGTCGGGCTGAGGGGCTGGCGTCCGGCGCTGAACCTCAACTTCTTCACCGACGACATGAGCGGGGTGGGGCCCAAGGACGGCTTCGACCGCGGCGGCATCCTGCACGCCATCCTGGGCTCGGGGATCGAGCTCGGGATCGCCCTGGCGATCACCCTGCCGCTGGGCATCGGGACCGCGGTCTTCATGACCGAGGTCGGCGGCAGGTTCGCCACCATCGTGCGCACCGTGGTGGAGGCGATGACGGCGCTGCCCTCCATCGTGGCTGGCCTGTTCATCTACACCGTGCTGATCGTGGCGCTCGGTTTCCCGCGCTCCGGCTTCGCGGCCTCGATGGCGATCGCGGTGATGATGCTGCCGATCATCGCGCGGGCTGCCGACGTCGTGCTCCGGGTGGTGCCCGACGGCCTGCGCGAGGCGAGCCTGGCCCTGGGAGCCAGCCGCTGGCGCACCGTGTGGCACGTCGTGCTGCCCACCGCTCGTCCCGGCCTCGCCACCGCGGTGATCCTCGGTGTCGCCCGCGGCGTCGGCGAGACCAGCCCGGTACTGCTGACCTCCGGTGCGGCCGCGTTCGTGGTCACCGGACCCACCGACGGGGTCATGAACTCGCTGCCACTGTTCATCTACACCAACGTCCGCAGCGGTGAGCCGCAGGCCATCGCCCGCGCCTTCGGGGCAGCCCTGGTCCTGCTGGTGCTCGTGCTCGCGCTCTTCGTGATCGCTCGGCTGCTCGCCCGGCCCAAGCGCGTCACGCGTGTCTCTCGTCCAGCCCCTCCCTCCCGCACTGCCCCTCCCTCCCGCACTGCCCGAAAGGTCGTCGGATGACCTCCGTCCGCTCGCACGCCGCCCGACTCCTGCTGACCCTGGTCGTGGCCCTGTGTGTCGTCTTCGCCCGCCCCGGGGCCGCCGAGGCCGTCGTCTACGCCCAGATCGAGGGCACCGGCTCGACCTGGTCCGAGCTGATCGTGCAGCAGTGGATCGCCGACGTCGACGCCAACGGCATGAAGGTCGTCTACACCGGTGGCGGCTCCTCGAAGGGCCGCAAGGACTTCTCGCAGAGCAGCACCGACTTCGCCATCTCGGAGATCCCCTACCAGGGCACCGACGAGCTGGGCAACGCCGACACCAGCAACGGTCGTGAGTTCGCCTACCTGCCGATCGTGGCCGGCGGCACCGCCTTCACCTACCAGCTCAAGATCGGCGGCAAGCTGGTCAAGAACCTGCGGCTCTCCGGCGACACGATCTCGAAGATCTTCACCAACCAGATCACCAACTGGAACGACCCGGCGATCACCGCCGACAACAACGGGCGCGCCTTCCCCTCGCTCTCGATCACCCCGGTCGTTCGCTCCGACGGCTCCGGCACCACGGCCCAGTTCACGTCGTGGATGGACAAGGAGTACCCCGACATCTGGCAGGCCTTCTACGGCAAGGCCGGGCTGACGTCGTACTACCCCCGTCAGGGCCGCGCCCTCGGCCAGGCCGGCTCCGACCAGGTGATGAACACGATCGCCGGCTTCGCCGGGAACGGCACGATCGGGTACGTCGAGTACTCCTACCCGCTCAACAAGGACTACCCGGTCGTCAAGGTGCTCAACAAGGCCGGCTTCTTCGTGGAGCCCACGCAGTACAACACCGCCGTGGCCCTGACCCAGGCCCAGATCAACCAGGACGTGAGCTCGCCGCTGTACCTGACCCAGGTCCTCGACAAGGTCTACGCGAACCCGGACCCCCGTGCCTACCCCATCTCGTCGTACTCCTACATGGTCATCCCCACCGGTGCGAGCGACACCCGGATGACGACGGCCAAGCGGCAGACGATCGCCGACTTCCTCTACTACTCGCTGTGCGCGGGCCAGACCAAGGCGGGACCGTACGGCTACTCGCCGCTACCGCTCAACCTGGTGCAGGCCAGCTTCGACCAGGTCGCCAAGCTCAAGGTCGCCGACCCGGCCGTGGACGTCACCGACCGCGACGTCAAGAGCTGCAACAACCCGACCTTCGACGGCAAGAACCTGTCCAAGAACAAGCTCGCCGAGATCGCCCCGCAGCCGGCCGCGTGCGACAAGACGGGCGCCGGGCCGTGCGGCACGGAGACGGGCACGGGGGTGCCGTCGACCGACGGTGGGGCCGTCGACCCGGCTGCCGCCCCGGCGGCACCCGTGGCCGGTGGCGCCGTGGTCGCCCCGGCGGCACCCGTGGTGGATCCGGCCACCGGCGCCGTGATCCCGGTCGACCAGGCCCCCGTCGTCGCCGACCCGGCCACCGGCGAGGTGGTCGCGTCAGCCCCGGTCGCCGGTGGCCAGGTCGCGCAGAGCGAGATCTACGCCAACCCGACCGAGCTGGCCTCCTCGCGCCCACTCGACAACCGCACGTTCGGCTGGCTGGCCGCGGCCCTGCTCGTCGGCCTGGTCGTGCTGCCCGGCATCTACTCCACCGGCCTGCGCCGACGGCGCCTCGCCAGGGCGCGATCCTGATGACCCGCCCCACCGTCCGCCTCCCGCTCTGTCTGCTGAGCCTCGCGATCCTGCTGCCCACCCTGCTGGTGGGCGCACTGCCGGCGCTCGCTGCCGGTGAGGGTGCCGACAAGAGCGGCAAGGGCAAGGGAGACAAGCCCGCGGCCGCGAGCACCTACAGCGCGACCAAGACGCTGACCCGGGTCTTCAGGAACGCCGACGGCACCACCCTGGACTTCCCGCCCAACACGGTCACGGTCGACGTGGACCAGACCAGGAACCTCCGGGGCCGCCAGCGGGTCAACATCACGTGGAGCGGTGCGCAGCCCAGCGGTGGCCGGGCCAGCAACCCGTACGGCGAGAACGGCCTGCAGCAGGAGTACCCGGTCGTCATCATGCAGTGCCGGGGTACCGACGACCCCTCACTGCCGCTGGCCGAGCAGCTGCGGCCCGAGACCTGCTTCACCGCCTCGGTCGCCCAGCGCTCCCAGGTCAGCCGCTCCGACGCCGAGGCCTCGTGGCGCAACGACCTGGACGCCGAGGCCGGCGACCGTGCTCGAGTCAGCGGGGCCGACCCGTTCCCGGCCAAGAGCGAGTGCCCGACCGCCGACATCGAGCCGTTCTCCACCCACCTGACTCCGTTCGTGGCCGCCGACGGCACCGTCTACGCCGCCTGCGACTCGGCCCACATGCCACCGGAGGCGGCCGTCGGGGCAGCGTTCCCGGCCAACGAGATCGCGGCCTTCACCGACCCCGACGGCAACGGTTCGGTCCGCTTCGAGGTCCGCAGCGACGTCGAGAACGAGTCGCTCGGCTGCAGCGAGAAGGTCGACTGCTCGATCGTCGTCATCCCGATCAACGGCCTGAGCTGCGACGTGCCGCCGACCGAGACGCCCTCGCCGTCGTCCAGCGCGTCCCCGAGCGCTGCTCCGACCGACACTGCTGGCCCGACCCCGACCCCGCCGACCGACCAGAACGGCTCCGGGCTCTCGGAGTCCGCGTGCCGCAAGGGTGGGCAGTTCACGCCCGGCAGCAGCAACTTCGTCAACGGCGGCGTGGACCAGGCCGTGTCACCGGCCCTGTGGTGGTCGGAGTCGAACTGGAAGAACCGGTTCGCCGTCCCGGTCACCTTCGGCCTGCCGCCCGACACCTGTGACGTGCTGGACCCCCGGCCCCCGACGGGGTTCTACGGCTCCGAGCTGCTGGCCCAGGCCTCCCTACAGTGGTCCCCGGCGTACTGCCTGGACAAGAAGCGGTTCAAGTTCCAGCTCAACCAGATGTCCGACGACGCCGGCTTCAAGCTGATGCAGGCCGGCGGCGGCGCCGCCGCGGTGGTCTCCAGCGAGCACACGTCCTCGGGTGGCGAGAAGATCGGCTACGCACCGACGGCCGTGACCGGGTTCGGCATCGGCTACGCCATCGACCGACCCGACAACGCGGGGGAGTTCACCGACCTCAAGCTGAACGCCCGACTGATCGCCAAGCTGCTGACCCAGTCCTATCTCGGCTCGGCGCTGGGCCGGGGCCACCCCGGCATCGAGGCCAACCCGCTGGGCATCATGAACGACCCGGAGTTCATCGAGCTCAACCCCGGCCTGAGCGAGATCAGCCAGGAGGCCGGCGCCTCGTTGCTGTCGCTGTCCAACGCCTCCGACATCATCGAGCAGCTCACCGACTACCTCACGCAGGACAAGGACGCGACCGACTTCATCGCGGGCAAGCCCGACCCCTGGGGCATGAAGGTCAACCCGGCGTACAAGAAGCTGAAGCTGCCCCGCGACGAGTTCCCGCTGCTGGACGAATTCGTCCCGACCACGCCCGACGTGTGTCGCACCAACAACCCGGCCGTCTACTTCACCCAGCTCGCCGCGCCGGTGACCTCCCTGCGCAAGGTCGCCGATTCCCTGCTCGATGGCTGGCCCAACGTGCAGACCCGATGCGACACCGGCCTCGCGACGGGCAGCTACAAGCTGGGCCGGGTCGACCGGCAGTCCTACGGCGCCCGGTTCGTGCTCGGCCTGGTCAGCCTGGGCGACGCCGAGCGGTTCGGCCTGCGGACTGCTGCCCTCGAGACCGACAAGGGAAAGTACGTCGCGCCCAGCACCTCGTCGCTCGCGGCCGGGGTCAAGCTCACCACCCAGGACAAGAAGCTCGAGCCGTTCGCGCTCGACCAGGCCGACGTGCGCACGAGCGGCCGTGCCTACCCCGGCACCATGATCGTCTACACCGCGGCGAAGCTCTCCGGGCTGCTGCCCGAGGACGCCACCAAGGTGGCCCAGTTCATGAGGGTCTCGACCACCGAGGGCCAGCAGGCCGGCTCCGGAAACGGGGAGCTGCCCGCGGGCTACCTGCCGATCACGAAGTCGGGCGTCACGGCCAAGCTCTTCGCCTCGGCCCAGGCCGTGGCCGACGCCGTCGAGGCGCAGAAGGACTCCAAGCCCGCCGAGGCGGTCGAGGAGCCTGCGAGCACCGGCGAGGTGACCTCGTCGTCGGCGGCGCCGCCGCCCTCGTCCTCCGCCGGCCCGGTCGACTCAGCCCCCGCCGCTGAGGACGCTGCCGTCGAGGCCCCCGCGGTCGTCGCCCCGGCCCCGGCCCTGCCCGCCTCCGCACCGGTCGCGATGCCGGCCACCGGGGCCGTGAGCTCCGGCCTCGCCGGTCGCCTGCTGCCCACGCTGATGGTGATCGGGCTGCTCGGCCTGGGTGCCGCGACCGGCATGCGGTTCTTCGTGCGGCCGCCGCGACGGAGGCAGGGGTGACGGCCACGATGCGGCGCGACGACGTCGAGACCCGGGCGCCCCGGTCGGTGCGGCGTTTGCTGGGTCGACCGCCGGCCGACGGCACGGCACCGCCGCCCCGGGCGCCCCGGGCACCCCGGGTGCCGACGACCCGTGACGAGCCCGTGACGGTGTTGTCGACCTCGGTGGCCATGATCTCGCTGCTCTGCCTGTGGATGGTCTTCCAGCTAGTGTTCCTGGGGGGTCTCTCCCACGGTCGTGACCAGGACCTGCTCTACCGGGACTTCCGGACCCAGCTGGCGTCGGCCATCGCACCGGTCGGTCCGGTGGTGCCGGCCGGGGACCCGGTCGCCGTGCTGACCGCGCCGCGGATCGGGCTGCAGCAGACTGTGGTCGAGGGCACTGGCTCGGCCGACACGCTGGCCGGTCCCGGCCACCTGCGCAACACGGTGCTGCCCGGACAGAGCGGCACCTCGGTGATGATGGGCCGGGCCCAGACCTACGGCGGCCCGTTCGCCTCGCTCGGCAGCCTGGTCGCCGGCGACACGATCACCACGGTCACCGGCCAGGGCACCACGGCGTTCACCGTGCTCGGCGTACGCCGGGCCGGCGACCCACTGCCGCAGCCGTTGGCTGCGGGGTCGTCCCGGTTGACCCTGGTGACCTCGGAGAGCTCCGGGGCGCGCACCGACCTCGCCTCCGGCTCCGTGCTGTACGTCGACGCCGACGCGGCGACCGCGTTCCCGGCCCCCGCGGGCCTGCCTGCGTCGGTGCCGGACTCCGAGCGGCCGCTGGCCACCGACAGCGGGGTGCTGCCGCTGCTGGTGCTGCACCTGGCCGCGCTGCTCGCACTGACCCTGGGCATCGTCGCGGCCCGCCAGCGCTGGGCCGGCCCGCTGGTGTGGGTGATCGCCACTCCGGTGGCCCTCGCTGCCGCGTGGTCCACCACCGACGTGGCCATGCGGCTGCTGCCCAACCTGCTCTGACGAGCCCCTCGAGTTCACCCGTTCCACACCGCACCACCCACGGGCCGCTCGGCCCACCACCTGAGGAGAAGGACAGATGTACGCACGCAAGCTCTTCACCGGCATCGCCACCGCCGCGTTGACGGTCTCGGTCATCACGATGACCGCCGGCTCCGCGTCCGCGGCCCCCGACCCCGACGACAGCCCCGGCGTGCCGGTCGCAGCCGACCTGATCGGGGTCGGGTCAGACACCAGCCAGAACGCCCTCTTCAGGTTGGCCAACGGCTACAACCCCACCAACCCCACCAACAAGCTCTTCACCTACGCCGCCACCGGCGGCGGCACGATCGCGCTGCCTGACGGCAGCACCCCGCCCCGCCCCAACGGCTCGAGTGCCGGCAAGGCGCTGCTCTACGGTGCCGGGAACAACACGAACATCGACTTCGCGCGGTCCTCCTCGGCCCAGAGTGCCGCCGAGACGGCTGCGAGCCTGCAGTCGTTCCCGTTCGCGCTCGACACCCTCGGCGTGGTGACGTCGCCGAGCTCGAACGCCCCTGCAACGCTGTCCATCGCCCAGATCGTCTCGATCTACAAGGGTGAGACGACCAACTGGAGCACGGTCGGCGGTCAGCCCGGCCCCATCACCTACTACATCCCGCAGGCCGGCTCCGGTACCCGCACCTTCTTCCAGGCTCAGCTCGACGCGGCCAACGGTGGCGTGGCGGTCAACACGGCCGGGGCTACCCCGTTCCAGGAGAACGACGACACCCTGATCAAGAACAACGCCAGTGCGATCGCGCCGTTCTCGACCGGCCGCGCGGGTCTCCTGGGCACGTTGCGGGTCGAGAACGGGTTCGCGGCCAACCGTGCGCTGTACAACGTGGTGCGCGGGGCTGAGATCGGCAACTTCTCGTCTGTGTTCGGCTCCAACGGCTACGTGTGCTCGTCAGCGGCCAAGCCCCTCATCGAGGCCGCCGGCTTCAGGCAACTGTTCACGCCGTCGCGCGGCGGCGCCTGCGGTTCGCCGACCACGTCGGCGACCAGCAACTTCACCGTCGACACCGTGCCCACCTCCACGGCGGTCACCGTGACCAGCGCCAGCGCCTCGTCGGCCCGCGTCGTGGCCCGCATCAACGCCAGCACCGCTCCCAGCGGCACGGTGACCTTCTTCGAGGGCGCCACCGCCGTGGCCAGCAACGTGCCGCTCGTCTCCGGCCAGGCCACCGCCACCCCGGCCGCGGCTCCCGGTCCGCACACGTACCGGGCGGTCTTCACCCCGGCGGCCAACACTGCCTTCACCGGCTCCGAGGGTGTCGGCACGGGCACCGTCGCCAAGGCCACGTCCTCGCTCAAGGAGTCCTTCTCGAGCAAGGCCACCGTCACCAAGAAGGGCAAGAAGACCGTCGTCAAGCCCGTCAAGGGCAAGGTCACCGTCACCCTGGTCGGCTCCACCGCCAAGGCCACCGGCAAGGTCGTCGTGAAGCGTGGCTCCAAAACCGTCGGCACCGCCGCCCTGGCCAACGGGGTGGCGTCGTTCAAGCTCAAGGGCCTCAAGCCCGGCAAGAACAAGCTGAAGGCCACCTGGGCCGGTGACGCCAACGGCAACGGCTCCACGCTGCGCTTCACGATCAAGGCGGCCAAGCCCCGGGCCAAGAAGTAGCCCCACCGCAGGACCAGCACGACCAGCACGGCCCGTCGGGCGCCGTACGCAGCACGCGTGCGACGCCCGCCGGGTCGGCACTACCCGGCACCACCCGGCACCGCACCACAGCAGAGGACCAGATGGAACACGACGACGCGACGATCACGATGGCCGCTGCCACGCCTGCCGAGGGCTACGAGGACCTGTTCGCCGACGACCAGGCGGGCGCCGTGCCCGCGCCGGTGCCGACCGGTCCGCTGGCCGAGATCCAGGCCCGCGACGTCACCGCCTGGTTCGGCGACCGCAAGGTGCTCGACCGGGTGTCGCTGACCATGCGGGCCGGAGCGGTGACCGCGTTGATCGGGCCGTCCGGTTGCGGCAAGTCCACGTTCCTGCGCATCCTGAACCGGATGCACGAGTTGGTGCCCTCGGCCCAGCTCGCCGGCGAGGTGCTGCTCGACGGGGACGACATCTACGACCCGGGCCGCCGGCTGATCGACGCGCGCCGCTCCATCGGCATGGTCTTCCAGAAGCCCAACCCGTTCCCCGCGATGTCCATCCGGGAGAACGTCCTCGCGGGCCTCAAGCTCACCGGCACCAAGGCCTCCCGTTCGGAGAAGGACGACCTCGTGGAGTCCTGCCTGGTCAAGGGTGGGCTCTGGAAGGAGGTGCACGACCGCCTCGACGCCCCCGGCGGCAGCCTGTCGGGGGGTCAGCAGCAGCGGCTCTGCATCGCCCGCTCGCTCGCGATCAAGCCTCGCGTCCTGCTGATGGACGAGCCCTGCTCGGCTCTCGACCCGACCTCCACGCGGGTGATCGAGGAGACCATGTTGGAGCTGGCCCGCGAGGTCACGATCGTGATCGTCACCCACAACATGCAGCAGGCCGCCCGGGTCTCCAGCCAGTGCGCCTTCTTCCTGGCCTCGGCCGGCACCCCCGGGGTGATCGTCGAGCACGGTGAGACCAATGCGATGTTCACCAGCCCCCGCGACCAGCGCACCCACGACTACGTCAACGGCCGCTTCGGGTAGGACGCGCCGGACACCTCGCCCACCCGCGTGCCTACCCGGTCACCGTGATTGCCCCCCGGGTCCGCGGACCTGTCGGGCGTTTCGGTCGCCTCGTGGGGTTTGCAACCCCCGCTCAGCGCATGAGTCCCCGGTCGACCGGGGATTCATCCCGGCCCGCGACCCCCGCCCGAGGGCCGAGCCTTCTCAGTAGGGTGGGGCGGTGACTGACTTCGAACCCGGTACCCCGCCCGACGACGCCGCCCGCGACGACCACGTGCTGGCGGCCTGGCTGGCCGAGGCGGCCGGGCGTCGGCTGCTCGACGTACGGCGCGAGGGGCTGACCGGTCGTGACCTCAAGGACGCCGGGGACGCCGCCGCCCAGGAGCTGCTGATGGCGCTGCTCGCCCAGCACCGGCCGGGTGACGCGGTCCTGTCGGAGGAGGGCAAGGACGACAAGGTCCGGCTCGGCAGCGAGCGGGTCTGGATCATCGACCCCCTCGACGGCACCCGCGAGTTCTCCGAGCCGCCCCGCGACGACTGGGCCGTCCACGTGGCCCTGTGGGAGCGCGGCGCCGACGACCTGACCGCCGGCGCCGTCGCCCAGCCGGCCCTGGGCCAGACCTTCCACACCGGCGCGCCCCCGGTGGTGTTGGCCCGCACTGCAGCGGCGCTGCGGATCGCGGTGTCCCGCAGCCGGCCGCCGGAGTTCGTGCACGACCTCGCCGACGAGCTGGACGCCGAGCTGGTGCCGATGGGTTCGGCCGGGGTGAAGGTGATCTCGGTCGTCCGCGACATCACGGACGCCTACGTGCACGCCGGCGGCCAATACGAGTGGGACTCCGCCGCGCCTGTCGCTGTGGCCCGCGCCGCCGGGTTGTTCACGTCCCGGGTCGACGGCACCCCGCTGCGCTACAACCGCGACGACGTCTACCTGCCCGACCTGATCGTGTGCCGCCCCGAGATCGCCGAGCAGATCGTCGACTTCACCCGCCGCCACGACATCGGGTGAGCCCCAGGACCACCGCGGCAAGCACCGGCCCGGCACCGGCTGGGTCACCCTGGCCGACCCCGAGGGCAATCGGTTCTGCCTGGTGCGCTCCGAAGCCGAGGCGACCGGGGTGCTCGCAGCGTCGTAGGCCGTTTCGGCGCTGTCGGTGGTCGTCCGCATACTGGTGGCATGGGGCGCCGGGGGCTGTTGATGGTCGTCGCCGCGCTCTTGGTCGCGGCCGGCGCGGTCGGCCTGCAGCACCTGCTCGCCCCGGCGCGACCCATTGGTGAGGTGCTCACCAGCCAGGCGCCGTACTCCCCGGTGCAGGCGCCCGCGCAGGTGCCGGCCCAGCCCGGCGTCGCCGCGGCGCTGCGGGACGGGCTGCCCGTCGTCGACCCGACCTGGCTG
>JAJAYJ010000168.1 GCA_026786275.1 Nocardioides sp. | reverse complement strand
GTGCCGCCCGGCCCGTCCAGGTCCAGCCCGGCCCACAGCACGGTGGCCGCGACCGGGGCCGGGAACGCCCCTCCCCCGGTGACCCGCAGGCTCAGCGGCGTACGACGGGCCGCGGCGGCGGCGACGCCCTCCAGCAGGTCGTCGAGGCGCCAGTCGTCGACGTCGGCCATGAAGGACAGCGTCAGGTGCAGCTGGGCGGGCGACGTCCAACGGAAGTCGGCCGCGGAGCGGCGCACGTCCAGGAAGTCGTCGAGGTGCTCGACCACCTCGTCGGGCGGGACGAGGGCGGTGAAGAGGCGCACGGTCGGCAGCCTAGGCCCCTCAGGACCTGTCACTCGTGAGACCGGGTCAGCTGGTGACCCCGGCTCACGACCTACTTCTGCGGTACGCCGTACCCGTCGCCCGAGCCCGACCCCGCGTCGCGCGGCAGCGGCTCGCCGGAGCAGCCGGCCAGGGCGAGCACCGCCGTCAGGGCGGCGACGGTCAGGGCGGCACGGGCGCGCACGGATCGGGTCACCCTCCGACCGTACCCAGGGGCCGGTTCCCGGGCCGGGTGGCGCCGACCCCGCGCACCGTGGAGAGTGTGACCCCCGGTCGGGTGGGCCGACCGGGCCGGCGCCCGTGGTTGGATCGTTCCAAGCCATCACCCGGGCGCGGCTTTCTGATGACCAGCAGCACGACACGAGCAGCACGAGAGGACCCCCACGTGGTGGAGATCTGGCCGGGATCGGCGTACCCCCTAGGCGCGACGTTCGATGGGACGGGCACCAACTTCGCCCTGTTCAGCGAGGTGGCCGAGAAGATCGAGCTCTGCCTCTTCGACGAGACGGGCGGTGGTCCGATGACCGAGACCCGGGTCGAGCTGACCGAGGTCGACGCGTTCGTCTGGCACGCCTACCTGCCGCGGGTCCAGCCCGGTCAGCGCTACGGCTACCGGGTGCATGGGCCGTGGGACATCGACGCCGGCCACCGCTGCAACCCGAACAAGCTGCTGCTCGACCCCTACGCCAAGGCCACCGCCGGCGAGATCGAGTGGGACCAGAGCATCTTCAGCTACACCTTCGGCGACGAGGACTCCCGCAACGACGAGGACTCCGCGGCCCACATGACCATGGGCGTGGTCGTCAACCCGTTCTACGACTGGGAGGGCGACCGTCGGCTGAACTACCCGCTGAACGAGTCGGTCATCTACGAGGCCCACGTCAAGGGCATGACCCAGCTGCACCCCGACGTGCCCGAGGACATCCGCGGCACGTATGCCGGGCTGGCGCACCCCGCGGTCACCGAGCACCTCTCGAAGCTCGGCGTGACCGCGATCGAGCTGATGCCGGTGCACCAGTTCGTGCAGGACAGCACCCTGCTCAACAAGGGGCTGCGCAACTACTGGGGCTACAACACCCTCGGGTTCTTCGCCCCGCACGCCGACTACTCCGCGGCAGCCCGCACCCCCCAGGGCATGGGCCAACAGGTCCAGGAGTTCAAGTCCCTGGTCAAGGCCATGCACGCCGCGGGCATCGAGGTGATTCTCGACGTGGTCTACAACCACACCGCAGAGGGCAACCACCTGGGCCCGATGCTGAGCATGCGCGGCATCGACAACGCGGCCTACTACCGCCTAGTCGAGGACGACCGGAAGTTCTACATGGACTACACCGGGACCGGCAACAGTCTCAACGTCGGCAACCCGCACGCCCTGCAGCTGATCATGGACTCGCTGCGTTACTGGGTCACCGAGATGCACGTCGACGGCTTCCGCTTCGACCTGGCCTCGACCCTGGCCCGCGAGTTCTACGAGGTCGACCGGCTGGCCGCGTTCTTCGAGCTCGTGCAGCAGGACCCGGTCGTGTCGCAGGTGAAGCTGATCGCGGAGCCCTGGGACATCGGCCCCGGTGGCTACCAGGTCGGCGGCTTCCCGCCGCAGTGGACCGAGTGGAACGGCGCCTACCGCGACACCGTGCGCGACTTCTGGCGCGGCGAGCCGTCCCTGGGCGAGTTCGCGTCCCGGGTGGCCGGCTCCTCCGACCTCTACGAGACCTCGGGCCGCCGCCCGGTCGCGAGCATCAACTTCGTGACCGCGCACGACGGCTTCACGCTGCGCGACCTGGTCTCCTACGACGAGAAGCACAACGAGGCCAACGGCGAGGACAGCAACGACGGCGAGAACCACAACCGCTCCTGGAACCACGGCGTCGAGGGCCCGACCGACCACCCGGAGATCCAGGCCTTCCGGGCCCGCGAGCAGCGCAACGTGCTGGCCACGCTGCTCCTGAGCCAGGGTGTGCCGATGCTGCTGCACGGCGACGAGATGGGGCGCACCCAGGACGGCAACAACAACACCTACGCGCAGGACTCCACGATCGCGTGGATGGACTGGGAGGACGTCGACAAGCCGCTGACGGACTTCACCTCGACGGTGATCAAGCTGCGTCGCGACCACCCGACGTTCCGCCGCAAGCGCTTCTTCACCGGTAACGCCGTGCGGACCGCGGTCGCCGGCGGCGAGGGTGACCGGCTCAACGACATCGTCTGGCTGCACCTCGACGGCCGACCGATGGAGGACCAGGACTGGACGAACGGCAACGAGGCCATCGGGATGTACCTCAACGGCCAGGGCATCGCAGGCAAGGACGCCCGCGGCCAGAGCATCACCGACGACCACTTCCTGCTCTACTTCAACGCCGACGGACCGGCGCAGGTCACGCTGCCGCCCGAGGAGTACGCCGCGGCGTGGGACGTCGTCATCGACACCGGGGGCAACCCCGACGACGACCCCACGGTGAGTGCGGGCGGCACCATCCACATGGAGCACCGCTCCCTGGTGGTGCTGATCGAGCACTCCGAGCCCGAGGCCGAGCCCGACCACTCGGTGGCCGCCTCGGTCGCCGCGCAGTCGCGCGGCAAGGGGGACTGAGCCGATGCGGGTGCCGGTCTCGACGTACCGCTTCCAGATCTCGCAGGAGTTCACGCTGCACCAGGCCGCCGCCCGGGTGCCCTACCTGCGTGAGCTCGGGGTGGACTGGGTCTACCTGTCGCCGCTGCTGGCGGCCGAGCCCGGCTCCACGCACGGCTACGACGTCGTCGCGCACGACCGCGTCGACGAGACCCGCGGCGGGCCCGAGGGCCTCGCCGCGCTCTCGGCCGCGGCGCGGGAGCACGGGCTGGGTGTCCTGGTCGACATCGTGCCCAACCACGTCGGCGTGGCCGTGCCCGACGGAGCGTCGTGGTGGTGGGACGTGCTGCGGCTGGGTCGCGCGTCCGAGCGGGCCGGTGCCTTCGACGTCGACTGGGCCGCCGGCGGCGGTCGGCTGCGGATCCCCGTCGTGGGCGACGACGACCAGGCCGCGCCCGGTGGGCCGATCGACCACCTGCGGGTCGTCGGCTCCGGCGAGCAGGCCGAGCTGCGCTACCACGACCACCGCTACCCGCTCGCTCCCGGCACGGCTGACGACGGTGCCGACGCCGACGCCGTGCACGCGCGTCAGCACTACGAGCTGGTCGGCTGGCGCACCGCCGACGACCAGCTGAACTACCGCCGGTTCTTCGCGGTCAACACGCTCGCCGCCGTGCGTGTGGAGGACCCCGACGTCTTCGCCGAGACCCATACCGAGATCCGACGGTGGTTCACCGAGGGCCTGGTCGACGGGCTGCGTGTCGACCACCCCGACGGCCTGCGCGACCCCGAGCGCTACCTGCGTGACCTGGCCGACCTGACCGGTGGGGCCTACGTGCTCGTCGAGAAGATCGTGGAGCCCGGGGAGCAGCTGCCGACGACCTGGGCGACCGCCGGGACCACCGGGTACGACGCCCTGGCCCACCTCGACCGGGTGCTCACCGACCCCAGCGGCCAGGCCCCCCTGGACGCCCTGGAGGCCCGGTTGCGGGGTGCGCCGGTCGACTGGGAGCAGCTCGTGCACGACCGGAAGCGGCACGTCGTCGACGGCATCCTGCACTCCGAGGTCAACCGGATCGCCCGCGAGGTCGACCACGTGCTGCACGGCAGCGTGACGCCCACCGCCGACACCGACCGGTTGACCGACGCGATCGGGGAGCTGCTGGCCTGTTTCGGCGTCTACCGGTCCTACCTACCGGCCGGCGGCCTGGAGCACCTGGACGCGGCGTTCGGGCTGGCCCGCCGGCACCGACCGGACCTCACCGACGCCCTCGACATCCTCCAGCCGGTGCTGGGTGACGGCTGGACCCCACCCGCCCGACGCTTCCAGCAGACCAGCGGGATGGTGATGGCCAAGGGCGTCGAGGACTGCGCATTCTACCGCTGGTCCCGGCTCACCTCGCTCAACGAGGTCGGTGGGGACCCGTCGGTGTTCGCCCTGGGCGTGGCCGGCTTCCACGCCGCCATGCTGGAACGGCAGGCCGAGTGGCCGCACGCGATGACCTGCCTGTCCACCCACGACACCAAGCGCGGCGAGGACGTGCGGGCCCGGATCACCGTGCTGGCCGAGCAGTCCGCCGCGTGGGAGGCGGCGCTCGACGAGCTGCTGGCCCTGGTGCCGCTGCCCGACCCCGGCTTCGGTGCGCTGCTGTGGCAGGCCGTGCTCGGCGCCTGGGGCTCCTCGCCCGACGACGTGCTCCGCGACCGCCTGCACGGCTACGCCGAGAAGGCGATGCGCGAGGCCGGTGACTCCACCACCTGGACCGCGCCGGACGCGGCGTACGAGGCGGCGGTGCACGGCGCTGTGGACGCCGCGTTCGACACCGCCGAGGTGACCGCGGTGCTGGACGCGCTTCTGGCCCGCGTCGTCGACCCGGGCTGGTCCAACGCCCTGGTGGCCAAGCTGGTCGCCCTCACGATGCCGGGCGTGCCCGACGTCTACCAGGGCTCCGAGCTGTGGGAGCAGTCGCTGGTCGACCCCGACAACCGGCGCCCGGTCGACTTCGACGCCCGGTCGGTGCTGCTGGCCGGGCCGCCCGCGGCCGTCGTACCGACCGGTCTGCACGACGTCGGGGCCACCAAGCTGCTGGTCACGGCGACCGCGCTGCGGCTGCGCCGGGGCCGACCCGAGCTGTTCGCCTCGTACGCGCCCCTCGACGCCTCGGGATCCGCGGCTGCGCACGTGCTGGCCTTCGACCGGGGCGGGGCCATCAGCGTGGCCACCCGGTTGCCGGTCGGCCTGGCCGACGCCGGTGGCTGGGGCGAGACCACCCTCGCGCTGCCCGAGGGCACCTGGCGCGACCTGCTGACCGACCGGGTCGTCAGCGCCCGGCTCGACGACATGCTCGCGACCTTGCCGGTCGCCCTGCTGGTCAAGGAGTCCTGATGTCGCACACGCGAGGCCCGTACGACGTGTGGGCGCCGAGGGCGGCTACCCTGCGGCTCTCGGTGCACGACACCACGGTGGGGATGCGACAGGCCGCCGACGGCTGGTGGACCCCCGCGGAGCCCACCCCCGACCCGACCCAGGGCGACATCGACTACGGCTACCTGGTCGACGACGCCGACCGGCCCGTGCCGGATCCCCGGTCGCGGCGACAGCCGGGCGGCGTCCACGAGCGCTCCCGGACCTTCGACACCTCGGCGTTCGCCTGGAGCGACCAGACCTGGACCGGTCGCCAGCTGGCCGGTGCCGTGGTCTACGAGCTGCACGTCGGCACCTTCACGCCCGAGGGCACCCTGGACGCGGCGCTGGGTCGTCTCGACCACCTGGTCTCCCTCGGCGTGGACCTGGTCGAGGTGATGCCGGTCAACTCGTTCAACGGCACCCACAACTGGGGCTACGACGGGGTGGCCTGGTTCGCGGTCGACGAGACGTACGGCGGGCCGCGGGCCTACCAGCGGTTCGTGGACGGTTGCCACGCCGCGGGCCTGGGCGTGATCCAGGACGTCGTGCACAACCACCTGGGCCCGTCCGGCAACTACCTGCCGGTCTTCGGTCCCTACCTGACCGCGGGCCGCAACACGTGGGGTGACCTGGTCAACCTCGACCAGGACGGCTCGGCGGAGGTCCGGCGCTACATCCTCGACAACGTCGCCATGTGGCTGGGCGACTACCACGTCGACGGGCTGCGGCTCGACGCCGTGCACGCGTTGAAGGACTCCTCGGCCACCCACCTGCTGGAGGAGATGGCGCTCGAGGTGGCCGCGCTCTCGGCCCACGTGGGCCGCCCGTTGACCCTGATCGCGGAGTCCGACCTCAACGACCCGGTGCTCATCACGCCACGCGAGGCCGGCGGCTACGGCCTGGACGCGCAGTGGAGCGACGACTTCCACCACGCCGTGCACGTGGCGCTGACCGGCGAGACGACCGGGTACTACGCCGACTTCGAGCCGCTGGGGGCGCTGGCCAAGGTGATCGAGCGTGGCTTCTTCCACGACGGCACCCACTCGTCGTTCCGCGGACGCGACCACGGCGCGCCGATCGACACGGCCGCGATGCCCACCTGGCGGCTCGTGGTCTGCACCCAGAACCACGACCAGATCGGCAACCGGGCGGTGGGCGATCGGATCACCGACGCGCTCGACGACGACCAGCTGGCCTGCGCGGCCCTGCTGACCCTGTGTGGGCCGTTCACGCCGATGCTGTTCCAGGGCGAGGAGTGGGCGGCGGCCACGCCGTTCCAGTTCTTCACCAGCCACCCCGAGCCCGACCTGGGCCGGGCCACCGCCGAGGGCCGGATCGCGGAGTTCGAGCAGATGGGCTGGGACCCCGCCGCGGTGCCCGACCCGCAGGACCCGGAGACCTACCGGCGCTCGAAGCTGGACTGGTCGGAGGCCGAGGCGCCCCGCGGAGCCCGGATGCTGGCGCTCTACCGGCGCCTGGCCGAGCTGCGGGCGTCGTACGCCGACCTGACCGACCCGGCCTTCGCTCGTACGTCGTGCGAGGTGGACGAGCAGGCGCGGGTGCTGCGGATGCGCCGCGGCGACCTGCTGGTGTTCGTCAACTTCGGTGACGAGCAGGCGCGCCTCGACGTGGGGGCTGCCGAGCTGCTCTTCGAGACCGGGTCCGGGGTCGACGCGGGCGGGGACCTGCTGGTGCTGCCGGCGCACGCCGGGGCGCTGCTGCGGCCGCTGGCGTGAGCGGGTCGGGGACGTCCCAGACCCGGACTACCCCGACGCCGAGCGCTCCACCACCCGCGGCGGCATCAGCAGCCCGGCGCCGACCAGCAGCACCGCCACCATGGCCGAGCAGACGAAGACGGTGTGGATGGCGGGCGCCAGGACGTCCGCGGGCAGGGCGTCGAGCGCGGGCGGCACCTCGCCGAGGCGGGCCGCGATCATGCTGTTGACGATCGCGCCGAAGACGGCCACCCCCACGGCGCTGCCCATCGAGCGGGCGAACATGATGGTCCCGGTGGCCACGCCGCGGTGCTCCCAGGAGACCGCCGACTGCGCGACCACGACGGCCGGGCTGGCGACGTAGCCGAAGCCGATGCCCATCACGAAGCACGACAGCGCGAGGTGGAGCACCGAGCTCTGGGCGTCGACCGTGGTCAGCAGGGCGGCCCCGGCGAGCACGAAGGCCGAACCCATCAGCAGCGTCGTGCGAAAGCCTAGCGTGAGGTAGAACCGGCCGGCGGTGGCGGCCGCGATCGGCCACCCGATGGTCATCGCGGCCAGCGTCAGTCCCGCGACCAGCGCGCCGGTCCCGAGCACGCCCTGGGCGTAGAGGGGCACGTAGGACGTCAGCCCGAGCATCAGCACCCCGACGACCAGCGACCCGGCGTTGGCCGCGTTCAGGGCGCGGCGACGGAAGATCCATAGCGGCAGCACCGGCTCGGGCGCTCGCCGCTCGACGGCCACGAAGGCGACCAGCAGCAGCGCCGCGAGGCTGAAGATGCCCACGCCGGGCACCGAGACCCAGGCCCACCGCACACCGCCCTCGAGCAGACCGAGCAGCAGCAGGGTGCCGCCCGCGGCCAGCAGCGCCGCCCCGGCGTAGTCGATCGAGTGCCGACGACGCTCGACCTGCTCCTCGAAGCGGTGCCAGAGCACCCAGGCGGCAGCGATGCCGAGCGGCAGGTTGACGAAGAAGATCCAGCGCCACGACAGGTAGTCGGAGAAGATGCCGCCCAGGGTCGGGCCGATCAGCGACGCCACGGCCCAGACCCCGGCGATGTAGCCCTGCACCGTGGCCCGCTCCTGCAGCGAGTAGAGGTCGCCCACGATCGTCATGCCCATCGGCTGCACCGCGCCCGCACCCAGGCCCTGGACCAGGCGGAAGGCGATCAGGGCGGGCATGCTCCACGCGATCCCGCAGAGCAGGGAGCCGAGGACGAACAACCCGATGCCGAGCAGCATCACGGGCTTGCGGCCGAACAGGTCGGCCACCTTGCCGTAGATCGGTACCGACACCGCCTGGGACAGCAGGTAGATCGAGAACAGCCACGGGAACGAGGTGAACCCACCGAGGTCGTCGACGACGGCCGGGACGGCGGTGGCCAGGATCGTGGCGTCGATCGCGACCAGCCCGATGCTCAGCATCACCGCGAGCAGGATCGGCCCGCGCTCGCTGCGCAGCCCCACGCTGGCGCGGGTGATCTGCGGGGCACTCACGGGGGACCAACCCGGAGGGCGTGCGGATTTGTTCCGGCCCGCCGGCGTTCTAGGACGGGCCCTCCCCCAGCAGCTGCGCGACCCACTGCGGCACCAGGGTGCCCGCGAGGCCCTGGCGGGACTCCGCGAAGTGCGACGCGCCCTCGCTCGGCAGCAGGTTGAGCTCGAGCGTGCGGGCGCCGTACGTCGTCGCGGCCTGCACGAAGCCGGCCGCCGGGTAGACCGCACCCGAGGTGCCGATGGACACGAACAGGTCGCACCGCTCCAGCGCGAAGGCGATCCGGTCCATCTCGTAGGGCACCTCGCCGAACCACACCACGTCGGGTCGCAGCTCGGCCACCCCGCACCGCGGGCAGGGCGGGAAGTCGACAAGGTCCTGCTCCCACCGCATCCGCTGCCGGCAGCCACGGCACAGGGCGGAGAGCAGCTCGCCGTGCATGTGCAGCACCCGGGTGGAGCCGCCCCGCTCGTGCAGGTCGTCGATGTTCTGGGTCACCACGAGGAAGTCGTCGCCCAGCACCTGCTCCAGGCGGGCCAGTGCGAGGTGGGCCGGGTTGGGCTGCACGTGGGCCAGGGCCGCGCGCCGGTCGTCGTAGAAGCGCTGCACCATCGTGGGCTGGAGGTCGTAGCCCTCGGGCGTCGCGACCTCCTCCACCTGGTGGCCCTCCCAGAGTCCGTCGGCGTCACGGAAGGTCGGCACCCCGCTCTCCGCGGAGATGCCGGCACCGGTCAGGACCACGACTCTCATGCTCTCGGGACTCTCACGGGGGCTCTCACGGGGCTCAGTAGTACCAGGGAAAGCGCGGCACGCTCAGCGGGTACTGGCGGTCGTTGTTGGCAATGTGCGGCTGACCTGCGCAAACGCGTTGGCGGGCGTTGACTGCGACCGGTCGCCGCTGGCTCTACTGCCACGCATTTGCCACGCACGGACGCGTCACCGACCTGCCTCCGAGTCGCCCGGGTCCTCGCCGAGTGCGGACTCCCAGTCCTGGCCACCGTGGAGGACACCGAGGATGTTGACCACGAGCTCGCCGGACGCCTCATCGACCTCGTAGGCGACGAGGGTCCTCTTCCTGAAGGTGGTTGTCCGCATGCCCGGTCGGACGTCGTCTCGCGCTCGGCCGGCGAGCGGGAACACCAAGATGCCGTCGATGTGGTCGAGGATCGCCGACACGAACTGCTGGGCGATCTCGGCCGACGCCGCCTTGGTGATCCAGTCGTCGAGATCCTGGAGTTGCTGCTCGGGTTCAGGGGTGTAGTTGATCCGGCCCGTCATGAACGGGCGGCCCACTTGGCTTCGAAGCGAGCCCTGACGTCCTCGGCCGGGATCGCGCGCGACGGGTCGGCCTTCAACGCATCGAACGCCGGAGCGGCCGTGGTGTGCAGCCATTCCTCGGCAGCCTGGTCGAAACCGTCATCCGACTCGACCGATTCGAGAAGCCGCAGCGCCACATCCTTGCGCACCTCAGGAGGCAAGGACATCCCAGCCTCGTAGAACTCCGATGCGCTCAACGACATGCGGTCAGGGTACGCGCCGCCTGCGGCGACCAGCAGGCCTTGAGCAGCCCAAACCACGCGGATGCGGGCTGGCTGGCGATGGGCATCGGGATCTCCACTGCCTTCATCGCGATGGGACTGGGCGGCGTCCGCAGCCAGGTGCTGCCCAAGTGGTTCGCCATCACCACCATCGTCCTGGGCGTCCTGGGCGTCCTGGCGATGCTCGGGGCAGCGAGCATCCCACCTGGCGGCCTGGTGAACTAGCTGCTGCTGCCGTTCTGGCTCATCGCTGCGGCGATCATCATGTCGCGTCGACAGAACGCCTCTGCAGCGACGCCTACCGACGTCTCCGTCGCCGCGTGAGCATCGTCCGTCCCGAGCAGCGTGAGGCCCGAAATGACTCCGAGCTCTGGCTGCGTTCCCCAGGCCTAGTCGACGCCACTCCGGCGGCGAAGTCGCTGCTGCAGCGATCAACGCGTCCGCCGAAGCCGCGTCATCCCGCGATCGACCCCGTTGCCTCCCACCTGTCCACGACGCATTTACCGGATGCCGATGACAGAGCGTTAGCGCTGCCCCGACTCGTCTCCTGACGCAGACTGGCTGGGTATTGCGTTTCGGCAATTTCAGCGCTGTCGGAGAAGTTCCTATCTCCCAAGCCCGAAGACCACGGCGATAGCGAGGTAGACGAGGAGCTCGTGGCCGGCACCGATGGCGAATCTGCGTGGCGCGCGCTCTAGTGCGAAGGCTGGTAGCTCGATGGCGACGGTGAAGCACACCCACACGAGTACGGCGACGAGCAGCGACCGAGGCACATCGGTGATGTTCGCCGATGCGAGGACAACACCGAGGCCGAAGGCCGCGGCGAGAGAGGCCGCCCGTAGGTCAGCACGACGTGGGACAGTCCGACCAGGACGCACCCGCGGCGACGAGCGCATTGTCGATCGCCTCGCCGGAGAGGTCCATGCCGGTGTCGACCAGCACCAGCCCCGTCTCGCACGGCACCAGGTGGGCCCGGACGTCGAGCGTGACCGGGTCCGGGCCCATCGCCCCGGCGGGGATCTGGTGCTGTCTCGGGACGGCGATGATCTCGGCGCTCATGCGACGCTGACGTCTTCCAGGCGACGCGCCCGGCGCTGGTTGACGGCGTGCCCGCCCGCCACCAGGGCCAGCCCCAGGCCGTAGATCACGGTGGTGAAGGCCAGATAGCCGACGGTGTCGCCGAACCAGTTCCAGGCCGGGTCGGAGACATCGCCGAAGGCGTCCTCCGACCCGCGGGTGGCCTCGAGCACGAGCTGGGCCGTCTGGAAGGTGAAGAGGTGCGCGAACGCGAGTCCGAAGACCAGGAACGCGGAGGTCCGGCTGCGGACCAGGTAGCCGAGCGGGAACGCGGCGAGAACGGACAAGATGATGATCACGGGAGGTGTCCTTCGGGTCGGGAGCTTGACACCCTCGAGTCTGGCCGGGTCCGCGGCCGTTGCCATCCGCACCAACCCGGCCACCGCTGCTGATCCTCCGTAAGGGTCAGCACGTAGGCGGTTCGCCTCCCGACCGGACACACTGGTCGCATGCAGATCCGGCCGGTGCCCGTCACGTTGAGCGCGTTGACGGTGCTTGCCGTGGCGAGCGGCGCGGTCCTGGTCGTCGCCGAGCTGCCCGACGCGGCCGCCACGACCGGCACCGCGCTCGAGGTCCTCGTCGCCGGCGCCGGCCTGGTCCTCGCCTGGTTGATCGCCGTCAAAGCTCCCCGCAACCCTGTCCCGTTGGCCCTGGCGACCATCGCGGCCCTCGCCACCGCCACCCCAGCCGTCGAGGACTGGGGAGCCTCGGCGGACACGACCGACCCATGGCCGGGAGCAGACATCGCCTCACCGCTCGTCCAGGCCATCTGGCCGCTCCAGCTGGTCGGTTTCGGGTTGCTGCTGCTGACCTTCCCGGCCGCGCCGCTCGGCCGGCGCTTCGCCCGCCGCGTGCTGGTCGCCGGTGGCGCCGGCACCGTGCTGATCCTGATCGGCAACTGGGGCACCCGAGCGGACGCCGAGTTCACCGGCTGGCGGGTCCCCGTCGCGATCACCGGGCTGGCGCTGCTGGTGACCGCCCTGCTGCTGGCGACGGTCGACCTCGTCCGGCGCTCGCGCCGCACGGGAGCTGCCGAACGGGCCCAGGCCCGGTGGCTGCTCCTCGCGACCGGCTGCGTCCTGGTCCTGATGGTGCTGAGCTGGTTGACCGTTCCGGACGTGGTGCCGCCTGAGGTCGGGTACGCCTCGTTCCTGGTCACGCTGTACGTCCTGGTGCCGACCGCGGTCGCCGTCGCTGTGATCCGGTACGACCTGTTCGACATCGAGCGGCTGCTCAGTGACACAGTGGCGGTGGTCGCCACCTCCGCGGTCGCCGCCGTGGTCTGGGCGGCATCGGTGGTACTCGTCCACGAGGCCGTCCGGGACGCCGCCGGGCTGGAGACCGGCGCGGCCGCCTTCCTCACCGCCCTGGCGTTGGTGCCGACCTACCGCCGGGCCCACCGGTGGAGCGGCGCCACCTTCGACCGCGAGCGCACCGTGCTGCTGGCAGCCGTGCGCGCCTTCGCCGCCGACGTCCACCAGGGTGTGCGCGAGCCGGAGGACGTGCAGGAGGTGCTGCGCGAGGTGCTCCGCGACCCCGGGCTGCGGGTCGGGCTCGCCGTCCCCGGTCAGCCCCGGCTGGTCGACCCGAGTGGGCGGGCGACCGACCTGCGCGCCGACGTCGTCCTGCGCGCGGGGAGCGCCCGGATCGGTGTCGTCGAGCTCGGCCGGGTCAGCGCTCGCCGCCGTCGTCTGGCGCAGGAGGCGGCCCGCCACTGCTGGAGCGCCTTCGAGAGCGCCCGGCTCCGGGCAGGGCTGCGGGTGGCGCTGGAGGAGGTCGAGGCGAGCCGTGAGCGGCTGAACGTCGCCGCGTCCACCGAACGGCGCAAGCTCGAGCGAGACCTGCACGACGGGGCCCAGCAGGCACTGGTCGCCATCGGGATGCGGCTGCGATCGGCACAGGCCGGACTGGCGACAGACACCGCCGAGCACGCCGACATCGAGACCGCGATCACCCAGCTCGCCGGCACCGTCGAGGAGTTGCGCCGGATCTCCCAGGGTGTCCGGCCGTCCCGGCTCGACGACGGCCTCGGGCCGGCGCTGGAGGTGCTGCGCGACTCGAGCCCAGTTCCCCTCGTCCTGCGGGTCGACGAACAGGTCAACCGCGACGGCCTGGACGAGACCGTCGCGCAGGCCGCCTACTACGTCGTCGCCGAGGCCGTGGCCAACGCGCTGAAGCACGCGCACGCCACGGAGGTCGTGGTCGAGATCGCGGTTCGGGACGGTCGGCTCGCGATCGTGGTCCGGGACGACGGCATCGGCGGCGTCAATCCCGAGCACACGCCGACGGCCCTGCGCGACCGGGTCGATCCGCTCGGTGGCAGCATTACGGTGACCAGCCCGTCCGGGGTCGGTACGACGATCGAGGCGGTCCTGTGATGGACATCGTGGTGGCCGAGGACAGCGTCCTCTTCCGCGAGGGTCTCGAACGGATCCTGCGCGAGGCAGGGCACGAGATCCGCGCGGTGGGCGATGCCGGCGCGCTCGTCGTCGAGGTCCGGCGGCGCCGCCCGGAGCTGGTGATCGCCGACATTCGGATGCCGTCCCCCGACGGTGGCGACGGAGCCCGAGCGGTGGCGAGGTTGCGTGAGGACGACCCGACCCTGCCGGTCGTGCTGCTGTCCCAGCACGTCGAGCTGCGGCACTGCGCGCCCCTGCTCGGCCAGCCCGGGTTCGGCTACCTGCTCAAGGACCGGGTCCTGGCGATCGACGACTTCCACCGTTCCCTCGCCGTGGTGGCGTCGGGGGGCGCTGCGGTGGACCCCACCGTCGTCCGTTCCCTGGTCGGCGACTCCCTGCGCGCCGACCGGCTGGGCGCCCTCAGCGCCCGCGAACGACAGGTGCTGGCCCTCGCGGCCGAAGGACACACCAACGCCCGGATAGCGGCCGAGCTCGCCTGCGCCGAACGGACGGCCGAGAGCCACATGCGCGCGATCTTCCAGAAGCTCGACCTGCTGGACGACGGGCTGAGCCACCGCCGGGTGCTGGCGGTGCTCGCCTACCTCACCGCGACCACCCCGTCCGCTTGAGCCCTGATCCACCGTCGGTGATTCAGGTTCGCTGATTTAGGTGGCGCCGCATGTCGGCGACACTCAAACGTCCGCTCATGCTTGTTGTGCGGACGCTTCACACACTAGGCAGGGGGTCGGCCGTCGTGCTCCACGCCAGTGAGGTCGAACGCACCGAGGCCTTGGCAACGGTCGACGGGCTGGTCATCGCCGACAGCCGCGAACAGGTCGTACACCTCAACGCCGCCATCCGCGAACGTCGCCGCGCCACTGACGACCGCCCCGCGATCAGCACGGAGCGGGGCGAGGAGATTGGGCTCGGCGACCTGGTCGCGACCCGCCACAACGACCCGGCGCTCGGAGTGGCGAACCGGCAGACGTGGATCGTCGCCGGCCTCGGGGACGACGGGTCCCTGGTCGTCCATGGCCACGGTCGCGACCGCCTCCTGCCTGGCGAATACGTGCAAGCGCACGTCGAGCTGGCCTACGCCACTACCGTCTACGGGGCGCAGGGCGAGACCGTCGACCAGGCGCACGTCGCCATCAGCGAGGCCACCGGCGCCGCGGCTGCGTACGTCGCCATGACCCGAGGCCGTCACAGCAACACAGCGCACCTCGTCGCCGACAACCTGGATGAAGCCAAGAACCAGTGGATCGACGTCTTCAGCCGCGATCGCGCCGACCTCGGACCCGGCCACGCCCGGACCCTTGCCGTCGACGCCATCGACCGGTACGGGCCCAACCAGCGGCCTCGGCGACCGCCGACCTCGCCGCCGACCTACCGGCCGCCGGCAGAGGTGGCCGGGCAGGGCCTCGGGCTCTAGATCCATTCGTCCTCGGGTGCCGGGACGATATTGCGGACCGTGTCACGTCGACCCTTCGCCGCAGCGATCAGCGGATCCCACGCTTCCCGTATCGATTCCGGAAGTGTCAGGTGCCTCCACGCATCAACCAGCAGCGCCCCGTCCACCGCCTCCCGGATCATCTCCGGGGTGCCGTGGATCAACCACCAGCTCATAGAACCGGATCCGATCACGGCGCTTGGACAGATCCCTCACGCCCTTCTCGCCGAGCGCCTCGAAGCCCAACAGCCGCACCCGCGCGAAGCACAACGGCGGCGGCACCGACCACAGCCGATCGGGTACGAAGAACAGTCGCCCACCCGGTTCCTCGTCGTAGAAGAACTCGATTCTGGGCACCACCACCAGATCGGCACTCGCGGCGGCCAGTAGCCGCTCGGAGACGGCCAACGTCGGTGACTTGGGCCACTCTCGTACTCCGAGACCGCCGACTGCGCCGTACGAGCCTCACGCGCCAACTCCTGCTGCGACATGCCCGCCGCACGCCGAGCCGTCTCGATGATCGATGTCCTCGCCTGCGTCAGCCGATTATCGCTGATCATCGATAGGAAGGCCCTGCATACCTACGTCGTGGAGGGGAACCACCCCTCCCGGCCACCAGGTCGACAACCCCACCGAGGGGACTTCTGATGACCGCTCAGCCCTTCAACCTCGACAACGACCCCCGGCACAACCCTGGCGCCGAGATGCTCACCATCAAGGAAGCCGCCCGCTTCCTCCGCGTCCCGGAGAACACGCTGCGCTACTGGCGCCACCTCGGCTCCGGGCCGAGGAGCTTCAAGGTCGGGCGCCACGTCCGCTACTGGCGCGTCGACGTCATCCTCTGGCTCTCCGAGCAGACCAACCGTCCACAGCACCACTGAGCCCGCCCGACTCTGTCTGCGCGCGGGCGCATCATGAAGACATATCGGAAGGAGTGACAGCCATGGGCTGGGTCTGGAAAGAGCGCCAATCCTGGCGCGGTTCGGTACCGCGACGAGGGCGGCAAGCAGCACACCAAGTCGTTCAAGCGACAGATTGACGCAAAGCGGTGGGTCGCGACCGAGGAGTCGAAGGTCGTCCGCGGAGACTGGATCGACCCCTCGGCAGGGAAGGTCACCTTCGGCGCGTTCTACGTCGATTGGGCGCCTCGTCAGGTCTGGGTGTCGTCCACGCGGGAGAACGCCAACCTGGCCGTCGCCGGGGTGACCTTCGGGGACCTGCCGCTGCGCTCAGTCCGACGCTCGCACGTCGAGGCGTGGGTGAAGCACATGACGGCCACGCTCGCGGCGACAACGATCGACACTCGGTTCACGATTGTGCGTGGCGTGTTCAGGGCAGCGGTCGCAGATCGCCTGATCGCCAGCGATCCGACGATCGGCTTGGTGCTGCCTCGGAAGCGGAAGGCCGAGGCTGCGATGACCATCCCGACCAACGTCGACGTGGCGAAGTTGCTCAACGCGGCTGAGCCACCGAATCGACCGCAGTCACGACCAGGCTTCACCGCATGCGTCGCGTTGTGCGCCTTCGCCGGCCTGCGCCGCGGCGCTCGGCGTACAGGTCGGTGACATCGACTTCCTTGCTCGGACGCTCCGGGTCACCCGCCAACTCCAGCGGGCGAAGGCCGCCAGTGTCGAGGCAGGCAAGGATCTCGTGAATGCGGCCGGTGGCATCACGGTCATGATTCGGCCGCCGAAGTACGAGTCAGAGCGCACGATCTACCTGCCCGACGAGCTCGTCACGATTCTCTCGGAGCACGTAGGCCAGCACACCCCGGACGGCGAGCCGTCCCGGTGGCTCTTCGACGAGGACGGCAAGCCGTGGCACGACAACCTCGTCGACTACCGCTGGCGCTCAACCCGCACTGACGCCGGCTCGACCCACAGACTCCATAACCTACGGCACTACTTCGCCAGCGGCCTGATCGCCGCCGGGTGCGACGTGGTCACCGTGCAACGAGCCATGGGCCACGCATCCGCGACCACGACGCTGAGCACCTACGCCCATCTCTGGCCGACGGCCGAGGACAAAACCAGGGCAGCCGCCTCGGGCATGGCTTCGGCCGTGCTTACCGTGTCCCGGAGTGGTCAGGTCGAGGTCACTCGCTCGCGCCAGTAGAACCGACTCCGACCTCGCGCTCGTCGTACCAGTCGGCACCGGCGAACCGGAGGGAAGTCGGGCCGTCGAGACTGTCCATCGCACTTCTTGCCACGCATCTGCCACGCATCGGGGTCCATTAGGCCTCTGAGCTGCACAAACGCGCCAGATCAGTAGTACCAGGGGTACGGCGACCAGTCCGGCTCGCGCCTCTCCAGGAACTGGTCGCGGCCCTCGGCCGCCTCGTCGGTCATGTAGGCCAGCCGGGTCGTCTCGCCGGCGAAGAGCTGCTGGCCGACCAGTCCGTCGTCGAGCAAGTTGAAGGAGTACTTCAGCATCCGCTGCGCGGTCGGCGACTTGCCGTTCACGATCCGACCCCACTCCAGCGCGGTGGCCTCCAGCTCGGCGTGCGGCACGGCCCGGTTGACCGCCCCCATCCGCATGCCGTCCTCGGCGGAGTACTCAGCCCCCAGGAAGAAGATCTCGCGGGCGAACTTCTGGCCCACCTGCTTGGCGAGGTACGCCGACCCGTAGCCGCCGTCGAAGGAGCCGACGTCGGCGTCGGTCTGCTTGAAGCGGGCCTGCTCGGTGCTGGCCAGGGTCAGGTCACACACGACGTGCAAGCTGTGCCCCCCGCCGGCGGTCCAGCCCGGCACCACACAGATCACGATCTTGGGCATGAACCGGATCAGCCGCTGGCATTCCAGGATGTGCAGCCGCGCCATCCTGGCCTTGTCGACCGTCGTGCCCGCGGTCTGGCCCTCGGCGCGGTGCTCCTGTTGGTACTGGTAGCCCGCCCGGCCCCGGATCCGCTGATCGCCGCCGGTGCAGAACGCCCACTTGCCGTTCTTCGCGCTGGGACCGTTGCCGGTCAGCAGCACGCAGCCCACGTCGCCGCTGGTGCGTGCGTGCTCCAGGGTGCGCAGCAGCTCGTCGACCGTGTGCGGCCGGAACGCGTTCAGGACGTCGGGCCGGTCGAAGGCGATCCGGACCGTGCCGTGCTCCCTGGCCCGGTGGTAGGTCAGGTCGGTCAGGTCCTCGAAGCCCGGGACGACGTCCCACGCCTCGGCGTCGAAGATCTCGGACACGACCTCGATGGCACTCATCCCCGGAGGCTATCCCCGCTGGAATCTGCCTCGCGTGCGTGGTGTGCTGGTGGACATGACACTCCACGGTGAGTACGAGCCCAGCCCGACCGAGTGGGTCCGCAACCAGGTCGAGCAGTACGAGGCCACCGGCGGCGTCGAGGCCAACACGCTGGCCGGGCACCCCGAGTGGCCGATCGTGGTGATCACCTCGACGGGCGCCCGCTCCGGCAAGCTGCGCAAGAACCCGGTGATGCGGGTCGAGAAGGACGGCGTGTACGCCGCGGTCGCGTCCAAGGGCGGCGACCCCGAGCACCCCGTCTGGTACCACAACTTCCTGGCCCACCCCGAGGTCCAGCTGCAGGACGGCCCCGAGCCGGCGCTCTACCGGGCCCGAGTCGCCGAGGGCGCCGAGCGGGCAGACTGGTGGGAGCGCTGTGTGTCGCAGTACTCGCCGTACGCGGGGTACCAGCAGAAGACCGACCGAGAGATCCCGGTCTTCCTGCTCGAGCGGGTCTGACTCAGCCGGTCAGGGCCGCGCGAGGGAGGCGGCCAGGCCCACGAGGTGGCCCAGCCGGGCCAGCTCGGAGTCCACGAACGCCGGGCCGCCGCGGCGCCCGGTCACGATGATCTCGTTGCCGTCGATGCGGGCGCCGGCGTACAAGGTCACGTCATCCTCGGGCACCTCGATCACCCGAGCCCGCTCGATCTCCACGAACGGCAGGTCGGTCGGGGCCGCCCCGGTGTGGTGGCCCGTGCCGCGCACCCGGTGCACCCGCACGGCCCAGTCGCTGCGGAACGTGATCGGGATCAGCTCCACGACCCGGTCGAGGGCCTGAGCGGGGTCCTCGGTCAGCTCCTCGAGGGCCTCCAGGTCGAGGAAGAGGTTGCCGCCCGCGGTGTAGCGGTTGATCCACAGCACCCGTACGCCCTCGATCGCGCTGCACGCCGAGACCACGGAGTCCGGCATCTTGCCCGGGGTGAGCTCGAGGAGCACGTCGTCGACCGCGGTGCCGTCGTGCCGCTTCTCGACGATCTCGATGGCCTCGATGTCTCCGCCGGCCTCACCGATGGCGCTCGCCACCCGTCCCAACGACCCGGGTACGTCGGGCAGCTCGACACGCAGCAGGAAGGGCACGGGGCAGACCATAGCCACGACGGATGACGCGCGCATTGCGGTGAGCGGCCCAGGCGTGTCGCCGTCACCGGCCCCGGCTCAGGTGGCCGCGGCCAACCGATGGCGCAGGCCGGTCGCCCGGACCGCCCGGCGCCCGATGGCCGCGCGGATGTCGGCCTCCGACCCCACGACCACGACCCGTTCCCGGGCCCGGGTGATCGCGGTGTAGAAGAGCTCCCGGGTCAGCAGTCGGGACTCCGGCGGGGGCAGCACCACGACGACGTCGGAGGCCTGGCTGCCCTGGCTCTTGTGGATGGTCATGGCGTGCATGGTCTCGGCCTGGCCCAACCGACTGGTGGCCAGCGGCACCGGCTCGCCGGTGGTCGCGACATAGGCCCGCAGGCCCTCGTGGGTGCGCACGGCGACCCCGACGTCGCCGTTGTGCACCCCGAGGCCGTAGTCGTTGGCGGTGACGAGCAGGGGACGCCCGGGGTACCACGCCGACCAGATGCCCTCACCGGTCTGCTCGCCGATCCAGCGCTCGACGACCCGGTTCCAGTGGTGCACACCGTGGGGCCCCTCGCGGTGGGCGCAGAGCAGTCGCTGCTCCTCGAGCGCCGCGAGCGCGACGGCGACATCGCCGGACTCGCCGGCCCGGACCAGGGTGAGGGCCCGGGGCAGCAGCACCTCGTGCAGCCGGGGTGCGGGGTCGGCGTCGTCGACCAGCTCGAGGTGGTCACCCCCGGCACGCAGCAGCTCGAGCGCCAGGTCGGCGTCACCGACCCGGACGGCCTGGGCCAGCTCACGGATGGACTCGCCGTAGCGGTGCGAGGTCGTCAGCGTCGCGATCGCCACGTCGTCGCGGGCGCCCAGCCCCTCGACCAGGTCGGCCAGCACGGCTCCGGCCTCGACCGAGGTGAGCTGGTCGGGATCTCCCACCAGGATCAGCCGGGTCTCGGGCCGCACCGCCTCCAGCAGCCGGGCCATCATGCTCAGCGACACCATCGAGGTCTCGTCGACGACGATCACGTCGTGCGGCAGGCGGTTCTCCCGGTGGTGCCGGAACCGGACCGAGCTGTCGGGCCGTGAGCCCAGCAGCCGGTGCAGGGTGACGGCGAGCAGACCGTCGAGCCGGGCCTTGTCGGCGTCGGGGATCTGGCTCTCGAGCACCGCCTGCTGCAAGCGCGCCGCGGCCTTGCCGGTCGGTGCGGCCAGCGCGATCCGCAGCGCCGGCCGGCCTTGGCCCTCGGCCTGCTCCACGAGGAGCGCGAGCAGACCGGCCACGGTGGTGGTCTTGCCGGTGCCCGGCCCACCGGTCAGCACGGTGGTGCGCTGGCGCAGCGCGATCCGGGCTGCCTCCCGCTGCTCGTCGTGCTCGTCGGTCGCGAAGACCCGGGCCAGCCCTGCCTCGAGCACTGCTGTCGCCGCCCCGCCGGGAGCCGAGCCGAGCGCGACGGTCCGAGCCAGCAGGTCGTCGCAGACCTGAGCCTCCTCGCGCCAGTAGCGGTCGAGGTAGAGCAACCGGTCCTTGAGCAGCCGGAGCACGCACACGCCGCCCGCTCCCGGACGAGACAGGGCGCTCCCGGCCACCCGGGCCACCCAGGACGAGGCGTCCGGCCAGGGCAGCCCCGCCGTGTCGGGGTCGAGGGCCAGCTCGGAGCGCACCGTGGTCAGGTCGACGCAGACCGACCCGCCCCGCACGGCCCGCACGGCCAGGGCCACGGCCAGGGCCACGTCGGGGTCGGTCTCCTCGCCCATCAGGGCCAGCCGGGACGCGACGTGCACGTCAGCGGCCTCGAGCACACCGGCCACGTTGAAGGCCGCCAACAGGCCCTCGGCGCCGAGCACCACGCGGTGGTCGAACGGGTCGTCGACGGCGGGAGGCGTGCAGGCCGGGGCCGGGTCGGGCTGGCTCATCGCGGCCTCCGACCGTCGAGCAGGTCGGAGAGGGCGAGCACGAGTGACGGTGGCGGTACCCAGCTGAACACGCCGGCGGGGTGGCCGTCCTCGAGCGGGGTGTCCGGCCCGCACATGCCGCGGACGTAGAGGTAGAGCACGCCCCCGAGGTGCCGGCCAGGGTCGTAACCGGGCTGGCGCCAGCGCAGGTAGCGGTGCGCGACAACGACGTACAGCAGGGCCTGCAGGGGGTAGTCGGAGTGCAGCATCGCGGCCAGCACGCGCTCGCGGGAGTAGTCGTCGGCGCTCAGCGGCCGCTCGCGCTCCCCGAGGCGGTTGGTCTTGTAGTCCACGACCAGGTAGCGCGGCTCCCCGTCGGGACCCGGCACCCGCAGCACCACGTCGATCGAACCGGACAGGTAGCCCCGCAGCGGTTGGCCGCCCAGGCCCGGCTCGGCCAACCGGTCGGCGTAGGGCAGCACCGGGTCGTCGGGGGCCAGATGCGCGCGCAGCAGCGCACCCACGTCGGCCAGGGTCACCGACGCACCGGGTGCCCGGTCACCTCCCGACAGGGGGATCTCGAAGTCCAGCTCCCGCAACCGGTCGCCCAGACCGATCCCGCCGAGGGTCAACCCGGGCACGAGCGGCCCCAGCGGGGTGTGGTGCATCGGCACCAGCGCCTCGGCCAGCTCGTTCGTACCGGCCTCGACCGGCCACCACTGCCGGTGCTCGGCGACCTGGGCGGTGAGCTCGGCGAGCAGGTCGGGCGCCGACGGGTCGGCGGTCTCCAGCACCCCGTGCACCAGGGACCCGAACCCCGCCCCGGCCGGCAGGTCGGCCATCGGTGAGGCCAGCGCACCGTCGCGGGGCAGCCGGGCCTGCGGGGGGTCGGTGCCGTCATCGCTGTCGTCGTCGAGCTCGTCGTCCAGGACCGGCTGCTCGGGCTCGCTGGTGACGCCGCGGGCCTGCTCGGCAGCTCGCACCAGCCCGCTGTACGACGTCCGCTTCCAGTCGGTGTCGATCGCGCGGTCGAAGCGGCGCACCGCCAACCGCCCGGCCCGCCCGGCGGGCACCAGCGCGGGCGCTTGGACCGGCAGGGCCTGCTCCACCCGGGGCCCGCCGACCTGCTGCCACGCCCGGAACGCGGCCAGCGCCTCGGCGTCCGAGACCTTCTCCGACGCGTGGTCTGGCACCTCGGCCTGGTCCCGGACCCGGCCGCGCAGCAGCCGGGACAGGCCACCGTTGGGCTCGTCCCAGGTGGGTGCCCACCACGCGACCACCTGGGACTGGGCCCGGGTCAGGGCGACGTAGGTGAGGCGGATGTCGTCCCCGGCCATCTCGCGCCGGCCGAGGGCCTCGACCTGCGCGAAGCCCGCCCGCTTGCCGCCGATGTCGAGGCACCGCTCGTCGTCACGGTGGTGCAGCACCACCTCACGCGAGGGCACGTGGCGGTTGAACGCGAAGGGCAGGTAGACCACGGGGTACTGCAGGCCCTTGCTGACCCACACCGTCATCACCTGCACCGCGGCGGCGTCGCTGTCCAGGCGCCGGTTGCGCTCGGCTGCTCCGTTCCGCTCACGGCACTGGGTGCGCAACCAGTCGAGCAGGGCGGGCAGTCCGTAGCCCTCCCGGTGGGCGGTCTCGTGCAGCACCTGAGCGAGGTGGGACAGGTCGGTCATGTCGCGCTCGCCGCCCCGCCAGGCCAGCACCCGCGGGCCCATGCCGGCCGCCATCGCCGCCTCGAAGACCGCCGCGACGCCGCGCTCGCGCGCGTGGTCGGTCCACGACCTGATCGTCTCGGCCACCCGGTCGGTCACGGCGTCGCCGCCGGCCGCGAGCGTGCTGGCGCTCTCGCCGAAGAAGCGGGTCAGGGCCGCCGCGCGCACCAGGCCGCTGCGGTGCGGCTGCTCGAAGGCCTCCAGCAGGCAGAGCCAGTCCGCGGCAGCGGCCGAGGCGAAGACGTCCTGGTCGCCGGTGTAGACGGCCGGCACCCCGAGCTCGGCCAGCGCGTCGCGGCAGGCACGGGCGTCGCGGTGTGCCTCCACGATGACCGCGACGTCACCGGCCTGCAGGGGCCGACCGGCCCAGGTCGCACCACTGGCGAGCAGGGCCTTGACGTCGGTCGCGAGGTCGCGGGCCACCCAGGGCCGCAGGTCCTCCATCTTGACCGTGCCGCTGGTCAGGCCGAACTTCTCCCGGGTCACCACCCGGAGCCGGAAAGGGTCGCCGTGGGGCGCGCCGACCAGCCGGTGGCCCGGGTTCTCGGCGGTGACCGGGTGCACCACGATCTCGTCGTGGCCCAGCGCGGCCCCGAGTAGGACCGACTGCAACCGCTCCACCAGCACCGCGTCGCTGCGGTGGTTGACGTCGAGGGTCCAGTGCTGGTCGGCCGCGCGACGGGCCCGCAGGTAGGTGACGATGTCGCCGCCGCGGAAGGCGTAGATGGCCTGCTTCGGGTCGCCGATCAGCACCACGGTGCTGTGCCCGACGAAGGCCCGCTCGATCACGTCCCACTGCACGGGGTCGGTGTCCTGGAACTCGTCGACCATCACGATCCGCCAGCGGGCGCGCATCCGGTCGCGGGCCGGGGCGTCGGCGGCGGCGAGGGCGTGGGCGAGCCGGCTGAGCAGGTCGTCGTAGCCCAGGATGCCCATCCGTCGCTTGCGCCGCTCCAGCTCGGCCAGCACGTCCTGCGCGAACCGGACCCGGACCTCGGCGGCAGAGCCGGCGTCGGGTTGCTCCGGGGTCAGGGTGGCACCGGGGTTGCCCACCACGTCCCGGGCCAGACCGAGGGCCTGCGACCGGGTCAGCCCGGGGGCGTCGCGCTCGTGGGCGAAACGCTGCAGGTAGAGGTCGTCGACGATCTCGGTGACCACCTCGTCGAGGCTCTCGACCAGGGTGACCCCGGCGTCGGTATCACCGGCGACCCCGAGCGAACGCAGCACCAGTTGGCAGAACTGGTGGGTCGTGGCGATGGTGGCCGCGTCGAAGCCGGCCAGCGCGTCGCGCAGCAGCAGCCGGCGCCGGGTCACCTGCTCGGCGCTGCCGCGGCGCAGGTGCTCGACGAGCCGACTGGCGGCGGGCAGGGTGGGGTCCTCCAGGGCGCGGCAACCCACCACCAGCTGCTCGCGGACCCGCTCGCGCAGCTCCTGGCTGGCGGCGCGACCAAAGGTGATGAGCAGCATCTGGTCGAGGGTGGCCTCGCCCTCGGCGACGTACAGGGTGACCAGCCCGGCCAGCGTGAACGTCTTGCCGGTGCCTGCACTGGCCTCGAGCACCGTGGTGGTGGCGCCGGTGGGCAGCGGGCCGTAGAGGTCGAAGGGCCGCATGCTCACAGCCCCGCCCGCTCGCAGCGCAGCATCGGCAGCCACAGCCGGGCCGAGAGGGCACCGAGCCGGGTGGCCTCGCCGTCGGCCTCCTCACCCACCGGCACCGGGCCCAGGAGCCGGTCGATCGGGGCGTGGTCGCCCCAGACCCGCACATGCGCAGGCGCGGTGTCCTCGCCGTCGAAGCGACCCGGGTGCCAGGTGTCCTTGGCCGCCTTGACCGGGTCGTCGCCCAGGGAGCGGGCGCTGGCCCACGCGAACGACGTCCTCACCGGCAGGGGCAGCGGCTCGCGTCGTCCGGCGTCGTAGATGGCGACCAGGTCCTCGAGCAGGCCGAGCGGCTCCTCGGTGGCGGGGCCGAGCAGCCGCTGCGCCACCGCGGTGCCCCGTGCACCGCCCCGGCCGATGGTCAGCGCCGTCCAGTTGTGCTCGGGCCGTCCCGCGGCCAGCGCGAGCAGCCGGACCCAGGAGTCGAGCAGGTGCTTGCCGTGCAGCCGCGAGTAGCCGACGGAGACCAGACGGTCGGCGTAGACCGGGGTCACGGTGCCGGTGACCCGGCGCCCGCCCCGCAGCCGGACGTCCACGTCGACGGCTCGAGGCGACACCTGGCGGTGGGTGAGGGCCGCCGTGGCGAGCGCCATCGCGTGGTCCCGGACCTCGCGGGCCTTGCGCCAGCCGAGCTGGCCCGGCGGCAGGGCCCCGCGACGCCACTCGGCCGCGAGCGCCTGGTCGGGGTGGATGCCGCGCAGCATGTCGGCCAGCATCCGCTCACCCACGCCCCAGGACTCCAGCTGGTCGATCTCGACCGGCATCTCGTCGGACACCCCGTCGACCTCCCAGGGCAGCGTCAGGTCCAGGGCACGGAAGAATCCCTTCACCGGGTCCCGGAAGAAGGCGAGCAGGTCGGCCAGCGACACGTCGTCGGGGGCGGGCGGGGCGAGCGGCTCGGCCAGGAAGCCCGGCGCCGCGGACCGGTCGGGCACCGCGGCCCGGGCGGTGGCCAGCATCGCGGGATCGAAGCTGAACGGCTCGGTGCCGCCCAGCCAGCCCGGGGTCACGGCCCGCTCGTCGAAGGGCTGCAGCGGGTGCTCGACCAGGATCGAGGCTCGCACCGGGGAGCCGGTGGTGCCCTCGAGCGCGTCCAGCAGCTCGCCCAGCGGCACCGAGGGTGGCCGGGGCTGGCCGCTGTGCTCGTTGGCGCCGGTGTAGGTCACGACCAGGTGCTCGGTGGCGGACCCGACCGCGTCGAGCAGCAGCTGACGGTCCTCGGAACGGGGATCGCGCTCACCGGTCACCGGGGTGCGAGCCAGCACGTCGTCGCCGTCGACGAGCCCGGCCCGGGGGAAGGTGCCGTCGTCCAGGCCGAGCAGGCACACCACCCGGTGCGGCACCGAACGCATCGGCACCATCGTGCAGACGGTGAGCGTGCCGGTGCGGAAGTTCGCACGGGTCGGGCGGCCCGCCAGGTGGCCGCCGAGCAGGGAGCGGATGTCGCTGAGCCGCATCGTCGTCGCCACCCGGTCACCCGCGTCGGCCACCACGCCGGCCAGCTCCCGCTGCAGCTGGCCGGTCTGCCACTGGTCGTCGCGCTCCACCTTGGTCAGCGACAACACGCCGCGGGTCACCGCCTGCAGCCACTCGGCCAGCGGGTGCTGGCCGGTCAGCTCGCCGACCGCGGTCCGGAGCCGTTGCACCAGCTCGGCGAACCGGCCCGCCCGCTCGACCCGGTTGCTGCCCACGTCGTCGAGCGGCAGGGTGGTGCCGATCCAGCCCTGGGAGTCGTCGGAGAGCGCCACCCCGGCCAGCACCCGGTCGAGCCCGAAGGACCAGGTGTTCTGCACGAACTGCTCCAGCCCGTACGGCGTGCGATGCTCCCGGTCCAGACCCCACCGCACCCCGGACTCCCGGACCCAGGCCGTCACCGCGGCGAGGTCGTCGTCGCTGAACGCGAAGCGGCGACGCACCGCCGGGTGCTGCACCAGGTCGAGCACCTGGCTGGCCGGCACCCGGCCGCCGGCCACCTCGAGCAGCTGGGCGGCCACGGCCAGCAGGGGGTTGGTCTGAGTCAGGGCACGGTCGGCCAGCCGGACCCGCAGCCGGTGGGCGGGGTGGCCACCCCGGATCACCTCACCCAACCCGAACGCCGCGGTCACCAGCGGGGCGTAGCTCTCAATGTCGGGGCACATCACCACGATGTCGCGGGGCTCGAGGGTGGGGTCGTCGGCCAGCAGCCCCAGCAGCACCTCCCGCAGCACGTCGACCTGCCGAGCGGGCCCGTGGCAGCTGTGCACCTGCACCGAGCGGTCCCCCTCGGCCAGGGCCCTGCCCGCGGGCCGCTGCGCGTTGTCACGCAGGTCGGCCTGCAACCAGCCCAGCAGCGTGTCGGGCAACCGGGGAGGCTCGTGCGCCTCGTCGCTGGCGGGTCCGGTCGCCGGGTCGGTCGGCAACGCCCGCTGCAGCTCGCGCAGGTCACGGCCCAGGCTGGCCAGCAGCGGGTGCTCCACCAGGTGGTGGCTGCGGTCCTCGACCCGGGGCACGGCCCCGGAGCGACCCGCGAGCGCCCGCCACAGCGCGTCGCTGGGGTGCGGCAGCCACAGGTGCAGGTCGTGGTGCACGCCCACCGCGCACAGCAGGTCGATCTCGGTCGAGGACATCCGGGTGTGACCGAACAGCGAGACCCGGGCCGGCAGCTCGCCCGGACCGCTGCGCAGCCGCCGGGTCGTGGCCGCGTGCCGCTCGTGCGGCGCCGGGGCCGCCACCAGGTCGACCAGGGCCCGCCACAGGGGCGGCTGCCAGGCCAGGTCGGCGCCGAGGTCACCGCCCAGGCCGTCGGTGGCCCGGCCCTCGAGCCAGTCCTGCAGCAGCTGCGGGCGCTGGTCGGCGTACGACGCGAACAGGCCTGCGAGCCGGCGGGCCACCGCGTAGCGTCGCCCGGCGCGGAACTCGGCCTCGTCGCCGGTGTGCTCCGCGCCCAGATGCAGCGCCAGGGTGCGGGCCCAGGGCTCAGCGAGGCTGTCGTCGATCACCCCGAGCAACGGCCAGGCCAGGGCGTCGGGCGCCCACGGGTCCTGCTCCCGGGCTCCGGTCAGCTCGGCCACCAACGAGCGCGGCGAGCGGAACTCCACACCCGCGCAGACCCCGTCCGCGTCGCCTGCACCGCGGCCCAGCCGGTGCGAGAGCCGCTGGCTCAGCCAGCGCTCGGTGCCGTGGGCCGGCACCAGCACCAGCTCAGCGGCGAAGACGTCGGCCGGCGGGGTCGCCAGCAGCTCGCCGAGGGCGTCGGCGAGGACGTCGGTGCGCGGTGCGCGGTGCAGGTGGAGCGACACGAGCCGCAGCATCGCACGGGCCACCGACAACCCCCTCGGGACCTCGACGACCTCCGGGCGGCCCGATCATGGCACCGATCGCGGCGACGTCCTTTACTCTTCACCGCGTGACCGCCCACCGTGCCCGCGCCGCGCAGGTCGTGCTGCTCGCCCTGGTCGCGGCCTTGGCGTCCTCGCTGCTGGGCGTGGGGGTGGCCGGGCCCGGGCCCGCCACCGCGGGAGAACCGCCCGCGGTCGCCCTCGGCCCGCCGGCGAGCACGTCGAGGCCCAACGTGCTCCTCATCCTCGTCGACGACATGCGCGAGGACCAGCTGGTCCACATGCCCCACGTCCAGGAGCTGATCGCCGACCAGGGCACCACGTTCGACAACGCCTTCTCGACCTTCCCCCTCTGCTGCCCCGCCCGCACCTCGATCCTGACCGGGCAGTACGCGCACAACCACCGCGTGATGGGCAACGACGCCGAGCAGCACGGCGGCTACTACTGGTTCACAAGGCACAGCGACCCGCAGGACACGATCGGGACGTGGATGCGCAAGCGGGGCTATCGGACCTCGCTCGTCGGCAAGTTCCTCAACCGCTACGGCGACGGCGACCCCCGCGAGGTCCCGCCCGGTTGGGACACCTGGAGCGTGCCGCCGGGCCAGCAGGCCTACGACTACACCGACCAGGTCTGGAACGTCGACGGCACCCTGCGCCGGGTCCCGGGCCACAGCACGCAGGCGACCGAGAAGTTCACGGCCCGGGCGATCGACACCGCGAAGCCGTTCTTCGTCTGGTCCGGCTACCTCGCCCCGCACGACGCGTGGTCCCCCGAGCGTGGCTGGCACCAGCCGGAGCCGATGAGGGCCGATCGGCGGGCGCTGGACGTGCCGCCCACGCCGCACGAGCCCGACATGTCCGACAAGCCGCGGTTCCTGCGCCAGCGGCTGCCGGTCCTGCAGCCGGGCCGTCGGGCCACGATCCGTCGGCACAGCCTGCTGATGGCTCAGGCCGTGCGGGGCGTGGACCGGATGATCGCCAGGACCATCGGCCGGCTCGAGGCGAGTGGCGAGCTCGACGACACCCTGATCATCTTCGCCAGCGACAACGGCTTCGCCCTCGGCGAGCACAACATCCCCTCCGGCAAGGACCTGCCCTACGAGGAGGTCACCGGTGTGCCGCTGATCATGCGCGGCCCGGGGGTCCCGATCGGCGCGCACGAGGACACCCTGGTGACGCTGCACGACATCACCGCCACCATCACCGACCTGGCGGGGGCCAGGGCCGGGCGTCGGCAGGACGGCGTCTCCCTGCTCGACGTCGTCGCCGACCCCGCGGCGTACGCCGACCGCGCCGTGCTCTACGAGAGCGGCGGGATCATGGGCAGCACCCGCGAGCTGGGCCGCACGTCACCGGACCGGCGGTTCTTCCTCGGCCTGCGCACCCGGGACCACTCCTACATCCAGTACGTCAACGGCGCGTCCGAGCTCTACGACCTGCGTGCCGACCCGCGCCAGCTGGACTCGCTGCGCGACCCCGCTCTGGCGAAGGCCATGAGGTCGGGGCTCGACAGGCTCAAGAACTGCCGTGGGGCGGCCTGCAACCGGCCGATTCGGGTCGACTGACCTGTCGATCGGTGCCCGAGGGTCCTAGTCCGCAGCGGAGTCCGCGGTCGAGATGTCCTCGTCGAGCTCAGCACGCGCTTCGGGCCGGTGGTGGAAGCGCCGGTAGCTGTAGATGATCAGCCCGATGGCGAAGAGGCCCGAGGCGACCTGGGTGACCCCGGTCCAGATGCCGCCGGGCAGCCACCACGACTCGCGCAGGCTCCACCAGCCCGGCGCGGGCGGGTCCATGATCCACAGCACGCCGAAGCCCATCAGCACCAGCGCCGCGAGGCACGAGCCGACGATCCGGGGCCAGGTCTCGACGCTGTCGGCGGCCCCCCGCATGGCCCGCAGCCGGACCGGCTCGACCCGACGGTCGGCCCACTCGTACTGCTGTGAGAGCAGCACCAGGCCCGCGAAGATCGCGATCAGGCCGGGGCCGGGCAGCACCAGGGCCGCGACGCCGACCACGACCAGGATCCAACCCAGACTCTCCAGCACGACCCGCTTGGCCACACCACCGCCAGGGACTCCCATACCAGGAGCCTCTCAGACCGGATCAAGCGCGCGCAGCCGCTCCTGGATCTCGGCCAGCTCCTCGGGCCTGCCGTGGAAGCGGACCCAGGCGTAGCCGAGGACCCCCAGCGTGATCAGACCGGACACGATCTGTCCCACTCCCGACCACGTCCCACCGGGCAGCCACAGCCAGTCGGGCAGGGAGGCCGACCACCAGCCGGGCGGGGCGGGCACCCACAGCCAGAGCAGCCCGGAGGCCGCCAGGGCGAGGCTGAGCACGACCGACCAGCACGCCCGCGGCACCGTGGCGACGCCGCGGGCGGCCCCGTGCAGCGCCTGCAGGCGGACCCGGTCGACGCGGCGCGCGGCCCAGTCGTGCTGGGTGGCCAGCAGCCACAGGCCGACCGCGATCAGCAGCAGACCAGGACCCGGCAGCGGGAACAGTACGACGCCGATGAGCGTCACCACCCACCCGGCCGCGGAGACCACGACCCCTCGCATGCCGGGCACGGTCCCACCCACCGGAGACGGGCAGGTGAACGCGAACCTGCCTGCGTACGACCAGACGAGCGCTAGACGTCTTTGACACCCAAACGTGCTATCTCTACTATCTCACTAGTCGTGCTAACCGAGCTCGACATCGGCCCCCGTAGCGGTGCCGCTCCTGCCGCTCCTGCCGAAGGGTGCTTCCCGCATGCGCAAGCTCATCGTCCTCGGGTTCGTGGGGTTTCTGGCCCAGCTCATCGACGGCTCCCTCGGCATGGCCTACGGCGTCACGTCGTCCACGCTGCTGCTGGCCGCAGGCGTCGCCCCGGCCGCCGCATCGGCCGCCGTCCACTTCTCCGAGATCGGCACCTCGCTGGTCTCCGGCTTCGCCCACCACAAGCTGGGCAACGTGGACTGGCGCACGGTCTCGATCCTGGCGGTGCCTGGCTTCGTGGGCGCGTTCGCGGGTGCGACGTTCCTGGTCAGCCTGGACAGCGACACCGCCAAGCCGTGGGTGGCCGGCATCCTCTTCAGCCTGGGCCTCTACGTGATCTGGCGCTTCCTGGTCCTCGGCGGCCGGCGACCCACCTTCAAGTCCCGCCCCTCCGCGGCGATGCTCGCACCGATGGGCATCATCGGCGGCGCCCTCGACGCCATCGGTGGCGGCGGCTGGGGTCCGGTCGGCACCACCACGCTGCTCTCCTCGGGCCGCTTGGAGCCCCGCAAGGTGATCGGCTCGATCGACACCTCGGAGTTCGTGGTCGCCGTGGGCGGCTCGCTGGGCTTCATCATCGCGCTGGGCTCTCAGGGTATCGAGTGGTCCTACGCCGCCGCGTTGCTGGTGGGCGGAGTGATCGCCGCCCCGATCGCCGCCTGGCTGGTCAAGAAGCTCGCCGCTCGGGTGCTCGGGGTCGCGGCGGGAGGCCTGATCGTGGTGACGAACTCCAAGACGATCGCGGAGTCCGCGGGCGCCACCGGCGCGCTGGTTGCCGTGGTCTGCGGCCTGCTGGCCGTGCTGTGGGTCACCGGTATCGCCTGGGCGGTCCGGCAAGAGCTCCGCGCCGCCGCGGCGACCGAGCGCGAGGGCGCCCTCACTCCCGCCTGAGCCTGCGCAGGCGGGAGTGATGCCGGGCCGGATCCGAGGGCACCGGCCGGCGCAGCGTCGTACGGGTGTGGACTGGGTCCCGACCACGACGACGACGCATCGGCGTCACTGGATGACGGCGTCACCTGCGGCGTCGTCGTCCAGCCACTGCTTGCCGTCCTCGAGCTCCTCGTTCCACAGGTCGCCCTTCTTGCGGTCCTTCTTCGTACCGCCGCGCCCGGCGCCCGGACCGGCTCCGGCGCCTGCCCTGCCGGCGCCTGCCCTGCCGGCCCCTGCCTTGCCAGCGCCTGCCTTGCCCGCTGCCCCGCTCCGCGATCCGGTGCCTGCGGTCGCACCCGTCCCGCGACCTCCAGCGGCACCCCGACCTCCGGCACCGCCGCGACCTCCGGTCCCGCGACCGGCTCCTGCTCCGGCACCCGCCTTGCCGGACGACCCGGCCCGCCCCGAGGACGCCCCGGTGCCCGCGCGCCCGGACCTGCCACTCGTGGCCGACTTGCCGGTGATCGCAGAGCCCGCCGACTTGGCCGTGGCGCCGATCTTGGCCGCTCCACCAGCGGACAGACCACCCGCGATCTTGGCGCCGATGCCCTGGGCGATCATGCCGCCCAGCCCTGCGCCGCCGGCGATCAGGCCGGCCGTGCCGGCACCCGGCAGGCCGACACCGCCGCCGCCCGACGACGAGGTGGCGCCGTGGCCGACCGCCGTCGAGCCCGGGAAGGGGTTGCTGATCGTGGGGTTCACCGTCGGGGGCGTCCCGCTCGGCGGACCGATCACGGGACCGGCGCTCGGGGGCTGACCCAGCGGGCCGCTCGGCGGGCCTTGCGGCACACCGCTCGGCGGCACGTTCGGGGTCCCGTGGGGGGGCTCGTTCGGAGGCTCTCTCGGGGGACCGCCCGGGGGCCCGGCCGGGGGCCCGTTGGTCGGGACGGGGCCACTGCCACCGTCGCCGGCGAAGGTGGAGGTGTGCGCGCCACCGGCCTCGGTCGCCGAGGCGCCGGCCACCGGAGCCGGCGGATCCGGGATCCCGTGGATCTTCTTCATCTCCTCGATGGCCCGCTGGTACTCCTCGTCGACCCCGTCGGCGGCAGCCTTGGACTTGGCCTCCTGGTCGGCGAGCGCGGCGGCGTTCTGGCTGGCCTGGGCCTGCCGGCTGGCTGCTTCCTTCTCGCCCTCCGGCGTGTACCGGACGGTGGGATCCACCGGGTCCGGGTCGGAGGGGATGTCGGCCAAGGAGCTGTGCACCGCCTTGGCGTGCACGATCTTCGAGGCCGCCATGATGACGCTGGTGTTGGCCGGCAGGACCACGTCGCCGCGCTCGGTCATCCCCGCGGACGACGTCGTGAACTCGGGTGCAGCCCGCTCGGCCATGTGGCCCTTCAGGTTGGCCTGCACCTTCTCGGCGGCCTGGGTCAGCTGATCCGACGCGGCAAGCAGCGCCGCTCGGTAGGCCCGGAGGCCGTCGGACATCTCCGCGATGCCCTGGTCGCTGGCGCCCAGCAGGTACTTCTCCAGCCGCTCCCGCTGCGGCCCCTTCTGCGTCATGCTCGCCTCACCCCTGTCCTGTCGGGCTGGTGCCCGCGCCGATGTTCGTGTGGCCGCGGGCCAGGTCGGTCACGATCAGGTCCTCGGTGCCCTCGACGTCGCGCAGCGAGGCCCCCATCGCCGCGTCGTAGTTCTCCAGCCCGATGTTGATCTGCGCGATGCTGTCCAGCAGGTGCGTGTTGGCCAGCTTGGAGTGCTGCACCAGCTGCTCGGCGTACGGCGAGCCCCCCACGACGCTGGCCGGGATGGACCCCATGCTCGCTTGCGCCTCCGTCAAGAGTTGGCGCGCGTCAACGAGGTGCGTGCGGACGGACTCGACGGTCGCGCGGTCCATCACGACCTCGATCGAGCCGGTCGCTGCCGTGGTGATCTTGGTGATCATCCCGCCGAAGTCGGGTACTAGCACGATGGGTCAGTCCTCACTGTCTCGACGACGCGGTCGCGGGACCCGTACCCGATCACCCACGAGCCAAACCTCACGTCGGGAGGTTGATCGCGGGTCGCCCCCGGCACCCGCCACCTGGTTACGCTGAGGACTCCTCACCTCAGGAGATCTCGATGCGTCGGCTTGTTCTCGGTTCATTGACCGCCGCCCTCGTCCTGACCACCGGTGCCTGCGCAGGCGACGAAGCCGAGCCGACCAGCTCGCCACCGACCTCGACGACCGCCACACCGTCCTCCTCCTCCGACATCGCCCCCTCGTCGACCCCGGCACCGACCGAGCCCGCGGAGACCCCGGAGCCGACCGAGCCGACCGTGGCCACCGCGACCGGGGTACTCATCCCCGGATCGATCGCCAGCATCAACGCCCCGGCCGACTTCAACGACAACCCGACCTTGACCTCGCTGGGCGGCAACGTCAGCGGCCCCGACTTCGCCAACGTGCTGCTCGACGACCTGGCGATCGACGTGCCCGACGAGTCCCTCGACTACATGGCGAAGTCCTCGCAGGAGGGCGGCTTCATCGACCCGCCCCTGAAGCGACAGCCCGACATCGTCGTGGCCGGCCAACCCGCCTACCACCTCGCCGGCAAGGACGTCGCCTTCAACTCCTGGGCCGACGAGTACGGCTTCCGCTACCAGGGCCACGACATCACCGTCGTCATCTCCACCCCTCTCGACATGCCCCAGGCCGAGCGCGACGCCCTCGCCGCCCCCGTGCTGGCATCGCTCACGCTGCAGGGCTGACCGCCCAGGTCAGGGCGCTCGGCAGGTCGATGGATCAGTCCTCGAGCAGGTCGTCGAAACCGAGCTCGCGGACGAACGCGACGGTGTCGTCACGCTCGGCGTCACGGGCCCGGGCCCGGCGAGCGTCGGCGCGGACCTGCTCGATCCGATGCTGCATCGCGACTTCCTCCTGCGCCCGCTCCGCCGCGGCTGGGTCCTGCTCCGGCTCCTGCATGCCCGTCATCGTGCCCCGATCAGGTAGAAATGGCGACCCGGTCGGGGACCGCGTGGATGTTCCTCAGCACGGGTGCAGCGGTTCACGTCAGGTCCTTCCGGAAGTGCGCGTCGGCGTGCTCGGGGGTCGGTACGCCGTCCCACCTAAAGATCTCCTGGTAGCCGTGCCGCTCGTAGAAGCCTGGCGCCTGGAACGTGAACGACGTGACGAACAGGTGGGTGCACCCGCGGTCCTTCGCCTCGGCTTCGAAGTCACCCAGCAGGAGGCCGCCCACTCCCACACCCCGGCTGTTGTTCCGTACCCACACCATCCCCATCGCGCCCGCGTCGACCCAGGTCCAGCCGCTGATCCCCCCGAGGAGCTCGCCGGCGTCGTTGTGCCGCTGCACGGTCAGCTCGCGAGCCGGCGACTGGCCCGGTGTGGCCGCTCGGTTGAACTCGTCGAGGTGGTGGGAGAGCAGCTGGTCCAGGTCGGAGTCAGCTCCACCCACCCGCAAGACCGATCGATGTGGTTCCTGTGCGCTCATAGGTCGATTGTCGCCGGCGCGACACCCGGGGCAGGGGCTGACGTGCAAGGTTGCCGCGGAGGGTTCCCGCGGAGGCACGAAGTTTCCGGTGGTTCGGGGGCGACGAGGCCCCGCCAGGTCCGAGGCGCAGATCGCCCGTGCTCGTCGACCGGACCAGGTCGATCGCGTAGGAGGACCCGAAGGCGTTCGTGCCGTGGCTAGGCACCCGATTGACCGGGCTGTTCTGCACGCGGCAGGAGCCCCGAAGGGGAAAACGCAAGGATGACGGGGTCGGGTGCGAGCTGGTTGGTCGTACAAGACATGACAGCAGCCTGGCAGGTACCGGTGCGCCCGACCTCACACCGCTGATGGCTCGTGACTGGCACTCGTGGCGTGGGACGGGTTCGAGGGGTCACCTGTTGTTGCAGCAGGGCCCGCGTGGCGGTCTCGTGCCTCGTGATCGATCAGTTCGCGAAGGAGTACCTGCAAGCACAGCTGCAGTCGACTCGTGAGGCTCTGACGAGGGTGAACCCCTCTACGTGATGGCCGATCCGGCTGGGCATCCGTTCTGTCTGCTCGTCCAACGGGCCGGGGCCAGACTCGCCCAGCCGCGGCCGGCGCGGGCGTGCCAGTGGGATCCCCGGGTGACGTTCGGCAGTTCGTCGAGGATGGAGCTGTTGGCGTGACCTGGTCCGGCGAGAGCTACAGGTCAAGAACCAAGGAGAGTGCAGCGTCGACTCGCTGCATCTCCTCGAGCGTGAGGAAGACGGCGGGCTCGGCGAGGCGGTTCAGATTCACGGTGGCGATCTGGTCGCACATCACCAGGGTTCCACGGCCTCCGATCTCGACCGATGGGCGGAAGCTGGTTTCACGGGCGCTGGTGCTGGTGAAGGCGACGACCCAGGTGCTCAGGGTGAGCCAGTCCGGTTGAAGTACGACGGCGTACCGTCGGCCCCGCTGCTCGTGCCCCTTGCCTCGGGCAGGCAGCCGATAGACCTCACCCCTCATGACCCCGCCCGCAGCGCGGCCAGGTCCCGCTGGATCGCCGCGATCTCGGCGCGATCCTCCGGGTCGTCCTTGATCGCCCGGGCCTCGGCCGCCGCGACCCGGCGACGTTCGTCGCGCTGCATTGCCGCCAGCGCTGCTCGGATGACCTGGTCGGCACTCTCCCGCCTGGAGGCCCCGAGTGCCAAGAGGAGGTCGCGCGTGCTCGTGTGCACCTTGACGGTCGTTGTATCAGCCATGACACCAGTCTACTTCTGGTAGACGTCCGGATCGAGTGGGAGTCGACCAGCAGACGGACGAGCGCATGCAGGCAGGCTTTCCGGCTGTCCTGCCGTCGTTGTGGGTTCAGATCAGTTGCGGGGGCAGGGCGGAAGGACGTGCAGCATGACCGGGACCGGTTCGGACAATGTCGTGCAGCTGCCACCTCCTGGCACGTACCGGGTCGACCCGATGCGATCGAGCGTCCGGTACACCGGACGGCACATGTTCGGACTGGGCGCAGTGCAGGCGACCTTTGCGGTCGCCGCTGGCGCGATCGAGGTCGCCGAACCGACCTCCGCGTCGGAGGTACGACTCAGCGTCGATCCGGCGACGTTCACCTCGGACAAGACGCGGCGGGACAAGCACGTCACGTCGAAGGCGCTGCTCGACGTCGAGCAGTACCCGGAGATCTCGTTTCGCAGCACTGCCGTACGCGCGGACGGTGACCAGTGGCGGGTGAGCGGCGACGTCACGGCGCACGGCAGCACTCACCGTCGAGATCACCGTCGACCGGGCCACCGCTTCCGGGACCGACATCAGGCTCCACGCCGTCGCACAGCTGGATCGGTACGCCTTCGGGGTGACGGGCGTCAAAGGCATGGCCGGCCGGCCGGCCGGCAGGTAACCCTCGAGTTCGATCTCGTCGCCGCGGCGACGACGACGTCTGCCGGCAGCGCATAGCGGGATCCTCCTGTGACGGCAGCAAGGCTATCGTGCTGCGGATGGCCAGGCCCCAGCAACCAACCCGGTCGCCGTCCGCTCCGGACGACGACGCCGTCGATCGCGGGTTCCGGCGGTTGGCCGACCCGCGCACTGGGGGCGCTCTCATCGGCGCAGTCGGCGCCAGCGTCTTCGTCCACGCCAACCGCGCACACCTGTCGGCCGCCTGGTCGCTCGGTGCGGTCGTCGTCTGGGCGGCGGCGCTGGTCGCCTTTGCCTGGGCGGTCTACGTGATGCCCCGGCGGTTCACCCGGCCACGGCCGGTGCCCCGGACAGCGGGGCTGGTCTACCTCGGCAGTGTTGCCGGGATGATCGTCCTGATCCAGGTCGGTCGGATCGTCCTGGAAGCCCGCGGGGCGCCGGCCGTCATCCCCGGCGTGATCGTGCTTGCCGTCGGACTGCACTTCCTCCCGTTCGCACGTGCGTTCCACACGCCCATGTTCCGGCGGCTGGGCTTGGCCATGGCCATCCTCGGGGTGCTGGCCGTCGTCGTCGGACTGATCTGGACCGCAACGGCGACGGCCGCGATCGCCGTGCTGACCGGCATCGTGATGCTGGCGGTCATCATCGAGAACGCACTCCGCGACCGGCCGCGCCGCGCCCCGTGGTGAGGGTCGCAGTCGCCGCAGAGTCGGATCAGTCGGGCAGAGGGTGCCCGTGCCCAGCGGGGAGGCCATCAGCGGCAGGCCGGTGCTGCCCGCCCGGTCACGAGGCGGGAGTCTGCTCTAGGCCCAGCAGGTCTCCGGGCTGGCAGTCCAGGACGTCGCAGATCGCGATCAGGGTGCTGAACCGGATGGCCCGGGCGCGACCGTTCTTGAGGATCGACAGGTTGACCACACTGATGCCGACCCTCTCGGCGAGCGCGGTGCGGGTCATGTCACGGTCTCGAAGAAGATGGTCGAGACGAACCACGACAACCTGTGGCGACTCGCGGTCCCGCGGCGTCATACGGTCGCGTCGACCTCGGCCTGGAGCGGCACCGCCGAGCGCAGGACACGGGCGAAGCTGAGCACCCCGACCCCGACCAGAATCAGGATCCACGGCAGGTCCGGTGCCCACAGCTGCTTGGTCCAGCTCACGCCATCGAGCGCCGCACTCACCACGGCTCCGCGCAGGGCAGCGACCGCGAACGAGCCGCCGACGGCGCCGAGCACGAGGTAGAGGCCCAGCTGAGGGACCACCCGGGCCGTGGTGTCGGTGAACAGGCCACGGCGTCGCGCGACCCGCACGGCACGACGGATCATCAGCAGCGCGCCCACCCCGAACAAGAACGGACCGAGCACGATCGATGTCGCCGCGGCGTGCTGCGGGGTGCTCGCGTCCTCCAGGCACAGGTCCCACCGGCGCGGCACGGCTGACGCCTCGGTCCGCAGCTGGACCAGGTCCGACTCGTGGGCAGTGATGGCTCCGACCCCCCACGTATCGACCTCGACGCACGGACGATCGCCCACGCCGGCCAACGACACCGACGTCGATCCGGTCAGAGCTAGGTCGACCGCGCCCACCGCGAGGATGAGCCCCGAGATGCAGACGACGAGGAACAGCGCGAACGACACCGCGACCTCGATCGGGGCCAACGGTCCAGGAGGGATCGGTCAGTGCGCCATGTCCACGAAGCGGGAGTAGTGGCCCTGGAAGGCCACGGTGATGTCGCGGGTCGGACCGTTGCGGTGCTTGGCCACGATCAGGTCGGCCTCGCCGGGGCGGGTCGACTCCTTCTCGTACACGTCCTCGCGGTGCAGCAGGATGACCATGTCTGCGTCCTGCTCCAACGAGCCCGACTCGCGCAGGTCGCTCATCATCGGCTTCTTGTCCGAGCGCTGCTCGGGACCACGGTTGAGCTGGGAGAGCGCGATGAGCGGGAGCCCGAGCTCCTTGGCCAGCAGCTTGATCTGGCGGGAGAACTCGGAGACCTCGAGCTGGCGGGACTCGACCTTCTTGCCCGAGCTCATCAGCTGCATGTAGTCGATCACGATCAGCCGTAGGTCGTGGCGCTGCTTGAGCCGGCGCGCCTTGGCCCGGATCTCCATCATCGTCATGTTGGGCGAGTCGTCGATGAACATCGGCGCACCCGAGATCTCGCCCATCTTGCGGGCCAGCAGGTGCCAGTCGTCGTCGTTCATCTGGCCGTTGCGGATGTGGTTCAGCGGCACCCGCGCCTCAGCGGAGAGCAACCGCATGGTGATCTCGGAACGCGTCATCTCGAGACTGAAGAAGACGCTGGCCAGGTTGTTGTGGATCGACGCCGCGCGGCACAGGTCGAGGGCCAGGGTCGACTTCCCCATGGCCGGTCGAGCCGCGACGATGATCATCTGGCCGGCGTGCAGGCCGTTGGTCAGGTCGTCAAGGTCGGCGAAGCCGGTCGGCACGCCGTAGAGGCCGGCCTCGCGGTTGCCGATCGCCTCGATCTCGTCGAGGACGCCGTCCATGATGTCGCTGAGCGGGGCGTAGTCCTCGGCCGAGCGGCGGTCGGTGACCTGGTAGATCTCGGCCTGGGCGTTGTCGACGATGTCGTCAACCTTGCCCTCGCCGGCGTACCCGCTCTGCACGATCTTGGTGCCGGCGTCGACCAGGCGCCGCAGGATCGCCTTTTCCCGCACGATCTCGGCGTAGTAGGCGGCGTTGGCGGCGATCGGGACGTTGGCCGAGAGCGTGTGCAGGTAGGGCGCCCCGCCGATCCGGGCCAGCTCGCCGCGGCGGTGCAGCTCGGCGGCCACCGTGATCATGTCGACCGGCTCGCCGCGGCCGTAGAGGTCGATGATCGTGTCGTGGATCGTCTCGTGGATGGGGCGGTAGTAGTCGACTCCGCGGACGGCCTCGGAGACGTCGGAGATCGCGTCCTTGGAGATCAGCATCGAGCCCAGCACCGACTGCTCGGCGGCCATGTCCTGGGGCGGGGTGCGGTCACCCGGGGTCGTCGGCCGCTCGCCTGGGGCGTACGGCGCCGGGCCGTCGCCCCACTCCTCGAACGGGGGCTCGGGCAGGCCCCGGGTGTCGGACTCGGTGAGGCTCACAAGGACTCCGGTGCTGCGGTCGGGGGAGGTACGCGGTGCTGCTCGGGGGGTGCCTCGGGGGCTGGGTGGCGGCGCGTGCACGACGCTAGGGGGCGGCACCGACACCCCGCTGGGGCCGACGGACGAGCCGAGCGCCGCCACTCACGACGACGTGACCGTACGGCCTGGGTGACCGGCCCGCACAGCCCGTTGTCCACAGGGGTTGGGGATAACTCGGCAAAGCCCGTGGACGACACGCCCAGGGGTGTGCAGAGGTTGGGGACGAGCCTGTGGACGGGCTCGCGATCTGAACCCTCCACATCGCTGTGACCTGCAAGAACGGATGGCACACGAGTGTGGAGGAGAAATAGTTGGCGCCACGATGGGATGGTGGGCTCCTGTCCTGCCGTCGAGCCCCGCCGATGTCGACTTGGCGTCTATTCGGTTGGCGCACGCGTGGTTATCCACCGGCCGAATGATGCGTTCGGATAAGGGTCAGGTGCCGATAGTGTCTCTTACATGACTCGTCGTCGGTTCCGGCCGGGAGCCCAGGACCGGGAGATCCTGCGCCTTGCAGTGCCCGCGTTCCTGGCTCTTGTGGCCGAACCGCTGTTCCTGCTGAGCGACGCGGCCATCGTCGGGCACCTCGGCACCACGGAGCTGGCCGGTCTCGGCATCGCCGCCGTCGTGCTGCAGAGCGTGGTCGGGCTCTGTGTCTTCCTGGCCTACGGCACCACCGCCGGGGTCGCCCGGCGGCTCGGGGCCGGTGACGTGCGGGGTGCCCTGGCCCAGGGCGTCGACGGGCTCTGGCTCGCGGTCGTGATCGGGACGATGGCCACCGGCGCCGGGCTGTTGCTGACCGAGCCGCTCGTCGGTCTCTTCGGGGCCTCGGACCCGGTGACGGCCCAGGCCACGACCTACCTGCGGGTCGCCGTGCTCGGCATCACCCCGCTGCTCCTGATGCTCGCCGCCACCGGCGTGCTCCGCGGGCTGCAGGATACCCGGACCCCGCTGGTCGTGGCCGTCGCCGGGAACCTCGCCAACATCGTGCTCAACCTGGTGCTCGTCTACGGCCTCGACCTGGGGATCGGCGGCTCGGCGCTCGGATCGGTGATCGCCCAGGTCGCCAGCGCGGCAGGCCTCACCGCGGTGGTCGTGCGGGCAGCCCGCCGCGAAGGCAGCCCGCTCAGCCCCGACCTGGCCGGGATCCGCACGGCCGCGCGCGTCGGCGTACCCCTGCTGGTGCGCACCCTGACCCTGCGTACGGCGCTGCTCGTGACGGCGTACGCCGTGGCGCGCGGCGCCGCGGGGGCTGACCTGACCGTCGACCTGGCGACCCACCAGCTCGCGATGACGCTGTGGGGGTTCCTGGCGTTCGTGCTCGACGCGGTGGCGATCGCCGCGCAAGCCATCACCGGACGGCTCCTGGGGGCGGGCGACGTGAGCGGCACCCGCGCGGCCACCCGACGGATGGTGCAGTGGGGCCTGGTCAGCGGCGTCGTCACCGGGCTCGCCCTCGCCGGCCTCAGCCCGGTGCTCGGCGGCCTGTTCGTGACCGACGACCGGGTGCAGCAACTGCTGGTGCCGGTGCTGCTCGTGATCGCGGTGACCCAGCCGCTGGCGGGGGTCGTGTTCGTGCTCGACGGGGTCCTGATCGGGGCCGGCGACGGTCGGTACCTGGCCTGGGGAGGCCTGGTCGCGCTGCTCGTGCACGCGCCGCTGGTGCTGCTCGCCTCCAGCCGCGGGCTGGTCACGATCTGGGTCGTGTTCTCAGTCGTCTTTCTGGGCGCGCGGGCCGTCGTGCTGCTCACCCGGGCCCGGGGCGGGGCGTGGATGGTGACCGGCGCGGGTTGATCTGATCCGCGGCACCCCTTCCGAACGTGGCGGTGCTGCGAGAGCATCGAGGCATGTTCGACCACGTGGGCATCCAAGTCGCGGACGTCGAGGCGTCGTTGGGGTTCTACACCTCGGTGTTCGCCCCCCTCGGCTTCCACGAGGTGCTCCGCTTCGAGACACCGGGCGGCCCGGTGGTGGGCCTGGCCGGGCGCGAGGGCGGACCGGCCTTTTGGCTGAGCCCGAACGAGTGCGGCGCGGCCCGCGAGGACCACCTGGCCTTCCGGGCGGCAGACGCCGCAGAGGTCGACGCCGTACACACCGCCGCGCTCGCGGCCGGTGCCGAGGTGCTGCACGCGCCCCGGATCTTCCCCGAGTACCACGACAGCTACTACGCGGTCTTCGTGCGCGATCCCGACGGCCACAACGTCGAGGCCGTGACGCACGAGCACCCCTGAGACCGTCCCTATCCTGGGTCGGTGAGGCCGTTGCCCTGGATCGCGATGGGGCTCGTCATCGTCGCGCTCAGGGTCGCCGCCCGGGGCTACGACCTACTCCCGGACCCGGTCGGTTGGGGGCTGGTGCTCCACGGCTGGACCGCGCTGCCGGCCGCACTGGAGCGCCGACCTGCCGCAGATCGGTTTCGCCGTGGTGCTCGCCCACACCCTGTTCCTCGCGGCCCGGCGGGCCGGGGACCGGCGCGCGGCCCGGTGGTGGTCGCTGACCCGCACGCTCGCGGTGCTGGTCGGGTGCTGCCGGTGCTGGTCTTCGGAGGCGGCGTCGAGGTGCTGGCTCCCGCGCC
>JAJAYJ010000167.1 GCA_026786275.1 Nocardioides sp. | reverse complement strand
GCCCGCGCCGGCGTCCCGGGCCACCGCCGAGGGGCCGCTGCTCGCCCCCGTGACCGGCCGGGTCACCTCGGCGTTCGGCTTCCGCCGGCACCCGATCTACGGGTACTGGGGCCTGCACGACGGCACCGACTTCGGGGTGGCCTGCGGCGAGGGCCTGCGGGCCTCCGGCGACGGCACCGTGCTCTCGACGGTCTACAGCTCGGTCTACGGCAACCGGCTCTACCTCGACCTGGGCATCGTCGGGGGCAGGTCCCTGACCGTGGTCTACAACCACCTGTCCGGCTACGCGAAGTCCGCAGGCGACGTGGTCTCGCGCGGCCAGGTCGTCGGGTACGTCGGCTCGACCGGCTGGTCGACGGGCTGCCACCTGCACTACATGGTGCTCGTCGACGGCGAGCCCGTGGACCCGGCGACCTACCTGTAGGGATCGGCCAACCCTTCGCAGTTCTGCGAGACTGGAGCCATGGCGAAGGAGCAGGGCCGCAAATTGGTGGCGCAGAACAAGAAGGCGCGCCACGACTACCTCATCGAGGACACCTACGAGGCCGGCATGGTGCTGCAGGGCACCGAGGTGAAGTCGTTGCGTGAGGGGCGGGCCTCGCTGGTCGACGGGTTCGTCGACATCGACCGCGGCGAGGCGTGGCTGCACGGCGTGCACATCCCGGAGTACACGCAGGGAACCTGGACCAACCACTCCGCCCGACGCAAGCGCAAGCTGCTGCTGAACCGGGTCGAGATCGACAAGATCGAGCGCCGGGTCAGCGAGAAGGGCCTCGCTGTGGTCCCGCTGGCCATCTACTTCCTCGACGGCCGGGCCAAGGTGGAGATCGCCCTGGGCAAGGGCAAGAAGTCGTGGGACAAGCGGCACGCCCTCGCGGAGCGTCAGGCCGGCCGCGAGATCGAGCAGGCCGTGGGGCGTCGCGCCAAGGGCATGCGTGACTGACCTGCGCGACGACGTCGCCGGGGTCCGGGAGATCTGGGAGGGGTGGGGGCTGCCGGGTCTCTTCGACGTCCACGTGCACTTCCTGCCGCCCACCATCCAGGCCGCGGTGTACGCGGTCTTCGACGCGGCGGGCCCGAAGATCGGGCGGGAGTGGCCGATCCGGTACCGCACGTCGGTCGACGAGCGGGTGGCGCTGCTGCGCGAGATGGGCGTACGACGCTTCTCGGCCCTGCCCTACGCGCACAAGCCCGGGGTCGCGACGTACCTCAACGACTGGGCCAGCGGCTTCAAGGCCGCGGTGCCCGAGTCGCTGTGGTCGGCCACCTTCTACCCCGAGGCCGGCGCCGCGGCGTACGTCGAGCAGGCGCTGGGTGCCGGGGTCGAGATCTTCAAGCTGCACCTGCAGGTGGGGGAGTTTCACCTCGACCACGACCTGCTGCGGCCGGTCTGGGGCCTGCTGGAGGACGCCGGGGTCCCGATCGTGGTGCACGCGGGCTCGGGGCCGGTCGGCAACGAGTTCACCGGTCCGGGGTCGATGGCGCGGGTGCTGCAGCGCTACCCACGGTTGCCGCTCGTGGTGGCGCACATGGGCGCCCCGGAGTGCGAGGAGTTCCTGGTGCTGGCCGAGACCCACGAGCGCGTCTGCCTCGACACCACCATGGTGTTCACCGACTTCTTCGGCGTGGACTACCCGCCGGCCCTGCTGCCGCGGCTGGTGGACCTCGGCGACAAGGTGCTGCTGGGCTCGGACTTCCCGACGATCCCCTATCCCTACGCGCGCCAGCTCGAGGGTCTGGCCGCGCTGGGCCTGGGCGACGACTGGCTCCGTGCCGTGTGCTGGGAGAACGGCGTCCGGCTGTTCGGCGGGCCTGAGGCCCGTCGTCACCAGGGGTCCTGACGTTCACGCCGGGTCGCTCCACGCCTCGAAGGGTCACCCCGGCTGCCTGTGAGGCCAGGAGTGGTGGGTCCTGTCGCTGCGGCGCGGTAGTGTGAGGGCACAACTGAAGAGGGGCTGATCGGTTTCGACTTGGGACGTTAGTTCCAGAAGAAGCGGGTCGAGGAGCCAGCGTCATCTCGTAAACGACCGCTGGAAACCAATAACTGCCAACGCTAAGCGCAGTTCCTTCGCTCTCGCCGCCTGAGCGGTGATCGAAGCGTCAGACCGGGCATCCGTCTCCGTCCCGGACCCTGACGTCATCTAGGAGACTTGCTGCTCGATCCGCGTCGCGGAGGTCGAGCGGGACTATTCCGTGACTGAGCCTGTCGGGGACGTGTTCGTGCGAGCCCCGGGGCCGAGAAAAGCGATATCACGGACTGCACCCGGAGAAGACCTGGTTCGACGCTCGAGGACGCGGGTTCGATTCCCGCCAGCTCCACACGGAGGTCTTTGCAGAATAGCCGCGAAGTCTTCGCAGCATTGCCGGTCCCGGTGGGTCACCCCACCGAGAGCCAGCCCTCTTGAACGACAGCCGCTCCGACACGACGTCGGGGCGGTTGTCGTGTTGCGCGCGCGCCACCGGTGTGCTTGAGGTGCGCGCGAAGCGAGTCTCGCAAGCTCGCACCTCAACCAGCGACAAGCCCCAGTGAGAAGATCAGGCAACCCGACCTCGACCGCACAGCGCTGCTGGTCCCGTCCTGCGACGCCAACGTGCTTGGCCCTATTGGCCCGCTGGCGCGAGCGGGGCCCTCCGGCGGTGCTGGCGCGCCACGACCCCACCGAGCCGGGCTCGCCGTTGCACCCCTCGAGTCCAGGCAACACGTTCAGGCCAGGAGCGGAGGGCCCGCACGACCTGCTGGTGACCGAGAGAGTGGGCTCTTCGTTCCACGGCACTCCGGACCTCGACTCTTGGCTGCGCGCGTCGGACGTAGAGGCGCTCGTGATCTGCGGTGTCACCACCACCACCAACCACTGCTGCGAGACCACCGCACGGGTCGGTGGCAACCTCGGCAACAGGGTCCCCTTCGCCCTGGACGAGACGCAGACCTTTGACCGTCGTACGGACTGCCCACCTCCTCAACAGCTGACCCGAGCGCTTGCGGCGATTGAGCCGACCACCCCCTCTGGGTAGCGTCGTGAATCGGCGCCGCCCGGCGCCAACACCAAGGCTTGAGGAGTACTGCCGTGCCGAAGATCTTGTTCGTCCTGACCGGTTCCGACCACTGGACTCTCGCCGACGGGACCACACACCCGACCGGCTTCTGGGCCGAAGAGCTGCTGTCCCCGCTGCAGGTGTTCTCTGACGCCGGGATCGACGTCGACCTCGCCAGCCCCGCCGGCAAGACCCCCGTCGTGGACGAGGGCAGTCTCGCCCCGGGCACCATCGGCGAGGAGGAGTCGGCGAAGCAGCGCAAGGCCCTCGACGCCCTCGCAGACCGTCTCGGTTCGACGCTGGTCCTCGCCGATGTCGACCCCAACTCCTACGACGCCGTCTTCGTACCCGGCGGCCATGGCCCGATGGAGGACCTCGCCGTCAGCGAAGACCTCGGCCGCATCCTCGTGACCATGCTCGACGGCGGCAAGGTTGTCTCCTCGGTCTGCCACGGCCCGGCCGGTCTTCTGCCGGCCAAGCGCGACGACGGCTCCTGGCTGTTCGCCGGGCGCAAGCTCACCGCCTTCACTGACGTCGAGGAGGAGCGCGCCGGGCTCGCCGACAAGGCACCTTGGCTGCTGGAGGCCCGCCTGCGCGAGGCCGGCGCGACCTTCTCCTCCGGAGAACCGTGGGCGCCCTTCGTGGTCGTCGACGACAAGTTGGTGACCGGCCAGAACCCGGCGTCCAGCACCGAGGCCGCACAAAAGGTCGTCGGACAGCTCAAGTCCTGACGCCGGAAGCCGACGCTGGTTGAGGTGCCGACGGCGGTTGAGGTGCGAGCAACGGGTCTAGCGGGACGGTGGCTTCTCGCCGCGGCCCGGCTGCAGCGTCCGGACGTCGTGCTCATGGACATCCGGATGCCGACCATGGACGGCATCGAGGCGACCCGGCACATCACCTCCAGCCCTCTGACCGCGGGCGTCCGGGTCCTCGTGCTGACGACCTTCGCAGCTGACGACTACGTCGTCGCGGCGCTGCGGGCCGGGGCGAGCGGATTCGTGCTGAAGGACACCGAGCCACGCGACCTGGTCCACGCCGTGAGGGTCCTCGCGGCCGGCGACGCGCTCCTCGCCCCCGAGGTGACGCGTCGGATGCTCGACCGCTTCGCCCGCGGCGAACGTGAGGCACTGGTGCTGCCACCGCTCACCCAGCGCGAGCACGAGGTGCTGGTCGCTGTGGCCCTGAGACTCTCCAACGAGCTGGTGGGTCGGCGCCACGATCACGTACGACTGTTCGTGGTGGGTGCTGACTCTGGGGCCTGGGTGCGAGGCTCCGTGTGCCTTCGCACCTCGCCCCGTCAGGTGCTGCGCACCAGAGCGAGCGCGAAGTCGACGTAGTGCGAGGCCACCGTCTCGGCCGGGGCCGGGCCGTCGGCCCGGAACCACTGGGCCAGCGCGATGCACATGGTGACCACGGCGCGGGCCGCCTCGTGCGGTCGGGTGGTCAGGAAGACGCCGGCGCGGGCGCCGGCCTCGACCTCGACGTCGACCATCCGCTGCTCGTCCTTGCGCTGGGCGGCCACCCGTGCCCGTGCCGCCGGCGCCAGGCTGCGCATCTCCGAGGCCCCGACGAAGGCGAGCTCGCGGCGGTGCGTGTGGAAGAGCGCCAGGCTCTCCACGATGTTGGTGAACCGCTCGAGCGGGTCGGCGCCCTCGTCGCGCGCTGCCTCGGTGCGCCGGCGCAGGTCGCTCATGGTCAGGTCGAGCAGGGCCACGAGCATCTCCTGCTTGCTGGCGTAGTAGTGGTAGAGCCCCGGCACCGAGAGATGTGCTCGCTCGGCGATCGTGCGCATGCTGGCTCCGTGGTAGCCGAACTCCAGGAACGACGAGAGCGCCCCGGTGAGGGCGGCGTCGAGACGCAGCGGGGGGAAGTCGCGCCACGTCCCGACCGTCCCGACTGTCCCGACCGTCTCGACCGTCCCGACCGTCCCGACCCGCGGGGCCACCGGGCCGGGTGCGTCGACGACGTTGACGAAGAGGCGCTCCACGGCGACGTCGAGGGCCTCGGCGATGTGCGAGACCCGCTCGCTCGAGACCCCGGTGTGGCCGTTCTCGATGCCGCTCAGGGTGGCCGGGCTGACCCCGATCCGGTCGGCGAGCTCGCGCAGGGTGAGACCCCGGCCCTGCCGCAGGACGCGCACCGTGCCCCCCAGGGTCGAACGGTGCCCGGACCTCGGGTTGCTTGGCTGCGGCATCGGGCCTCCTGCTCGTTGCCGGGACGTGCGGCGGCGTACCCGGGTGTTCAGGATAACTGAAGTAACGCCCCGCCGATCTTCACGCCTGGATCCCTTGACACGGGTTGATCAGGCTCGGCAGTGTGATGCACGTCATCCCCGAGACCGAACGGGCGTTCGCTCGTGGCGATGATTCCACGCCGTGCCATCCGCCCAGGAGGATCCATGTCCGACGCCGTGCCCGCCCCCGATCTCACCGATCTGCTCAAGGACTCGCCGTCCAACTGGGGCAAGTGGGGCGAGGACGACGAGGTCGGGAGCCTCAACTACCTCGGCCCCGAGCAGGTGCTGGCCGCGGCCGGCCTGATCCGCTCCGGCAAGGTCTTCACGCTGCAGCGCCTGATCGGTGACCCGAAGGGGGACCCGGTGTGGCCCGGGCGCACCCCGGCGGAGCGGACCCAGATCCTCGACGAGTCCAACTGGGACGGTGACGACGGCCCGGCGTTCCCCGGCGGTCTGCACTACGCCGACGACAAGATCAACGCATTCCTGCAGGGCTCCACGCAGTACGACGCCCTCGGCCACGTCTGGTACGGCGGCCAGATCTACAACGGCTACGACGCCCGCACCACCATCGGCGGCCTGGACAAGGCCAGCATCCAGCCGATCGCCGAGCGGGGCGTCGTGGGGCGTGCGGTGCTCCTCGACATGGCCCGGTTCCGGGGCAAGGACAACCTCGACCCGGCGGAGACCTACACCCACGAGGACCTGCTCGCCTGCGCCGAGGCCCAGGGCGTCGAGGTGCGCAAGCGCGATATCCTCATCATCCGTACCAACTACCTGAAGCTGTTCTTCGAGCTCGGCGACACGTTCTACGAGGACTTCTGCGAGCCCGGCCTCGTCTACAGCCCCGAGCTGGTGCAGTGGTTCGCCGACATGGAGATCCCCAACCTGGTGACCGACACCATCGCCAACGAGGTCACGTTCGACCCCAACAACGGGGTAGCCCTGGTGCTGCACAACGCCCTGATGCGCAACCTGGGGGTCACGCTGACCGAGATCGCCGACCTCGAGAAGCTGGCCGAGGACTGCGCCGCCGACGGCGTCTACGAGCTCTTCTACGCGGCCGCGCCACTCAAGGTCGCCCAGGGCAGCGGCTCCCCGGTCAACCCCCTCGTCATCAAGTAGGCGCGGCGACGTGAGCGTCTACGACGAACGGCCCTGGCTCGGCCAGTACGGCGACATGCCGTCGGACCTGGCACCGGAGCACGTCAACGCGCTCGACATGTTCCGGGCCGGTCTCGCGGCCGACCCGACCGGGGTCGCCGTGCAGTACTTCGACGGGAGCCTGACCCGTCAGGAGCTCGACGCCCAGAGCGACGCGCTGGCCTGTGCGCTGCTCGAGCACGGCTTCGAGCGTGGTGACCGGCTGGCGGTCTACCTGCAGAACGTGCCGCAGTTCGTGATCTGCCTGGTCGCCACCTGGAAGGCCGGCGGCGTGCTGGTCTCCGTCAACCCGATGAGCCGGACCAGGGAGCTGTCCTACCTGCTGAAGGACTCCGGAGCCACGGTCCTGGTCGCCCTCGAGGCGTTGTACGACGAGGTCGGGCGCGACGTCGTCGCGGACACCGACGTGACGTTGGTGCTGACCACCAGCGAGCTCGAGCACCAGACCCGCGGTGACCAGCGACTCCTCGCTGGCGTCACCCGGCAGCGGCACGAGGGCACCACCGACCTCGCCACGCTGGTCGAGCAGCACCGGGGCCAGGTGCCGCCGGCCGTCGAGCTCGCCGCCGACGACGTCGCCTTCCTGACCTACACCTCGGGCACGACCGGGGTGCCCAAGGGGGCGATGAACACGCACGGCAACGTCGTCTTCACCTCGATGGTGTACCGCGACTGCGCCCGCTTCGAAGCGGGTGGCTCGGTGTTCGGCGTCGCGCCGCTGTTCCACATCACCGGACTCATCGGGCACATCGGGGTGAGCCTGCTGGCCCCCATGCCGTTGGTGCTGGCCTACCGCTTCGAGCCCGGGGTGGTCCTCGACGCCCTGATCGAGCACCGACCGACGTACACGATCGGGGCGATCACTGCCCTCAACGCACTGCTCAGCTCACCCGACGTCACCCGGGACCACTTCAGCTCCTTCACCTCCGTCTACTCCGGTGGGGCCGCGATCTCGCCGACCGCCGAGAAGGCGTTCCTCGCGGCGACCGGGCTGCAGGTGCACAACGCCTACGGGCTGACCGAGACCACGAGCCCGATGACGCTCACGCCGTTCGGTCGGGCCTCACCGGTCGACCCGACGTCCGGGGCGCTGTCGGTCGGCGTGCCCGTGCCGTCCACCATCGTCCGGATCCAGGACGAGGAAGGCCACGACGTGCCCCTCGGCGAGGTCGGCGAGATCGTGGCCGACGGACCGCAGGTGGTCGCCGGCTACTGGGGCAAGCCCGAGGAGACCGCGGCCAACCTGCCCGGCGGAGCACTCAAGAGCGGTGACGTCGGGTTCATGAACGCCGACGGGTTCATCTTCATCGTCGATCGCAAGAAGGACATGATCAACGCTTCCGGCTACAAGGTCTGGCCACGCGAGGTGGAGGACGTGCTCGCCGAGCACGCCGCGGTCCGCGAGGCGGCCGTGGTCGGTGTCCCCGACGAGAAGCGGGGCGAGACGGTGAAGGCGTTCGTCAGTCTCAAGGCCGGTGCCGAGGTCACGCCCGAGGAGCTCGTCGCCCACTGCAAGGAACGGATGGCGGCTTACAAGTACCCCCGCCAGGTCGTGATCATCGACGAGCTGCCCAAGACCGTGACCGGAAAGATCCTGCGTCGCGAGCTCCGCGACTGACCCAGAGACGAGGCCGCCCGTGTTCACCGTCACCTTCGTGCTGTACGAGAAACCGGGTCTCGACCGCGCCGAGGCGCTGAGCTACTGGCGAACGACCCACGCGGCCATCGTCAGCACGGTGCCCGGCGTGCAGCGCTACGTGCAGCAGCACGCGGTCGGTGCGCCCGCGGGCGAGCCGCCGTTCCTCGGTGTGGCCAGCATCGGCTTCGCCGACCGGGCCGCCTTCGAGCTCGGGGCCGGATCACCGCAGTTCGCAGCCGCCGTGGCCGACGTAGCCCACGTCGCCGACGCCGACCGGCTGCCCACCGCGTTCACCGACGAGGTCCTGATCGTCGGGTGACCAGTGGTCGACGGGGCTCAGACGGTCGTGGTCCCGGGCGGCAGCACCGGCGCGCGTCCGAGCTCTCCCTTGGCGATCGAGCGCAGGTGCACCTCGTCCGGGCCGTCGAAGAGCCGCATCGCCCGGTGCCAGCCGTACATGGCCGCGAGCGGCGTGACGTCAGTCACGCCGGCGCCGCCGTGCACCTGGATGGCCCGGTCGATCACGGCCGTCGCGGCGCGGGGCACGGCGACCTTGGCCATCGCGACCAGGTCGCGGGCGGCCTTGTTGCCCTCGGTGTCGATCACGTGGCAGGCCCGCAGGCAGACCAGGCGGGCCTGCTCGATCTCGAGGCGGGACTCGGCGATCTGCTGCCGTACGACGCCCTGGTCGGCCAGCGGCGCGCCGAACGCGACCCGCTCCTGGGCCCGCTGCACCATCATCGCCAGCGCGCGCTCGGCCGCGCCGAGGGCCCGCATGCAGTGGTGGATGCGGCCGGGGCCGAGCCGGGCCTGCGCTGCCGCGAAGCCGCCGCCCTCCTCGCCGACCACGTTGGTCACCGGCACCCGGACGTCCTCGAACGTCACGACCGCGTGCCCGTGCTGGTCGTGGTGGCCGAATACCGGCAGGTCCCGCACGATCGTCACGCCCGCGGTGTCACGGGGCACGATCACCATCGACTGCTGACGGTGGGTCGCGGCGTCCAAGTCGGTCTTGCCCATCACGATCAGCACGGCGCAGCGGGGGTCCATGGCCCCGCTGGTCCACCACTTGCGGCCGTTGATCACGTAGTCGTCGCCGTCACGCTCGATGCGGGTGGCGATGTTGGTGGCGTCCGACGACGCGACGTCGGGCTCGGTCATGGCGAACGCGGAGCGGATGTCACCGGCGAGCAGCGGCTCGAGCCAGGTGCGTTGCTGCTCCTCGGTGCCGAGCAGGTGCAGCAGCTCCATGTTGCCGGTGTCGGGGGCCTGGCAGTTGATCGCCTCGGGCGCGAGGTCGTTGCTCCACCCCGACAGCTCGGCGATCGGCGCGTACTCCAGCTGGGTCAGCCCCGACTCCGAGGGCAGGAAGAGGTTCCACAGGCCGAGTTCACGCGCCTTCGCCTTCAGCTCCTCGACGACCGGCGGCACGTCGTGGCCGTGGGGGCCGGCCTCGAGCCGGTGCGCGGCGTACGCCGCCTCGGCCGGCAGCACGTGGTCCTTCATGAACGCGACCATCCGGTCGCGCAGCTCGCTCGCCTCCGCCGAGGGTGCGGGAAGGGACTGGTCGGTGGCAACGGTGCTCACGGGGCTCCTGAAACTCGGCCCGAGCGATCACTCGGGAGTTCTTCAAATATGCCTGCTGCGGTGGTGCGAACGCAAGGCCGGGCCGGTGGCCCTGGGAGGATCGAGCCAGTCCCGCACCGCATCGAGGAGCCCCCCGTGAAGCGCACCGCCACGCTCGTGACCACCGTCGTCTCGCTCCTCGCGCTGGCGGGGTGCGCTGAGGACCCCGAGGGGACCGGGGACGCCGGCGCCGCCGCGACGACACCGACGACACTCACCTCCTCCGCCGCGCCGACGTCCACTCCGACGCCGACGCCGACGTCCACCCCGACGCCGACGCCCACGCAGACCCCCGAGCCGACGCCGACGCCGACGCGTGAGCCGTCCTCAGCGGCGCCGACCAGCCGGGGCCCGAGTCCCGAGCTGGTCTCGGTCCGGGACGACGTGGAGCTGGTCGCGCCGTCGCTGGAGAGCTTCTACCGCGACCGGGAGTACCCCGTCGACCTCGACCAGGTGCTGAGCACGTTGGCCGAGGCCGACGTGCCGCTCTCCCCGGGCAACCGGGTCGCGGGCTACCTCTACGACGGCGACGCCGTCGAGTTCCAGCTCTGCATCGAGAACGAGTCCGGGGCTTTCGCGACCTACGACACCGCGCCGATGACGCTGCGCCGCTCGGGTGAGACCGGCGGCTGTCCCTTCGCCTAGGGCGGATCGTGGCCCGGCGCGATGTCGGGCTCAGTGTTCACCGACGGCTCACCGCAGCGCCATCTCGGACGGGTTGGGTCGCAGGCATGAGATCTCGGACCCTGTTCCTCCCGCTCGTGTTCGCGACCGCCCTCGCCGGCCTGGTCGCCCCCACCTCCACCGCTGCTCCCTCCGCCGACAAGGCGGGCCAGAGCGCCCGCAGCGTGCGCGTCGACGTGCCTCAGGTCTTCGGTCACCGCGGGGCCTCGGGCTACCGGCCCGAGCACACGCTGGCGTCGTACAGGCTGGCCATCCAGCTCGGTGCCGACTACATCGAGCCCGACCTGGTGCCCACCAAGGACGGGGTGCTCGTGGCCCGCCACGAGAACGACATCACCGGCACGACGGACGTGGCCGACCGGCAGGAGTTCGCGGCCCGCGAGACCACCAAGACCATCGACGGCCGCCCCATCACCGGGTGGTTCACCGAGGACTTCACGCTCGCCGAGCTCAAGACGCTACGGGCCAAGGAGCGGCTGCCCGACGTCCGGCCCGGCAACACCCGCTTCGACGGCCGCTTCCAGGTCCCGACGTTCGCCGAGGTGCTGGCCCTGGTCAAGGAACAGGGCAAGAAGTACGGCCGCGAGATCGGGGTCGCGCCCGAGACGAAGCACCCGACCTACTTCGACTCGATCGGGCTCTCGCCCGAGGAGCCGATGCTGCGTGAGCTGAAGCGGGCCGGTCTGGACCGCACACGGTCCAAGGTGCTGATCCAGTCCTTCGAGATCACCAACCTGCGCCAGCTCGACACGCAGACCGACCTGCCGCTGGAGCAACTGGTCGACGCGACGGGCGCCCCGTTCGACGCGGTCGCGGCCGGTGACCCCACGACGACGTACGCCAGCATGGTCACCCGGGCGGGCCTGCGCGAGATCAGCCAGTACGCCGACTGGGTCGGTCCCCAGAAGGACCTGGTGCTGCCGCGCAACGCGGCGGGCGCGACCACGGTGCCGAGCAGCCTGGTGCCCGACGCACACCGCTACGGGCTCAGGGTGGTGGTCTTCACGCTGCGCGACGAGAACCAGTTCATGGCCATCAACTTCCGTCGTGGCACCGACCCGAACGCGAAGGGGGACATCTTCGCCGAGGTGACGGCCTTCCTCGACGCCGGCGTGGACGGCCTCTTCGCCGACTACCCGGACTCCGCGGTCGACGCCCGCGACGCCTGGCTCGAGTGAGCCCGCGAGCGGGCCGTTAGCGTCGGGGCCATGAGTGCCTCGCACGACGACCGGCCCGCTCGCTGCGTCTTCTGTGCCGTGGTGGCCGGCGAGATCCCGGCCGACCTGGTGCTCGACGAGGAGCACGTCGTGGCCTTCCTCGACCAGCGCCCGGTCTTCAAGGGTCACGTGCTGCTGGTGCCGCGCGTGCACGTCGTGACGCTGCCCGACCTTCCCCCGGCGCGCCGCGACGGCTTCCTGGAGGCCTCGCAACGGCTCGCGACGGCGGTCGTGGACGGCCTCGGCGCACAGGGCAGCTTCATGGCCGTCAACAACACCGTGAGCCAGTCGGTGCCCCACCTGCACCTGCACGTGGTGCCCCGGACCAGGGGCGACGGTCTGCGCGGGTTCTTCTGGCCCCGCACGTCGTACGCCGACGGCGAGCGCGCGGCGTACGCCGACAGGCTGCGCGGCGCACTGGCCGAGCCTCCTCTAGGGTGACGAGGTCTGCAGCACGCCGACCCCGGCCAGACCGGGCACCGAGGAGGAACAAGCATGGGTCGCTATGACGGGCGCGTCGCCGTGGTCACCGGAGCCGCACGCGGCATCGGATTCGGCACGGCCGCCAGGTTCGCGGACGAAGGAGCCTCGGTCGCCATCATCGACCTTGACGAGTCCGCCGCGGCGCAGGCGGCCGCCACGCTGCCGCTCGTCGAGGGTGCCCGGGCCGTCGGCATCGGGTGCGACGTCCGCGACGCCGCGTCCGCCGAGGCCGCCATCGAGCGCGTCGTGGCCGAGCTCGGTGGCATCCACGTGCTGGTCAACAACGCAGGCGTCACCCGCGACAACCTGCTGTTCAAGATGACCGAGGAGGACTGGGACCTGGTGATGGGGGTGCACCTCAAGGGAACGTTCCTGATGACCAAGGCCGCCCAGAAGCACTTCGTGGCCCAGAAGTACGGCAAGATCCTCAACCTTTCGAGTGTCTCCGCGCTCGGCAACCGCGGCCAGGCCAACTACTCGGCGGCCAAGATGGGCGTGCAGGGCTTCACCCGCACCCTCGGCATCGAGCTCGGCCCGTTCGGCATCAACGCCAACGCGATCGCGCCGGGCTTCATCGCCACCGACATGACCGACGCGACCGCCGCCCGGCTCAACATGGACGTCGAGGAGTTCCGCCGGCTCAGTGCCGAGGCCAACCCGGTGCGTCGCGTGGGTTTCCCCGAGGACATCGCGGCGGCGGCTGCGTTCCTGTGCAGCGACGAGGCGTCCTACATCACCGGCCAGACGCTCTACGTCGACGGCGGCGCCAAGCTCGGCTAGGCCGGGTCCGTCCCTCCCCAGCAGTGGCCCGTGGGCGGCGTGGGTCCACCGACCCGCCCGCCCCGAGCTGTTCACTGGCAGTCCCTGTTGCCTGCCACCCCCACGAAGGGAGCGCCCGTGCCTCGCGGTAACGCCCGACGCTCGACCGGCAAGGCCGGCCTCGGCCTCGGCCTCCTCGCCCTGGCCCTCGCCGCGTGCAGCTCGACCAACGCGGGCGACACCCAGGCCGCGGAGCCGGAGCCCGGCGCCACGACGACCGCAGCGGCTCCGGCGGCCCCGGCGCCGCCGCCCACCTGGCCGCTGACCGGGTTGCCGGTCACCGGTGGAGGCGACGGATCGCGACGCCACCCGGTGATCGTGCTGAAGATGGACAACACCTCCTCCAGCGCCCCGCAGCAGGGACTGGGTGACGCGGACCTAGTGGTCGAGGAGCTGGTCGAGGGCGGGCTGACCCGGCTGGCGGCGTTCTTCTACTCCCAGATCCCCGGGGACGTGGGCCCGGTGCGCTCCATGCGGGCCAGCGACATCGGCATCGTCTCGCCCGTGGACGCCACCGTGGTCACCTCCGGTGCCGCGTCGGTCACCATCGACCGGATCCGCAAGGCGGGCATCCCCTACTTCAACGAGGGCTCCGCGGGCTTCTTCCGCGACAGCAGCCGCTCCGCGCCGTACAACCTCTTCACCAACCTGACCGAGACCGCGACCTTGACCAGGGGCCCTGAGGCCCGACCCGCCGACTACCTGCCGTGGGGCACCGCTGAGCAGCTGCCCGAGGGTCGGCCGGCGAGCGCGCTGGTCGCCCGGTTCGGCTCGGGGCACTCCACCGAGTGGAGCTACGCTGAGGGCCGCTACACCAACGAGAACAGCTACGCCGCCGAGGGCGACGAGTTCCCCACCGACACCGTGCTGGTCCTCAGGGTGCAGGTGGGCGACGCCGGCTACACCGACCCCGCGGGCTACCCGGTGCCGGAGACCAAGTTCGTGGGCAGCGGACCCGCGCAGGTCTTCCACCAGGGCCGGGTGGTCCGAGCCACCTGGAAGAAGAAGAGCGTCAACGCGCCCGTCACGCTGACCAGCCAGGGCAAGCCCCTCGCCGTGCCTGCGGGTCACACCTGGGTCGAGCTGGTGCCCGCCGAGACGGGCGAGGTCGCGGTCACCCGCTAGACCGGTCGTCCTCGTCGCCGCCCGGCACGGGCACCGCGACGGCGTCGCGGCCGGGCAGCGCCACGCCCTCGGCGTCGAGGGACTGCAGGCCCGCGATGATGAACCCGATCGCGATCTCCGCGCGCGCGGCCTCGAGAGTGGGGTCGTCCGCGGAGGTGACCGTCTCACCGGCGGCCGACATGGCGCCGAAGAAGATCCGCGCGAACGTGTGCAGCATCTCGGGCTCGAGCTGCCAGGTGCCGGCGTCGAGGACCGCACGCACGATCTCGACGACGATCGCGAAGGTCGTGCGCTCCTCCTGCTCGCGGAACCGCTCGTAGCCCAGAACCGCCGGGCCGTCCTGCACCACGATCCGGCGGTAGCCCGGCTCCTCGACGACGGAGAGGAAGGCGCGCAGCCCGGCGCGGGCCTTCAGCCAGGGATCACGGTTGCCCTTGACGGCCTTCTGGATGATCTTGGCGGCCCGGGTCTCGACCCGGTCGAACACGGCCTCGAAGAGGGCCTGCTTCCCGCTGAAGTGGTGGTAGAGCGCACCCTTGGTGACCTGGGCCCCGGCCACGATCGCGTCCAGGGACGTGTTGGCGTACCCGTGCTCGGTGAAGAGGTCCTCGGCCACGTCGACGAGCGCGCGCTTGGTGGACGCGGAGTACTGCTGGCGGCGGCTGACCCCCGGCACGGCGGGCACCTGCGGCACCAGCCTGGACACGCTTGACCTCGCCACGGCAGGCAGTCTAGGACGATTCGGCCCTGGTCGGTCCCTGTCCGTGCCCGGCTGGGCCGGGCATGATGCAGGCATGACGTCGTTGCACGCCGGGATGTTGCTGGTGGCCACGCCTGCGCTCGCGGATCCCCACTTCGCCGCCACGGTGGTGCTGCTGCTCGACGTCGAGGACGGCGGGTCCGAGCACTCGGGCGGCGCGCTCGGGGTGGTGCTGAACCGCCCCTCGGGGGTGCCGGTGCGCGAGGTGCTCGGCCCGTGGAGCCCGGTCGTCGACGAGCCCGAGGTCCTCTTCCAGGGTGGACCCGTCAGCACCGAGGGCGCTCTCGCGGTGGCGTTGCTGCGCGACGAGGCCGCACCGCCCGTGGGCTTCCGCACCGTCGAGGGCCGCCTCGGCCTGGTCGACCTCGACACGCCCGTCGAGCTCGTCGAGGGTTCACTGGCGGGGCTGCGGATCTTCGCGGGGTACGCCGGGTGGGGCGCGGGCCAGCTCGACGCCGAGGTCCAGGAGGGCAGCTGGTACGTCGTGCCCGGCGAGGTGGTGGACCCCTTCCGCGTCGACTCCTCCCTGCTGTGGCGCGACGTGCTGCGCCGCCAACCCGGTGAGCTGGCCTGGAACTCCACGCGGCCGCGGGACCCGAACGCCAACTGAGCGGACGCCCACCGGCCGGACCTCTGACCGGATCCCTGACCGGACCTCTGACCGGACCCCTGACCGGACCCCGGGCGCGGCGTGCGGCGCTGGTGGCGGCGGTCGACTGATCTACAGTAGGCGGGTGACGACGACCGGCTTCTCGACCGACATGGATGTCCGCGAGGACCGCCAGAGCGTCCCGACGGACGAGGGCGACCACGAGAAGTTCTCCCACTTCGTGGAGAAGGACAAGCTCACCGAGGCGATGGTGATGGGCACCCCCGTCGTGGCCCTGTGCGGCAAGGTCTGGGTGCCGAGCCGGGCCCCGGAGAAGTTCCCGGTCTGCCCCGACTGCCAGGAGATCTGGGACAGCCTCAAGGACGACGGGCCCACCGCGTGACGGATCGGCTTCCGGCCGCTCCCACCCCTGCGCTCACCCCGGCCTGGCCGGAGCGTGCTGCCTGGGGCACGGCCACGTCCCTGCGGGCCTGGCAGAGCGCCGCGATGCGGGCCTACTTCGCCGAGCAGCCCCGTGACTTCCTCGCCGTGGCGACGCCCGGGGCCGGCAAGACGACCTTCGCCCTGTCGGTGGCGGCCGAGCTGCTGGGGCGCCGGATCGTGGACCGGATCACGATCGTTGCGCCCACCGAGCACCTGAAGCTGCAGTGGTCCGAGGCGGCGGCCCGCGCGGGCATCCCGATCGACCCGACGTACGCCGCCGGCAAGGGCCGTACCTCGGGCGACTACGTCGGCATCGCCGTCACCTACGCCGGGGTGTCGGTCAACCCGCTGGCGATGCGGATCCGCACCGAGAACTTCAAGACGCTGGTCATCCTCGACGAGGTGCACCACGCCGGTGACGCGCTGTCGTGGGGTGAGGGCGTGCGGGAGGCGTTCGAGCCCGCGGCCCGGCGACTGGCGCTGACCGGCACGCCGTTCCGCTCCGACGTCAACCCGATCCCGTTCGTCACCTACGTGCCGGGTCCCGACGGCGTGGCGCGCTCGGCCGCGGACTACACCTACGGCTACGCCGAGGCGCTGGCCGACCACGTGGTCCGGCCGGTGCTGTTCATGGCCTACTCCGGCGAGATGAGCTGGCGTACCCGGGCCGGCGACGAGATCGCGGCCCGGCTGGGGGAGCCTCTGACCAAGGACCTGACCGCGCAGGCGCTGCGTACCGCGCTCGACCCGTCGGGTTCCTGGATCCCCTCGGTGCTGGCTGCCGCCGACAGCCGTCTGACCGAGGTACGCCGCCACGTGCCCGACGCGGGCGCGATGGTCATCGCCAGCGACCAGGACGCCGCCCGGGCCTACGCCAAGACGCTGCGCTCGATCACCGGCGAGGCGCCCACCGTGGTGCTCTCCGACGAGAAGCTGGCCTCGAGGAAGATCGCCGAGTTCACCCACGGTGACTCACGCTGGATGGTGGCGGTCCGGATGGTCTCGGAGGGCGTCGACGTGCCCCGGCTGGCTGTCGGCGTCTACGCCACCCGCACCTCCACCCCACTGTTCTTCGCCCAGGCCGTGGGTCGCTTCGTGCGGGCCCGCAGCCGCGGCGAGACCGCGTCGGTCTTCCTGCCCTCGGTGCCGTCCCTGCTGACCTACGCCTGCGAGATGGAGGTCGCCCGCGACCACGTGCTGGGACGCACGGTCACCGACGAGGACGACATCTTCGCCGCCGAGAAGGAGCTGCTCGCCCAGGCCGAGAGCGGTGACACCGAGGCCGGCGACGAGGGACTGCCCTTCGAGGCGCTGGGCTCCGAGGCCCGCTTCGACCGGGTGCTCTTCGACGGCGGCGAGTTCGGCCACGAGGGCGAGGTGCACGTCGGGTCGGAGGAGGAGATGGACTTCCTGGGCATCCCCGGCCTGCTCGAGCCCGGCCAGATGCGCGAGCTGCTGCAGCAGCGCCAGAGCGACCGGGCCCGCAAGCAGCGCAGCACCCGTGAGGCCGTCCGGCCTGCGGACCAGCCCGACGAGCTGATCCAGCAGCTGACGACCCACGAACAGCTCGCGGTCCTGCGGCGCGAGCTCAACGGCCTGGTCGCCGCCTGGTTCCACCGCACCGGCCAGGCCCACGCCATCACCCACGCCGCCCTGCGCACGGAGTGCGGCGGTCCGCCGGCCGCGGTCGCCACCGGCGAGCAGCTGCACGCCCGGATCGACCGGGTCCGGGAGTGGGCGGCGACCCGCAGGTCCTCGTGAGCGGCCACACGGTGCTGCACGACGACCAGCTCGGTGTCGACGTCGACCTGGTCCGGCTGCTGCTCGGGCGGTCGGCACCGGCGCTCGCCCGGATGCCGGTGCGAGAACTGGCCGCGTCGGGATCCAGCAACGCCCTGTTCCGGCTCGGGGACGACCTGCTCGTGCGTCTGCCGCTGCAGGCCGGAGGCTCGCAGAGCATCCGCAAGGAGGCACGCTGGTCGCCGTACGTCGCGCCGCACCTGCCGGTGCCCTGCCCCGAGGTGCTGCTCGTGGGCGATCCCGGCGCCGGCTACCCCGAGCACTGGTCGGTGCTGCGCTGGCTGCCCGGACGGACGCCGTCCGGGGGCCGCCCCGGCGCGGGGGCGCGGCCGCGGCACCCCGCGGCGGGCAGGGGGGCGCGCGGGCCCGGCGGGG
>JAJAYJ010000166.1 GCA_026786275.1 Nocardioides sp. | reverse complement strand
CGCGGGGCGTGCGCCCGCGGACCCGGGCCGCGCCGGCCCCAGCCGGGGGCGCCGGGGCCCGGCGGCACAACCGCGCCGCACCGGCCCGCGCCGCCACCGCCGCGGGGCCGCCCTTGTGGCCGCGCTCACGCACGGGCACGATCAGCACCTCCCGACGAGAGTCCGTGAAAGGTGTTCCGTGGTCTCACCGATCGACCCCACCTCGGCTGCGTTCCTGCTGGCCGAGAAGCGCACCATGCCGATGCACGTCGGCGGCCTGCAGCTCTTCGAGAAGCCGGAGGGTGCCGACGAGAGCTACACCCGCGAGATGTACGACCGGATGCGCGAGGTCGACGAGGTCCGCCCGCTCTTCCTGCGCCACCCCCACCGCTCGGTGCGGACCGCAGGCAAGCTGGTCTGGCTGCCCGACGACCAGTTCGACATGAACCACCATGTCCGGCACTCCGCGCTGCCGCAGCCGGGGCGGATCCGCGAGCTGCTCGACCTGGTGTCCCGCTTGCACGGCACCCGGCTGGCGTGGGACCGGCCGCTGTGGGAGGCCCACGTCATCGAGGGTCTCGCCGACGGCCGGGTCGCGATGTACACCAAGATCCACCACAGCCTGGTCGACGGTGTCTCGGCGATGCGGCTGATGCAGAGCACCCTGTCCACCGACCCCGACCGGCGCGACATGCCCGCGCCGTGGGGCGTGCCGACCCGCGGGCGCAGCAGCAAGGCGGTCGCCCGGACCGAGACCAACCTGGCCGAGCTGCCGCTCGCGGCCTTCCGCAGCGCGCTCGGGATCACCGCCGACGCCGCCGGCATGCCCGGGGCACTGGTCAGGACGCTGACCAGGGGCGTGCGCAACCAGACGTCCGCGGTCTCGCTCCACGCCCCGCGCACCCTCTTCAACTCCGACATCACCGGCTCGCGCCGCTTCGCCGCGCAGGACTGGCCGATCGAGCGGCTGCGCGGGATCGGCCGGGCCACCGGGACCACCATCAACGACGTCGTGCTGGCCATGTGCTCGGGGGCGGTGCGGACCTACCTGAGCGAGCTCGACGCCCTGCCCGACGCGCCGCTGGTCGCGATGGTGCCGGTCGGGCTGAACGCGAAGCAGTCGCACCTGGCCTCCGCCGAGGGCGGCAACGCCGTGGGCGCGGTGATGGTGCAGATGGCCACGGACCGCGCTGACCCGGCCGAGCGGCTGCGCGCGATCCACGCGTCGATGAAGGACGGCAAGGACGCGCTGTCGTCGATGACGCCGACCCAGATCATGGCCATGAGCGCGATCGGCCAGGCACCGGCCATCCTCACCCCGCTGCTGCGGATGCAGGGCGTGCTGCGGCCGCCATACAACCTGATCATCAGCAACGTGCCCGGCCCCCGCACCACCCACTACTGGAACGGTGCCCGGCTGGACGGCACCTACCCGTTGTCGATCCCGATCAACGGGATGGCGCTCAACATCACCTGCACGTCCTACGACGGCAAGATGGGCTTCGGACTGACCGGCTGCCGCCGCACGGTCCCGCGCCTGCAGCGGCTGCTGGGCTTCCTCGATGACGAGGTGGCGGCCCTAGAGCAGGCGGCCGGGATCTAGGACGACCTCCTCGAAGCCGCCGCCGAGGCGCTCGGCGACCGCCTGCAGCCGGGCCCGGGTGATCGCGGCGACGCTCGCGTAGCCGGCATTCGCGGCGTTGGTGCCGGGGCGCGTCGGCTCAGCGGAGTTGATGCTCAGGCAGGTCCGGGTGCCGCCGTCGGCCAGGTTGGCGAGCGCGACCGCGTGCCCGGTGGTGCCGCTGCCGGCGAAGAAGTCGAGCACCCGGGCGTCACCGGGCATGGTGCCCAGGATCCGGCGGACCAGCCCGGTCGGCTTGGGCGACTCGAAGACGTGCCGGTCGTGGTCCAGGATCTCCTTGAGCTCGGCCACCGCGGTGTCGGTCGAGCCGACCTCCTCGGCCAGCCAGACCGTGCGCAGCTTCTTGCGGCGACCCTCGTGCAGCCAGTCCCGCTGGAACACGTCGATCCGCTCCCCGGTGCGCCCGACCACCGGTCGGCACACCAGGTCGTCGGGCCGCTCGTCGATCCGGGGCCGGCTCCACCGCCACACGGCGGGCGTGCCGTCGCCGAAGACCGGCCCGATGGCGACCGCGCCCTCGAAGGGCACGGTCCGCACCCGGCCCGACTCGGGGTCGCCCCACACCTCGAAGTGCAGGGTGCGCGCGGTGACCGGGTTGAACTTCTTGTTGGTGTTGCGCAGCGGCAGGTGCCGGAAGCGCCGGCCGTCGGGGGTGCGCAGCGGGAAGTCGGCGGCGTCGACCGTCTCGGTGCTCGACGCGTCCAGCGCCGTACGACGGGCGTCGCGGGCGTAGACCAGCAGGTACTCGTGGCTGGTCGCGAAACCCCGGCCCAGCTGTCGGCCCTTGGGGTTCAGGTTGGCCACCACCTGGGCCACGAAGCAGTCCTCGCCGAAGACCTCGTCCATCAGCAGTCGCAGGTGTGCCGCCTCGTGGTCGTCGATGCTGACGTAGATCACTCCGGTGTCGGCCAGCACCGCGCGCGCCGCCTGCAGACGTGGGCGCATCATCGCGACCCAGGCGCCGTGGCGGCTGGTGGTGGCGTCCCCCCGGATGTCGTCGGCGTAGGCGAACCGGGTGCCGGTGTTGTAGGGCGGGTCGACGTAGATCAGGTCGACGGGTCCGAAGAGGGTCGGGACCTGGGGCAGCACCTCGAGGTTGTCGCCCTCTACGAAGGTGTTCCAGACCGGCACCGCACGACCATAGCCAGGAGCCCGGTCGCCCGGTGGCACCTGCGCCGTGCCGGTGGTCGCGCCTGGGGTGCCACCGGGCGGTGGGGCGTGGTCCTGGGTCCGGCTCGGGCATCCCGGCACGCGGCAGCCACCCACCGGAGATCATGGTGCGCATGGGGATCCGAGGGCGTCGCGCGCAGGACCGCGCCGTGGCGCAGCTGCGGTGCGAGCTCGAGCTGCGGCGCGAGCACGGCCTCGAACCGGCCGACCTAGAGCCCAGTCGCCACCAGCTCGTCGGCGGCCTGCCGCCCGCTCCGGACGGGCCCCGGTCCGACGCCCGGCCCGCG
>JAJAYJ010000165.1 GCA_026786275.1 Nocardioides sp. | reverse complement strand
TTCCTCTCCGAGGCCTTCACCCGCCCGGCGATGATGCACGGCCTCGGCGCGGTGGGCTTCCACCAGTCCTACACCTACTTCACCTGGCGCACCGGCAAGCGGGAGCTCGAGGACTACCTGCTCGAGGTCTCCCGTGGCTCCGACCACGTGATGCGGCCCAACTTCTTCGTCAACACCCCCGACATCCTGCACTCCTACCTGCAATACGGCGGACCTGCGGCGTTCAAGGTCCGTGCCGTCCTGGCGGCCACCGGCTCGCCGAGCTGGGGCGTGTACGCCGGCTTCGAGCTGTTCGAGCACGTCGCCGTGCGACCGGGCAGCGAGGAGTACCTCGACACCGAGAAGTTCCAGATCAGGATCCGGGACTGGGTCAGCGCCGAGGCCGAGGGCCGCAGCCTCGCGCCGTACCTCACGGCGCTGAACACCGCCCGGCGGGCCCACCCCGCGCTGCAACAGCTGCGCAACCTGACCGTGCACGCCAGCGACGACGACAGCGTGATCGTCTACTCCAAGACGGCGACCGACGCCGAGGGCCACCACGACACCGTGGTCGCCGTGGTCAACCTCGACCCGCACAGCACCCGTGAGACCACCGTCCACCTCGACCTGCCGGCCCTCGGGCTGGACTGGGGCGACTCCTTCGTGGTGCGCGACGTCATCACCGGCGGCGAGTGGACGTGGAGCCAGCACAACTACGTCCGCCTCGACCCCGGCGCCGAGCCCGCCCACGTGCTCACCGTCCGGAGGACCCGATGACCGATCCGACCACCGAGCCCACCACCGAGCCCACCAGCAGCCTGCTGCCCACTCCCCCGATGCCCGAGAGGCCGGAGGACGCCGACAACTTCCCGGACTCGGTGCCCGACCCGACAACGCCCGACTGGTTCAAGACCGCCGTGTTCTACGAGGTGCTGGTCCGCTCGTTCCGCGACTCGAACGGCGACGGCACCGGTGACTTCAAGGGCCTGATCGAGAAGCTCGACTACCTCGAGTGGCTCGGCGTCGACTGCCTGTGGATCCCGCCGTTCTTCACCTCCCCGCTGCGCGACGGCGGCTACGACGTCGCCGACTTCACCGGGGTGCTGCCCGAGATCGGCACGGTCGAGGACTTCCACGAGTTCCTCGACGCCGCGCACACCCGCGGCATCCGGGTGATCATCGACTTCGTGATGAACCACACCAGCGACGCGCACCCGTGGTTCCAGGCCAGCCGGGGAGACCCCACGGGCCCGTACGGCGACTTCTACGTCTGGTCCGACACCGATGACCTCTACCAGGACGCGCGGGTCATCTTCGTCGACACCGAGCCCTCGAACTGGACCTGGGACCCGGTGCGCCAGCAGTACTTCTGGCACCGGTTCTTCTCCCACCAGCCGGACCTGAACTACGACAACCCGGCCGTGCACGACGCGATCCTGGAAGCGATCTCCTTCTGGTTCGACATGGGCCTCGACGGGTTCCGGCTCGACGCGGTGCCCTACCTCTACGAGCGGCCCGGCACCAACGGCGAGAACCTGCCCGAGACCCACGAGTTCCTGCGCAAGGTCCGCCGCTTCGTCGACGTCACGTACCCCGGCAAGGTGCTGCTGGCCGAGGCCAACCAGTGGCCCTCCGACGTGGTCGACTACTTCGGCGACTTCGAGTCGGGCGGCGACGAGTGCCACATGTGCTTCCACTTCCCGGTGATGCCGCGGATCTTCATGGCCGTGCGCCGTGAGTCCCGGTTCCCGATCTCCGAGATCCTGGAGCAGACCCCGGCGATCCCCCACCACTGCCAGTGGGGCATCTTCCTGCGCAACCACGACGAGCTCACCCTCGAGATGGTCACCGACGACGATCGTGACTACATGTGGGACGAGTACGCCAAGGATCCCCGGATGAAGGCCAACATCGGCATCCGCCGACGACTGGCCCCGCTGCTCGAGAACGACACGAACCAGATCGAGCTCTTCACCGCGCTGCTGCTGTCCCTACCGGGCTCGCCGGTGCTCTACTACGGCGACGAGATCGGCATGGGCGACAACATCTGGCTCGGCGACCGCGACGGCGTGCGCACCCCGATGCAGTGGACCCCCGACCGCAACGCCGGCTTCTCCTCGGCCACGCCCGGCAAGCTGCACCTGCCGGCCATCCAGGACCCGGTCTACGGCTACCAGAGCGTCAATGTCGAGGCCCAGCTCGAGAACACCTCGTCGCTGCTGCACTGGACCCGCCGGATGATCCACGCCCGCCGCAGGCACCCCGCGTTCGGGCTCGGATCGTTCTCCGACCTCGGCGGCTCCAACCCGACGGTGCTCAGCTACAGCCGCGAGCACACCGACGAGCACGGCGAGACCGACACGATCGTGTGCGTGCACAACCTCTCGCGCTTCCCGCAGCCGGTCGAGCTCGACCTGCGGCGCTTCGAGGGCATGCGTCCAGTCGAGCTGCTCGGCGGGGTGCCGTTCCCGCCGGTCGGCGAGCTGCCCTACCTCCTGACGCTGGGGGGCTACGGCTTCTACTGGCTGCGGCTGACCGCCCACGAACAGCCTGAGGAGCAGCTCCTGTGACCACACCGACGACGCCCGAGACCCCCGACCCGCTCGTGCCCCCCGAGACCCCGGCCGTCCCGGCCCACCTCAACCCTGTCGTGTTCGCGACCTACCTCGCCCGGACCCGGTGGTTCGCGGGCAAGGGCCGGCCCCACACCGTGAGCGGCATCCGCGTTCTCGGCGAGGTGCCGGGCCGGGTCGAGGACGGCCCCTGGGCGGTGATCCACCTCGTCGACGTGGTCTACACCGACGTGGCCGCCGGGTCCCACGACGCTCACGAGACCTACCAGGTGCCGCTGGCGCTCTACACCGACGCGCAGACCCGCCTCGACCACGCCTTCCTCGGCTGGTGGGAGGATCCCGAGCGCGGCTGGGTGCACGCCTACGACGCCGTGCACGACCGGTGGGCCATGGACCTGTGGCTGCGAGCCTTCGACACCGCTGTCGTCACCGACCAGCTGAGCTTCCAGCGCGTCTCCCAGCACGCGCTGGACCTGGAGTCCCACTCCACGCTGTTCAGCGGCGAGCAGTCCAACTCCTCGGTGGCCTACGGCGACGACGCGCTGCTCAAGGTGTTCCGCAAGGTCACCCCGGGACCCAACCCCGACATCACCGTGCACCGGTTGCTGACGCAGTCGGGCTCCGAGCACGTGGCGGCGCTCTACGGCTGGCTCGAGGGACCCACCGAGGACGGGGTCTCCCTCGACCTGGCCATGCTGCAGCAGTTCCTGCGCACCGCCAGCGACGGCTGGGACCTCGCCCTGTCCAGCGTGCGCGGCCTGTTCGCCGACCCCGAGCTGTCGCCCGAGGCGTCCGGTGGCGACTTCGCGGGTGAGTCCGCACGGCTCGGTGAGGCCCTGCGCGACGTGCACGCCGTGCTGGCGACGTCCTTCGGCACCGGCCACACCGAGGCCGGCGTGCTGGCCGAGCAGATGCGGACCCGCCTGGCCGCGGCCCGTGAGGCCGTGCCCGAGCTCGCGCCGTACGCCGCCGGGCTGGGAGCCGTCCACGACGCGCTCGCCGGGCTCGGCTCACTCGACGTGCAGCACGTGCACGGCGACCTGCACCTGGGCCAGACGCTGCGCACGGCGGTGGGCTGGAAGATCGTCGACTTCGAGGGCGAACCGGCCAAGACGCTGGCCGAGCGGCTGCTGCCCGACTCCCGCTGGCGCGACGTCGCCGGCATGCTGCGCTCCTTCGACTACGCCCCGCGCGTCGTCGAGGCCGACCGGGGCCACGGCGACGACGACCTGGAGCGGGCCCAGCTCAGCGACCGGGCCGAGCAGTGGGCCGAGCGCAACAGGGCCGCGTTCCTGCTGGCCTACGCCGGTGGCCCGCTGGGCGCCGACGAGCAGACCCTGCTCGACGCCTACGTCGCCGACAAGGCGGTCTACGAGACCGTGTACGAAGCCCGCAACCGTCCCACCTGGGTCACGATCCCGCTCGCGGCCGTGGCCCGGATCGGAGCACGATGACCACGCCCCGCGACCCCGCACCCCAGGCCGTCCCGGGCCCGACCCCACCGGTGCCCGGAGCCCTGCGCCCGGTGCCGACGAGCGAGATCGACCAGCTGGTGGCCGGCGAGCACGGCGACCCGCACGCCGTACTCGGGCCGCACCCGCACGCCGGTGCGGTGACCGTGCGTGCCCTGCGACCGCTGGCCGCGAGCGTGGTGGTCCGCTACCGCGACGCCACCGACCCGGCCCGGTCCTGGCGCGAGCTCGCCCTTGAGCACGAGCACGAGGGTGTCTTCGCGTGCGTGCTGCCGGTGGCCGAGGTCCCCGAGTACCGCCTGCACGTGACCTACGACGGTCCCACCCTGGAGCAGGACGACCCCTACCGGTTCCTGCCGACCCTGGGCGAGATCGACCTGCACCTGATCAATGAAGGCCGGCACGAGAACCTGTGGAAGGTCCTCGGGGCGCGGGTGCACCGCTACGAGGCGCCCGGGGCCGAGAGCGTCACCGGCACGTCGTTCGCGGTCTGGGCGCCGCACGCCCGGGGCGTGCGGCTGACCACCGAGGCCAACGGCTGGGACGGTCGGGCCACCCCGCTGCGCCAGCTGGGGCGCTCCGGGGTCTGGGAGATCTTCGTGCCCGGGGTCGGGGCCGGGGCGGCGTACCGCTTCGCCGTGCTGGGCGCCGACCACCAGTGGCGTGACAAGGCCGACCCGATGGCCTTCCACGCCGAGAAGCCGCCGCTGACCGCCTCACGGGTCCACGAGTCGTCCTACCCCTGGGGCGACGCCGACTGGATGCAGGCGCGGGCGGCCAGGAAGCCGGTCGCCGAGGCGATGTCCACCTACGAGCTGCACCTGGGCTCGTGGCGGCGCCATCCCGACGGCAGCTTCTACACCTACGCCCAACTGGCGGAGTCGCTGGTGCCCTACCTGGCCGACCTGGGCTTCACCCACGTCGAGCTGATGCCGGTCATGCAGCACCCGTTCGGCGGGTCGTGGGGCTACCACGTCACGTCCTACTTCGCCCCGGACTCCCGCTTCGGCGACCCTGACGGCTTCCGGCTGCTCGTGGACTCCCTGCACCAGGCCGGCATCGGGGTCATCCTCGACTGGGTGCCCGGGCACTTCGCGACCGACGAGTGGGCCCTGGCCCGCTTCGACGGTACGCCGCTCTACGAGCACCCCGACCCGCGCCGCGGCTGGCACGCCGAGTGGGGCTCCCACATCTTCGACTTCGGCCGCCACGAGGTCCGCAACTTCCTCTACGCCAACGCGCTCTACTGGCTC
>JAJAYJ010000164.1 GCA_026786275.1 Nocardioides sp. | reverse complement strand
CCGCCGAGCCTGCCGAGGTCGCGAGGAACAACAAGAACAAGAACAAGCAGCGGGCCGGCGCGGGTCGCTGAGCTCCCCGGGGGTCCGGTGCGGGTAGACATGGATCACAACAGTCACAACAGCATCTGGGACCACACGCACCACTCGTGCCACAGGTCCGCCGTACCGCCCCCGAGACCCTGAGGAACCGCCGATGCCCCGCCCCGGCCCTCCGCCCCGCCGCCCGTCGCGACCGTCCTCACCCCGGGGCTCCTTCAGGAGGGCCTCGCGGACACGACACCCGGTGCGTGCGGCGCGACCCGTCGGGCACCTGCGGGGGGTGCCGGCGCGTCGCCTGCGCATCGGGTTCCTCCTGATCGCCGTCGTGCTGTCGGCCTTCGGTGCCCGGCTGGTGCAGCTCCAGGGCGTCGACCCCGGCTCGTACGCCGCGCTGGCCGCCGCCGAGGGCACCGTCAACGTCGTCCTGCCGGCGGCCCGCGGCGACATCGTCGACCGTGACGGACAGCCACTGGCGGACTCCGTGGACGGCCTGATGGTGGTGGCCAACCCGCAGGTCACGGTGGCCCGCGCCCCCGAGCTCGCGAAGTTCCTGGCGGCCGAGCTCGATGTCGACTACTTCCCGACCCTGACCAAGCTGCGCGACCGCTCCCGGCAGTTCGAGTACATCGCCCGCCGGGTGCCCTCGACCCAGGCCACCGACGTCATCGCCGGGGCCGAGGAGCTGGGCTTTCAGGGTCTCTCGACCAGGCGTGACCCGCTGCGGGACTACCCGGCCGGTGACATCGCCGCCAACCTGGTCGGCTTCGTGGGCACCGACCAGGCCTACGGCGGCCTGGAGGAGGTCTTCGACACCAGCCTCTCGGGACGCGACGGCTCGACGACCTACGAGGTCGGGGCCGGCAACAACCGGATCCCGCTGGGCTCGAACTCCACGACGCCGGCCGTCGACGGGGCCGACCTGCTCACGACCATCGACCGCGACCTGCAGTGGTACACCCAGCGGGTGTTGCGCCAGGCCGTGCAGGGCTCCGGCGCCGAGTCGGGCCTGGCCGTGATCATGGACTCGCGGACCGGAGAGATCCTCTCGCTCGCCGACGACCCGACCTTCGACGCCAACACGCCTGCGGACTCGCCGAACGTCGACCGCGGCTCGCGGGCGCTGAGCCTGGCCTACGAGCCGGGCTCGGTCGAGAAGGTGCTCACGGTCGCCGGTCTCGTCGACGCCGGGAAGGTGACCTCCCGGACCCGGCTGACGGTGCCCGGCCGCCTGGACCGGCAGGACCGGACCATCAACGACTACTGGGAGCACGGCACCATCAACCTGACGATGGCCGGCGTGATCGCCAAGTCCTCCAACATCGGCACCGTGCTGGCCGCCGACCGGTTCGCGCCCGGCCAGCTGCGCACCTACCTGCGCGAGTTCGGGCTCGGGGAGCGCTCCAACATCGGCATCCCCTCGGAGTCGCGCGGCATCCTGCCCGCGGGCGAGGGCTGGACCAGCCAGGCCGAGGACCGGATCGCCTTCGGGCAGTCGCTCTCGGTCAACGGCATCCAGATGGCCGCCGCGGTGAACACCATCGCCAACGGGGGACTGCGGGTCGACCCCAGCCTGGTGCAGGGCAGCGCGACCACCGACGACGGCGTGGCCGTCGGCACGGACACCACGACGACCCGGCGGGTCGTCAGCGAGAACGCCGCACGACAGACCGCACAGATGATGGAGCGGGTGGTCGACCCCGAGGTCGGCGTCGCGCCGCGGGCGGCGGTCCCGGGCTACCGCGTGGCCGGCAAGACCGGCACCGCCCAGCGGGTCGGGGCCGAGTGCGGCTGCTACGACGGCACCAACACGGTGTCCTTCGGCGGGTTCGCCCCGGCCAACGAGCCCCGGTTCACGATCTACGTCGCGATCCAGGCCCCCACCAACGGCGGTGGCGGTGGCTCGGTCGCCGGCCCCGTCTTCTCGCAGCTGATGTCCTACACGCTGCAGCGCTACGGCGTCGCCCCGACCGGCACCACCCCCTCGATGCTGCCCGTCACCTGGTGACGGGCGCAGCCCGTCCCGATCGGTAGCCTCACGCCGTGCCCATCGATGAGACCCTCGCGGGGGTGCGGCCGCAGCATCCGCCCGCGACGCCGCTGCGAGACGTCGCGGCGATCCTGGGCACCCTGGTGCCCGACGGCGACCTCACCGTCCTGCCCGCCGGCGCCGACGGTCCCGGCGTCGAGGTCACCGGCGTCTCGCTGAGCTCGCGGCGGATCCGACCCGGCGACCTGTACGCCGCCCTGCCGGGGGCCCGCACCCACGGCGTGGCCTTCCTCGACGAGGCGGTACGGGCGGGTGCGGTCGCCGTCCTGACCGATCCCGAGGGAGCGGAGCGGGCCGCTGGTCTCGGCGTACCCGTCCTCGTGGTGCCGCATCCCCGTGTCGTCCTGGGCCGCCTGTCCGCCCGGCTGTACGGCGACCCAGCGGCGGCGATGACGATGATCGGGGTCACCGGGACCCAGGGCAAGACCACCACCACCCGGCTCGCCGAGGGCGGGCTGCAGGCTTCCGGCGTGCACGCCGCGGTGGTCGGGACCGTCGGCACCCGCATCGACGGCGAGGACGTGGCCACCTCGCTGACCACGCCGGAGGCACCCGACCTGCACGGCCTGTTCGCCAGGATGCGCGAGCGCGGGGTGAGCGCCTGCGCCATGGAGGTCTCCAGCCACGCCCTGGTGATGGGGCGCGTGGACGGCGTCGTCTTCGACTGCGCGGTGTTCCTCAACCTCGGCCGCGACCACCTCGACTTCCACGTCGACGTCGAGGACTACTACCGGGCCAAGGCGTCTCTCTTCAGCCCCGAGCGGGCCCGCCGGGCACTGGTCAACGTCGACGACGAGCACGGTCGCCGGCTGCTGGGCGAGACCCGGCTCCCCGTGGCCACGTTCTCCGTCGTGGGCGACGGGGCCGACTGGACCGTGAGCGACGTCGAGCTCGGCGCGGACCGCTCCGCCTTCACCGTGGTGGCCCCCGACGGCAGCCGGATCCCTGCCGGCTGTCCGGTGCCGGGCGGCTTCAACGTGAGCAACACGCTGGCCGCGGTCGCCGCGTGTGCCGAGGCCGGCCTCGACCCGGTGCGCCTCGCGGCGGCCATCGCCGCGGGCCCGGGCGTGCCCGGCCGCTTCGAGCGGGTCGACCGGGGCCAGGACTTCACCGTCATCGTCGACTACGCGCACAAGCCCGACGCGGTCACCGCGGCGCTCGAGACGCTGCGCCCGCTCACCACGGGCCGGCTCCTGCTCGTGCTCGGGGCCGGCGGTGACCGCGACCGCGGCAAGCGGGCGATCATGGGCGAGATCGGGGGCCGGCTCGCCGACCTGTTCGTGGTCACCGACGACAATCCTCGCACCGAGGACCCCGCAGTGATCCGCGCCGAGATGACCGCTGGTGCCCGTGCCGGCGGCGTGGCCGAGGTGGTGGAGGTCGGTGAGCGCCGGGCGGCGATCACCCTGGCCCTGACCCGGGCCCGGGCCGGTGACGTGGTGCTGGTCGCCGGCAAGGGCCACGAGGGCGGCCAGGAGGTCGCCGGCGTGGTGCACGTCTTCGACGACCGTGAGGTGGTGGCCGCGGTGCTGGGCGACCTGGTGGCCGGCGCCGACCCCGGCGCGGGCGCCGCGCGGGGTCCGACGTGACCGGGCGCGCCGGGGGAGGAGTCGGATTGCGGGCCGGTCACCTGGATGCGAGAGGATGCGTGACGCCAGATCGGCGCTGCGCGGACCAGGGAGCGGGGGACCAGTGAGAGCGATCCTCCTCGCCGGTGGGCTCGCGCTCATCATCTCGCTGCTCGGCACCCGCGTCGCGATCAGGCAGTTCACCCGGCTGGGCTACGGCCAGGAGATCCGCAGCGACGGGCCGACGACCCACCACACCAAGCGAGGCACCCCCACGATGGGCGGGGTGGTGATCATCCTGGCCACGGTCATCGCCTACGCCGGGGCCAAGCTGATCACGACGACTCCGCCGACGGCCTCCGCCCTGCTGCTGCTCTTCCTCTTCGTCGGGATGGGCCTGGTCGGCTTCCTCGACGACATCATCAAGATCACCAAGCAGCGCAGCTTGGGCCTGCGCAGCAAGGCCAAGATGATCGGGCAGACCGTCATCGCCCTGGTCTTCGGTGCGTTGGCGCTCTCGCCATGGCTGGAGGACGACCGCGGCCAGACCCCGGCCTCGCGACACCTCTCCTTCATCCGCGACATCGACGGCTGGACGCTCCCGGTCGTGGTCGTGCTCGTGCTGATCTGGCTGATCGTGGTGGCCACCAGCAACGGGGTGAACCTCACCGACGGCCTCGACGGGCTCGCCGCCGGCGCCAGCGTGATGGTCTTCGGTGCCTACATGCTGGTGAACATCTGGCAGAACAACCAGTTCTGCGGCAACACCAGCCTGGAGCAGCCCGGCCTGTGCTACGAGGTCCGCGACCCCTACGACCTGGCGGTGGTGGCGGCGGCCATCACCGGCGCGTGCTTCGGCTTCCTGTGGTGGAACGCCTCGCCGGCCGCCATCTTCATGGGCGACACCGGGTCGCTGTCGCTGGGCAGCGCGCTGGCGGGCCTGGCCATCCTGACCCGCACCGAGATCCTGCTGGTCATCCTGGGCGGGCTGTTCGTGGTCGAGACGCTGTCGGTGATGCTGCAGGTCGGGTTCTTCAAGCTGTCGAAGGGCCGACGGGTCTTCCGGATGGCGCCCCTGCACCACCACTTCGAGATGCTCGGGTGGGAGCAGGTGACCGTGGTGATCCGGTTCTGGATCATCACCGGCATCAGCGTCGCCGCCGGGCTCGGGATCTTCTACGCCGAGTGGGTGGCCGGGACGTGAGCCCTGACGTCCGCTCGCTGGGCCGCACCGACGCCTGGGACGGCGTCCGTGCCGTCGTGGCCGGCTTCGGCGTCTCCGGCTTCGCCGCGGCCGACAACCTGACCCACCTGGGAGCCTCCGTGCTCGCGCTCGACGAGGCGGTGGGCGACCAGGACCGCCGGGAGCGGGCCGAGCTGCTCGAGGTGCTCGGCGCGACCGTCCGCCTCGGGGAGGGCGTCACCCAAGCACTCCCCGAGGACGTCGACCTGGTCGTGACCTCCCCGGGCTGGCGCCCGAGCGCGCCCTTGCTGGCCCAGGCCGCCGCGCGCGGCATCCCGGTCTGGGGCGAGGTCGAGCTGGCCTGGCGGCTACGCCACCCCGAGCACGACACGCCCTGGTTGGCCGTGACCGGCACCAACGGCAAGACCACCACCGTGCAGATGCTCGACGCCATCCTGCGCGCAGCCGGGTTGCGCAGCCAGGCGGTCGGGAACGTCGGCCTGCCGGTGCTGGAGGCGGTCATGCACCCCACGCCGTACGACGTGCTGGCGGTCGAGCTGTCGAGCTTCCAGCTGCACTACACCCACTCGATGAGCGCGCAGGCGGCCGCGGTGCTCAACGTGGCCGAGGACCACCTCGACTGGTACTCCTCGATGAGCGACTACGCCGCGGACAAGGGCCGGATCTTCCAGCAGGTGCAACGGGCGTGCGTCTTCAACGCAGCCGACCCCGTGACCGAGCGGCTGGTCCGTGAGGCCGACGTGGTCGAGGGCGCCCGGGCCATCGGCACCACCCTGGGCATGCCGGGGGTGGGCATGCTCGGCGTGGTCGAGGACATCCTGGTGGACCGGGCCTTCATCCCCGAGCGGGAGTCCAGCGCGGCCGAGCTGTGCACGCTCGCGGACCTGGTGCACGACGGTGCCGAGGTGCCGGCCCCGCACACGGTCGCGAACGCGTTGAGCGCGGCCGCCCTGGCGCGCGCCCACGGCGTCAGCCAGGCCGCCGTGCGCGACGGCCTGCGCGGCTTCCGGCTCGACGGACACCGGATCGCCACCGTCGTCGAGCCGGGACGGGCCGGCGGGGTGCGCTGGGTCGACGACTCCAAGGCCACCAACCCGCACGCGGCCCAGGCCTCGCTGCAGGCCTTCGAGTCCGTGGTCTGGGTCGCCGGGGGCCTGGCCAAGGGCGCGAGCTTCGACGACCTGGTCCGCTCCGTCGGACCGCGCCTGCGGGCCGCGGTGCTGATCGGCCGCGACCGGGACCTGATCGGCGCGGCCCTGGCGCGACACGCACCCGATGTGCGGGTCATCTCGCTCGTGACAGGTGAGACTGATGTGACTGAAGGTGAAGATGAGCCGATGACCCGCGTGGTGTCCGAGGCCGCCGGGCTCGCCCGGCCCGGAGACACCGTGCTGCTCGCCCCGGGCTGCGCGTCCCAGGACATGTTCACCGACTACAAGGCTCGCGGCGACGCCTTCGCCGCCGCGGTCCGGGCGCACGTGGCCCACCCAGGACGCGACTAGCTCACCGGCCGGGCCGGTGACCGACCAGGAGGACACCGGCGGCGATGACCACGGCCAACCCGGAGGACACCCGCCCGGCACCCCTGCTCGCACAGCGGTTCGCTCGGCGCCGAGGATCGGGCCGGGTCAGCTGGACCGCGGCCCTGCGCGCCTCGCTCGACCGGCCGCTGACGGCCTACTACCTGCTGATCGGGGCGGCGGCGCTGCTGCTGACCATCGGGCTGATCATGGTGCTGAGCTCCTCGAGCGTCTACGCGTTCAAGACCCTCGACAGCTCCTACGCCGTCGTGCGCCGCCAGCTGATGTGGGTGCTGATCGCCCTGCCGTGCGCGTGGGTCGCCAGCCGGGTCAGCCAGCGCTGGGTCCGCCGTCTGGTCGTCCCCGGGTTGCTGGTCTCGCTGGTCCTGCTGCTGCTGACGGCGTTCTTCGGGGTCGTCCGCAACGGCAACCAGAACTGGCTGGGCGTCGGTTCCCTGGTGATCCAGCCCTCCGAGGTCGCCAAGCTGGCGCTGATCCTGTGGGCTGCGCACGTCTACGCCCACAAGGAACGCCGCCTGGGGAGCCTGCACGAGATCCTGGTGCCGGTCGTGCCCGGCCTGCTGCTGGCCACCGGGCTCGTCGTGATGGGCAACGACCTCGGCACCGCACTCGTCTTCTTCGCCATCCTGGTCGGGATGCTCTGGGTGGTCGGGATCCCGGCCCGGGTGTTCACCATCGCCATCTTGATGGTCAGCACCGTCGTGATCGTCCTGGCCACCACGAACGCCGAGCGGCTGCAGCGGATCACCAACTTCGCCGACCCGCTCAAGGACTTCCAGGGTGCCGGCTGGCAGCCCGCGCACGGTCTCTACGCGCTCTCCTCCGGGGGCCTCTTCGGCCAGGGCATCGGGGCCAGCCAGCAGAAGTGGGGCTCCCTGCCCGAGGCGCACACCGACTTCATCTTCGCGGTCCTCGGTGAGGAGCTCGGCCTGGCCGGCACGCTGCTGGTGGTCGGCCTCTTCCTGACCATCGCGTTCGCCGCGCTGCGGGTGGCCCGCGACACCGCCGACCCGTTCGTGCGCTACGCGACGTTCGGGATCGTGGTCTGGCTGATCGGGCAGATGATCATCAACGTCGGCATGGTGCTGACCCTGCTGCCCGTGATCGGCATCCCGCTGCCCCTGATCTCCTACGGCGGCTCGTCGCTGGTGCCCACCGTGGTCGCGCTCGGGCTGCTGGTCGGGT
>JAJAYJ010000163.1 GCA_026786275.1 Nocardioides sp. | reverse complement strand
GGCGGACCCCACCTCCACCTCCACCTCCACCTCCACCGCCGCCGATCTCGGCGTCGCCCCAGCCCCGCCGCCGGAGGCACCCGCGCCGCCCGAGGCCCGCCCCTCGGCCGGGCCGGGGTCGATCGCGGCCGCCCGCGGCGCGATCCAGTCCACCCGGGCCGCCGGTCCCGCCGTGTCCCGTTCGAACGCGCTGGCCGAGGCCGACGCTGCCGTCGACCGCAACGACGCCGACGACGACGCCGACGCGCTGAGCAGCGCCGAGCTCCTGGCCCGCGAGCTCGGCGCCCAGGTGATCGAGGAGATTCGGCACCCGTGACCCGCACCCCGCTCATCCACACACCGCCCCACACCCCGCAGACCTGCACCGCCCGACCCGACCGAGAGGCATCCCACCCATGAGCGAGAACCCCTTCGACGCCCTGGGCGGCGGTGGCTTCGACATGAACGCCCTGCTGCAGCAGGCCCAGCAGATGCAGGAGCAGCTGCAGGCCGCGCAGGAGCAGCTGAGCGAGTCCACCGTCGACGGCTCCGTGGCCGGCGGCGCGGTCACCGTGACCGTCAGCGGGATCGGTGACCTCGTCTCGGTGGCGATCCAGCCCGGCACCGTCGATGGCGGTGACGCCGAGTCGCTCGCCGATCTCAGCGACCTGGTGGTCGCCGCCTACCGCGACGCCAAGGCCAAGGCCGACGAGCTGGCCGGCTCGGTGCTCGGCCCGATGGCCGGCGGCCTGCCGGGTGCCCCGGGCGCCACCCCCGGCCAGCTCGGCTTCTGACGGTCCGGCGATGTACGAGGGCGTGGTCCAGGACCTCATCGACGAGCTCGGGCGGTTGCCCGGGGTCGGCCCCAAGAGCGCCCAGCGGATCGCGTTCCACCTGCTGCAGGCCGAGCCCAGCGACGTGCGCCGCCTCGCGGACGTGCTGATCGAGGTCAAGGCCAAGGTCAAGTTCTGCTCGATCTGCTTCAACGTCTCGCAGGCCGACCAGTGCCGGATCTGCTCGGACCCGCGGCGTGACCCGGCGCTGCTGTGTGTGGTCGAGGAGTACAAGGACGTGGTGGCGATCGAGAGGACCCGTGAGTTCCGCGGCCGTTACCACGTGCTCGGCGGGGCGATCTCGCCCATCGACGGCATCGGCCCCGAGCAGCTTCGGATCCGCGAGTTCATGATCCGGCTGGCCGACGGCACCGTCACCGAGGTGATCCTGGCGACCGACCCGAACCTCGAGGGTGAGGCGACCGCCACCTACCTCACCCGCATGCTCAAGGACATGGACCTCCGGGTCACCCGACTGGCCAGTGGCCTCCCGGTCGGCGGTGACCTCGAGTATGCCGACGAGGTCACCCTGGGCCGGGCATTCGCAGGAAGGCGCATCGCCGAATGACCGAGCACACCGCCACACCGTCCACCTCACCGACCACCACACCCCCCGCGTCCCCGGCGTACCCGCTGGACGGGGAGACCGAGGAATTCGCCCAGCAGATCGCCGACTCCGTCTCGAGCTTCCTGCTGGCTCTGCGGGCCATCGCCCACGAGGCCGACGGAGGCCGGGCGATCTCCCTGCTCCTGCTCGAGATCAGCCAGGTGCTGCTGGCGGGCGCACGGCTGGGAGCGGTGCGCGACTTCGAGCCGCAGGCCGAGTACCAGCCCGACGTGGGCCCGGAGGCCGACGTCGACGAGCTGCGGCTGCGCCTGGCCGACATGCTCGGCAACCTGGACACCTACAGCTTCGTCTTCGACCCCTACCTGCCCGACGTGGTCGAGAGCCAGCTCTCCGACGACCTGTCCAGCATCGCCACCGACCTCGAGAACGGTCTGCGGCACTTCCGCTCCGGCAGCGTCGACGAGGCGCTGTGGTGGTGGCAGTTCTCCTACGTCTCGTCGTGGGGCAACCTGGCCGGGGCCGCGCTCAACGCCCTGCTGTCGGTCGTCTCGCACGACCGACTCGACCTCGAGGTGGTCGGCGAGGACGAGGTCGTCGCCGCGGTCGATGAGATGCTCGACGAGCGCACCGTCGCGCCCCGTTAAACTCGGGGCCTCGGCCGCCGACGAAGCCAGCGCCGCCCGTCCGGTGCTCCGACGCCGGCGGCGAGCGGACCAGGAACACCGACGTCGCAAGGGAATCACCGTGGGCATTGTCGTGCAGAAGTACGGCGGATCTTCCGTGGCCGACGCCACGGCCATCAAGCGGGTGGCCCAGCGCATCGTCGAGACCAAGCGGGCCGGTCACGACGTCGTGGTTGCGGTCTCCGCCATGGGCGACACGACCGACGAGCTGCTCGGGCTCGCCGAGGGTGTCAGCCCGCTGCCGCCCGCGCGTGAGCTGGACATGCTGCTCACTGCCGGTGAGCGGATCTCGATGGCGCTGGTCGCGATGGCAATCTCCGACCTGGGCTTCACCGCCCGCTCCTTCACCGGGTCGCAGGCCGGCGTGATCACCGACTCGGTGCACGGCAAGGCCAAGATCATCGACGTCACCCCGGGCCGGATCTCGACGGCCATCGACGAGGGTCACGTCGTGATCGTCGCCGGCTTCCAGGGCGTCAGCCAGGACACTCACGAGATCACCACGCTGGGCCGCGGTGGCACCGACACCACGGCGGTGGCGCTGGCCGCGGCGCTGCACGCCGAGGTGTGCGAGATCTACACCGACGTGGACGGTGTGTTCACCGCCGACCCGCGGATCGTGCCCGCGGCGCGCAAGCTCGACACCGTGACCTACGAGGAGATGCTGGAGATGGCGGCCTCGGGCGCCAAGATCCTGCACCTGCGGTGCGTGGAGTACGCCCGTCGCTACGACATCCCGATCCACGTGCGGTCCTCGTTCAGCAGGCTCGAGGGCACGATCGTGCGAGGCAGCATCAACGACGAGGCCCACCAGGAGGCAGGAATGGAAGCACCGATCATCTCCGGCGTCGCCCACGACCGCAGCGAGGCCAAGATCACCGTGGTCGGCGTACCGGACAAGGTGGGCGAGGCGGCCCGGATCTTCGAGGCGCTGGCGGCCGCGCAGATCAACCTCGACATGATCGTGCAGAACGTGTCGGCGGTGTCGACCAACCTCACCGACATCTCGTTCACGCTGCCCCGCACCGACGGCCAGATCGCGATGAAGGCGCTGGCCGCGCTGAAGAACGAGGTCGGTTTCGCCAACCTGCTCTACGACGACCAGATCGGCAAGATCTCGCTGATCGGCGCCGGCATGCGCTCGCACCCCGGGGTGACCGCCACCTTCTTCTCCGCCATCGCGGCGGCCGGGGTCAACATCGGGATGATCTCGACCTCGGAGATCCGGATCTCGGTCGTCGTCGACGAGGCCGACGTGGACGCCGCCGTCGCGTCCGCCCACACGGCGTTCGACCTGGACTCCTCCGAGGTCGAGGCAGTGGTCTACGGCGGGAGCGGGCGATGAGCGGGACCAGCCCATTGCGACCCCTGCGGGTCGGCATCGTGGGTGCGACCGGCCAGGTCGGGGTGGCGATGCGTCAGATCCTGGAGGAGCGGAGCTTCCCGATCGCGGAGATCCGCTTCTTCGCCTCCGCCCGCTCGGCCGGCACGGTGCTGCTGTTCGGGGGCCGCGAGATCACCGTCGAGGACGCCGCGACCGCGGACCCGACCGGGCTCGACGTGGCCCTCTTCTCCGCCGGGGCCAGCACCTCGCGGGCCCTGGCCCCGAGGTTCGCGGCCGCCGGGGTGATCGTGGTCGACAACTCCTCGGCCTTTCGGATGGACCCCGACGTCCCGTTGGTGGTCTCCGAGGTCAACCCCGAGGCCATCGCCCTGGCCACGTCCCCCAGGGGCAAGGGCATCATCGCCAACCCCAACTGCACGACGATGGCGGCGATGCCGGTCCTCAAGGCGCTGCACGACGCCGCAGGTCTGGTGCGGCTGATCGCTTCGACGTACCAAGCCGTCTCCGGCTCCGGGGTCGCCGGGGTCGAGGAGCTGTCCTCGCAGGTCGCCGCGGCCGGGGACAAGGCCCGGGAGCTGGCCTACGACGGCCAGGCCGTGACGTTCCCGGACCCCGAGACGTACGTCGACACCATCGCCTACAACGTGCTCCCGATGGCCGGCTCGATCGTGGACGACGGCCTCGGTGAGACCGACGAGGAGCAGAAGCTCCGCAACGAGTCGCGCAAGATCCTCGGCCTACCCGACCTCGCGGTGTCGGGCATCTGCGTGCGGGTGCCCGTCTTCACTGGTCACTCGCTGGCGATCAACGCCGAGTTCTCGTCCGCCCTGACGCCCGAGCGGGCCCGCGAGGTCCTGGCCACCGCGCCGGGGGTCGTGCTGTCCGACGTGCCGACCCCGCTGCGGGCCGCCGGCACCGACCCGTCGTACGTCGGGCGGCTGCGGCAGGACCCGGGCGTCGAGGGTGACCGGGGCCTGGCGCTGTTCGTCTCGGGCGACAACCTGCGCAAGGGCGCGGCCCTCAACACGGTGCAGATCGCGGAGCTGATCGCGGCCCGCTAGCCCGACCGGTCAGCTCTTGGCGTCGTCGGAGAACGTCGTGGTGACCCAGTGCGACAGCGCGAAGGTGCCGGCCGAGACCAGCGGGATGACGATCACCATCCACCAGGCGAACAGCTGGTCGACGAGGAACAGCAGGGCGATCACCGAGGTCAGCCCGACGGCCAGGACGCTGGTGCTGCCGGGATCGGGCACCCTCGCCACCCGCAGCACGGCCGAGCCCACGAGCACCCCCAGCAGCAGGATCGCCACCAGCAGGAAGAAGCCGGCGGAGCCGCACGACGACGTGCCCCGCACCAGCTCGCACAGGCGCAGGGCCAGCGCGGTGGCGAGCACGAGCACCAGCCCGACCACCAGCCCGGTCACTACCGCGGCGACCCGGCCGACGAGCCACACCGGTGCCACCACGTCGCGCGGCACCCGCGCCGGCGCCGGTTCCCGGTCGGACCTGCCCGGCAGCCGGGGCAGTCTCGAGGATCGCGCGGGCTTCGCGGCCTGGTCGGCCTGGTCGGCCTTGCTGGTCTGAGCGGTCTGCGCCGACCGGGCGGGGAGATGCGGCGCCGGTGTGGTCACGGGCTCGAAGCTGGGCATGGTGAGCGTGGCGGCGGCCGCCGGGACGGACGCGGTGACCGGCGCGGGCCGGGTCACGTCGGGCCGGGACCCAGGGTCCGGGATCGGGCTGGGCTCAGGAGCAGGCAGGGGCACTGGCTCCGGCGACGGCAGCGGGGTGGGCCCGGGCGTCGGCTCCGGGGACGGCTCGGGAGCTGGCAACGGCTCCGGTGACGGGGTGGGCGGTGGAGTGGGGTCAGGCTGCGGGGTGGTGGGGTGCGGCTCGGGGGTGGTCGGGACGGTACCGACGGGCGCGACGTCGAAGATGGTGCGGGACCGACGGCTGGCCTCCTGGACCGGGTCGGCGGACGCCCCGGCGGGCGGTTCGGGTGGGGGCTCCTCGTGCTTCGTGCGACGGCGCAGACCGAAGCCCAGGGACGGGGGTGCGATCGAGGGCACGTCCCGGGTGGGGTCGTCGGAGGCCATGCGCGTCATTGTGGCAGAGCGCGTCGTCGTCGACGTGGCGTGCGGTGGCGGACCGACGCCGTCCGCCCCGGTGGGCACGGACGACGTCGCGTGCGGGCTACGCCTCGAGGAAGGCCAGCAGGGAGCGGTTGAACTCGCCTGCGTGGCTCACGTTGCACCCGTGCGGAGCGCCCTCGAGCACGACGAGCTGGCTGCCGGAGATCGCCTCGTGGGTGCGGGCACCGGAGCCCTCGAAGGGCACGATGGCGTCGCTGTCACCGTGGATGACCAGCGTCGGGACGTCGACCTTCGTGAGGTCGTCGCGGAAGTCCGTCGTACCGAAGGCCTGCATGCAGCCGAGCGCCGCGCCCTGGTCTGACTGCCGGCACACGGCGAGGGCCTCCTGCCGCTGCTCCTCGGTCACCTTCAGGTCCTGCCCCGCGGAGAAGAACTGGGTGGTGAAGCCGTCGAAGAACGCGTCCCGGTCACTCTCGAGACCGCTCGTCATCTCAGCGGCAGCGTCCTCGGTGAGCGGGCCGTCCGGGTTGTCGTCGCCGGCCAGCAGGTACGGGGGCACGGCGGCGGCGAACACCACGCTGCGGACCCGGTCGGTGCCCCGGCGTGCGACGTAGCGGGCCACCTCGCCGCCGCCCATCGAGAAGCCGACCAGCGTGACGTCACGCAGGTCTAGGTCGCTCAGCACGTTGTCGAGGTCGTCGGCGAGTGCGTCGTAGTCGTAGCTGTCGCCGGGATCGGACTGGCCGAAGCCCCGGCGGTCGTAGGCCAGGACCCGGTAGCCGGCCTCCTTGAGCGCAGGGATCTGCTCGGACCAGGACTGGCTCGAGAGGGGCCAGCCGTGGACCAGGACGACGGGGCGGCCCTCGCCGCCGCTGTCGCCGACATACAGGTTGTGCTCAGCCATGGGTGCTCCTTCGTGGGGTCGCTCTGCCGCGGGCAGTCAGCACGACTCGGTCCAACGGGCCGAGACCACGGACTCCTCCGCGCGATTTCTGGTGCCGCGTGCTGGTGGCGTGCCTCCACCATGCCGACTGCGCCTGGGGGGCTCAACACACCCGGGAGTGTGAAGGCCGCTGCGAGCGGTTGCCGACACGGACGTCACACGCCCGCGTCGGGCACACAGGCCAGGACCCCGGCCCTCGTGAGAGCTGCCAGGATCCTGGTCGTGTGGTGCTGGTCGGGCTGACAGGATTTGAACCTGCGGCCTCTTCGTCCCGAACGAAGCGCGCTACCAAGCTGCGCCACAGCCCGATCGGTCGCCGTCGTGGAGCACGGCTCACCAGGGCAAAAGTGTACCGGAGCGCCGAGTCCGACCCGCAATCGCCTCGAGCCTCAACCAGGCGTGGGCACCAGGGTCAGCAGGGTGGCCTCGGGACGGCAGGCGACCCGGACCCGGACGTAGGGGTTGGTGCCCAGCCCGGCCGACACGTGCAGCACCGAGGAGCCCGCGTCCCCGGACCGGGAGGAGGCGGGGTGGCGGTGCAGGCCCCTGGCCCGGGCGGGCTCGATGTCGCAGTTGGTGGTGAGGGCACCCAGGCCCGGCACACAGACCTGACCACCGTGGGTGTGGCCCGCGATGATCGCGTCGTACCCGTCGGCGGCGAACTGGTCCAGCACCCGCAGGTACGGCGCGTGGGTGACCGCGAGCCGCACGTCGACCGAGGCATCGGCCGGGCCTGCCACCTCGTTGAGCCGGTCGTAGGACAGGTGCGGGTCGTCCACCCCGGCGAAGCCCACCGAGAGGTCCCCGAGCTTGAGGGTGCCGAACCGGTTGGTCAGGTTGAGCCAGCCGCGGCGGCTGAACTCGTCGCGCAGCGCGGGCCACGGCAGCTGCGGGGCGTGGACGTGACGTGTGCCGCGGTCCGGCAGCAGGTACGCGAACGGGTTCCGCATGGTGGGCGAGAAGTAGTCGTTGGAGCCGAAGACGAACGCGCCGGGCCGGTCGAGCAGCGGACCCAGGCTGTCGCGCACGACCGGGACGGCGTCGCGGTGCGAGAGGTTGTCACCGGTGTTGATGACCAGGTCGGGCTCGAGCCGGTCCAGCGCGGCGACCCACTCCTGCTTGCGTCGCTGGGCCGGCAGCATGTGCAGGTCGCTGAGGTGCAGCACCCGCAGCGGCCGGGCGCCGGGCGGCAGCAGGGGCACCTCGAAGCGGCGCAGCGTGTAGGCCCGGGCCTCCGCGACGCCGTACGCCGCGAGCCCGAGACCGGCGACCGTCGCGGCGCCCAGCACCCGGGGCAGGGTGCCGGTGAGAACGGGGGGTAGGGCCACTGCTCCAGGCTGCCACAATGGCGTCATGAGTGCCCTCAAGGACCGGCTCCGCAGTGACCTGACCACGGCCATCAAGGCGCGTGACGAGGTCCGCTCGGCCACGCTGCGGATGGTGCTGACCGCGATCACCAACGCCGAGGTCGCGGGCAAGGCGCAGCGCGAGCTCAGCGACGACGACATCATCGGTGTGCTGACCAGCGAGGCCAAGAAGCGGCGGGAGGCCGCCACCGCGTTCGCGGACGGCGACCGCCCCGCGATGGCTGAGAAGGAGCGCGCCGAGGCCGTGGTGATCGCGGGCTACCTGCCCGAGCAGCTGAGCGGGGAGGACGTCGCGGCCATCGTCACCGCCGCCGTCGCCCAGGTCGACGCGGCTGGGCAGGGCATGAAGGCGATGGGCGCGGTGATGGGTCTCGTGCAGCCCCAGGTCAAGGGCCGGGCCGACGGGTCGTTCGTGGCTGCGGAGGTACGCCGCCAGCTCGGCTAGCGCGATCAGCCCCGGCCGCTGCGGCCGCGGGACTCGTAGACCGTGACGGTGGTGCCGGCCTGGGCACCGGCCCCGGCCGACGGGTAGCTGTAGGCGACCGTGCCGCGCTCGCCGCGGCGGGCGTCGTCGCGGCCGCCGTAGGCGAACACGAAGCCGCCGGCCTCGATGGCGGCCTGTGCGTCGGCGATGCTGATGCCGTCGGTGTCGGGCACGGGCACCTGCACGCCGGCCACGTCGGTGCTCGAGGGCGGCACGAAGTCGACGTAGTCGAGGCTGTCGTCGATCGCCTGCATGGCGTTGCCCCAGATCGGGCCGGCGAAGCCCGAGCCCGAGGCCTCGCCGACGTAGCTCCCGCCGACGGTCTGGTACTGCAGCGAGATCGGGGTGCCTTCGATGTTGGCGCCCGCGATCATCGCCGCGCCGGCCAGGTTGGGGGTGTAGCCCGAGAACCACACGGTGAACTGGGAGTTCGTGGTGCCGGTCTTGCCGGCTGCGGGCTGGTCGAGCGCCAGGGCCGCTCCGAAGCCGCCGGGCTCGATGACACCGCGCAGCACGTCGTTGACGGCGTCGGCGGTCGACTGCGGCATCACCTGGGTGCACTGCGGGTCGTAGGACTTCAGGACGTTGCCCTTGAGGTCGGCGATCTCGGTGACCGGGCGGGCCGCGCAGTGCAGCCCCCGAGCGGCGAACGTGGAGTAGGCCTCGGCCATCTCGAGCGGACTCACGCTCGGGACACCGAGGGTGAAGCTCGGCACCCGCTCGGCACCGAGCTTGCCGGGGCCGGTGCCCTCGGGGTTGTCCAGGTTGACGCCCATCGCCTTGGCCAGCTCGAACGGCGCGCAGACCCCGGTCTCGCGCTCGAGTTGGGCGTAGAAGGTGTTCACCGACTCCCGGGTGCCGCGGTAGACGTCCATCACGCCGCTGGAGGTCGAGTTGCCGACGGGGAACTCGCCGACGAAGTTGCCGGCGTCGGGGCAGTTGGCGTAGTCGCCCTGCGCGAAGGTCATCTCCGGCTTCGCGTCGAAGGTGGTGCTGAGCGGGATGCCCTGGTTGATGGCCGAGGCCAGCACGAACGCCTTGAACGTCGAGCCGCCCTGGAAGCCCGCCGAGTCGCCGTACTCCTGGGGCACCACGTAGTTCAGGAACGTCTGGCCGGCCTCCTTGTCGGTGCCCATCGGTCGCGACTGGGCCAGGGCCTTGACGTTGCCGGAGCCGGGCTCGATCAGGGCCAGGGCGCCGATCGCCTCGTCGGTCGGGAAGACCTGGGCGGACACCGAGGCGTCGGCGGCGCCCTGCTGGGCCAGGTCGACGGTGGTCTTGATGACCAGGCCGCCGTTGGTGATGAGGTCCTGGCGCGCCGCGGCGTTGTTGCCCAGGGACGGATCCTTGAGCAGCGTGCTGACGACGTAGTCGCAGAAGAACGGGGCGTCGGAGTTGAGGCAGCCGTTCTGCACCGACCTCAGCCGCAGCGTCAGCCCGGACCCGTCGGCCTGGTCGGCCTCGGCCTGGGTCACGACGCCGAGCTGGGCCATCCGGTTCAGCACGATGCTGCGCCGCTCCAGGGCCCGGTCGGGGTAGTTGGTGGGGTCGTAGCCGGTGGGGTTGCGGACCATGCCGGCCAGCAGCGCGGACTGCGCCAGGTCGAGGTTCTTGGCCTTGACGTTGAAGTAGTGCCGGGCGGCGGACTGGATGCCCCAGGCGCCGTCACCGAAGTAGACCGTGTTGAGGTAGCGCTCCAGGATCCAGTCCTTGGAGTGCTCCTTCTCGACCGCTACGGCGTAGCGCAGCTCGCGCAGCTTGCGGGCGTAGGTGTCGTCGGTGGCCTCGGCCGCGCCCTCCTCGGTGGTCGCGGTCTGCACCAGCGTCTGCTTGACCAGCTGCTGGGTGATCGAGGACCCGCCCTGCACCCGGCCGTTCTGGGCCTGGTTGGTGACCAGGGCGCGCACCGTGCCCTTGATGTCGAGCGCGCCGTGCTGGTAGAAGCGGTAGTCCTCGATGGCCACGATCGCCTCGGTCATGGTGCGCGAGACCTGGGACAGCGGGACGATCACGCGGTTCTCGTCGTACAGGGTCGCGATGGTCTTGCCGTTCGCGTCCAGAATCCGACTGCGCTGTGAGAGGCTTCCCTCGTCGAACTCTGACGGCAGGTTCTCCATGTTGCGGGCCACGTCGCGAGCACCAAAACCCAGTACCCCGGCGAACGGGATGGCCAGGCCGGCGGTCACGACCCCCAGCGCCACGGCGACCGCCAACATCATCGCCAGGCCGGTGGTGAAGCGGACGACGGAGGGCCGCTCGGTGGGGCTTGTGGGCATGAGCCCGAGGATACGGGACTTTCGGCTGGCGACCGGACCCCAGCACATCGCGGCTCACCGAGGGCGGGATTCGTCCTTTCGGTGCGCATGACTAGTCAATTTGGGCTATGTAACTGGGGGCGTTCACTCGTACCCCTGGACCAGTCCACTTCCCTAGGTTTCAGGCATCGGGGGGTCCGAGGTTTCCCCCGGCGCCACCAGCGGCGTCGAACCCATCACCCGATGATGCAGGGGGCCGTTGCCATGTGGGTCGAGGACTGGACGCCGATCGCGGCATGCAAGACCGCGAAGCCCGACGAGCTGTTCGTGCGTGGAGCCGAGCAGAACAAGGCCAAGCAGCTGTGCACCGGTTGCCCGGTCCGCACGGAGTGCCTGGCCGAGGCCCTCGACAACCAGATCGAGTGGGGCGTGTGGGGCGGCATGACCGAGCGTGAGCGCCGGGCGCTGCTCCGCCGCAAGCCGGCCTCCTCCTGGCGCAGCGTGCTCGAGACCGCGCGCCTTGAGGCCGCGAGCCAGCACGCCCCTGTCTGCTGACCTGCCGCTCGACCGCCGGCTTTCCCTACCCGCCGGCCCACGATCCGCCGCAGAGCTCGGTCCCCCCGGACGAGCTCTGCGGCTCTTGTCGTCTCGGGGCCCGGTGGCTACCGACCCCCGAGCATGTCCCCGACCCGGCGCAGGCCGGCGAGGTCGTGCACGTCACCGGCCAGGGCGGGTACGACGGCCGTCGCGACGTCCGGGTGGGCGGCGGCGAAGCGGGCCCGCAGCCGGGCCTCCCGCTCTGCCAGTCGGACCCGGTCGGCGTGCAGCCGCAGCAGGCCGGCCGTGACCGAGTCCGGGTCCTCGCGGCGCAGCCTGGTCGCCGTCGACATGGCCTCGTCGGCACCCAGCGCGCCGTCCGGCACCCGGCTGGCCCGGTTCACGACCAGCCCCGCGAGCGGCATCCGGTCGGCGCCGAGCCGCTCCACGAAGTACTCCGCCTCCCGTAGCGCGTCGGGCTCGGGTGCGGCCACCACGACGAACGCCGTCCCGGGGGCTTGTAGCAGTGCGTAGGTGCGCTGGGCCCGCTGCCGGAAGCCGCCGAAGACGGTGTCGAGGGCGCTGACGAAGGTCTGCAGGTCCCGCAGCACCTGACCGCCCAGGATCTTGGTGAGGGCGTTGGTGATCAGCCCGAGGCCCGCTGTCATCAGCCGGGCCGGGCCGCGGGCCGGCGCCAGCATCAGCCGGATGAAGCGGCCGTCGAGGAAGCTCGAGAGCCGTTCGGGTGCGTCCAGGAAGTCGAGGGCCGAGCGCGACGGCGGGGTGTCGACGACGATCAGGTCGTAGGTGCCCTCGCGCTGCGCCTGTTGGTGGAGCTGGCCGAGCTTCTCCATCGCCATGTACTCCTGCGTGCCCGCGAACGAGCTCGACAGCGCGATGTAGAACGGGTTCTCTAGGATCTGGCGGGCCTTCTCGGGGGTGGCCTGGCTCTCCACCACCTCGTCGAAGGTGCGCTTCATGTCGAGCATCGTGGCGTCGAGACGGCCGCCGGCCGCGGGGGCGACCCCGAGCACCGGCCGCGGCGTGTTGTCGAGGGCCTCGATGCCCATCGACTGGGCCAGCCGCCGGGCCGGGTCGATGGTCAGCACGACCACGGTGCGACCGCGCTCCGCCGCCCGCAGCGCCAGGGCCGCAGACGTGGTGGTCTTGCCGACGCCGCCGGATCCGCAGCACACGATGATGCCGGTGCCCGGGTCGTCGAGCAGCGCGTCGACGTCGAGAGCGGGCGCGGTGCGGCCGGAGGAGGCCAGCGGCCCGACCCGGGTCCGGTTGGCCGTCATGCCAGGCCCTGCTCGCGCAGCAGGCCGGCCAGCTCGTACAGGCCACCCAGGTCGATCCCACCGCTCAGCCGGGGCAGCTCGTAGGTCGGCACGCCCATCGCCGCGACCAGCGCGCGCTGGGAGTCCTCCAGGGCGCGCCGCTTCGCGTGGTCGCGGGCCTCGTCGAGGAGCACCTGCACCAGCGAGGGATCCTCCATCCCGGCACCCTGAAGGTCACGCCCGATCCTGGCCGGGTCGAGCGTGCCGGCCAGGGCGTCGCTCAGCGCCGGCTGCGGCAGGTCGCGTGGACGGACCAGGTTGACGATCACCCCACCCACGGGCAGGCCGGCCGCGCGCAGCCCCTCGATGCCGTCGCTGGTCTCCTGCACCGGCATCTCCTCCAGCACTGTGACCAGGTGCACCGCGGTCCGCGGCGAGCGGAACAGCGTCATCATCGTGTCGGACTGCGACTTGATCGGTCCGACCTTGGCCAGCCCGGCCAGCTCGTCGCTGACGTTGAGAAACTGGCTGATCCGCCCGGTCGGCGGCGCGTCGAGCACGACGGCGTCGTACTGGATGGCCCCCTTGTTGCGGCTGTTGCGATCCACGGCCTCGAAGACCTTGCCGGTCAGCAGCACGTCGCGCACGCCCGGCGCGATGGTGGTCGCGAACTCGATGACCCCGAAGCGCTCCAGCGCCCTCCCGGCGCGGCCCAGCTTGTAGTACAGCGAGAGGTACTCCAGCAGCGCGGCCTCGGGGTCGATGTGCAGCGCGTACACCGAGCCCGAGGGGCCGGTGCTGCCCTCACCGTGCAGCCCGCTGGCGATCCGGCGCTCCTCGAACGGCAGCGGATCCACGTCGAACATCCGTGCGATGCCCTGGCGACCCTCGACCTCGCACAGCAGCACCTGCTTGCCGTGCGAGGCCAGGGCGAGGGCGAGGGCGGCGGCCGTCGTGGACTTCCCGGTACCGCCCTTGCCCGTGACGACGTGCAGTCGCACCTTCGACCAGTCAAAGCTCACGGGTCCGAGCCTAGGGCCACCTCCGGCGACGGGTCCCGGCGCGAGGGGGTGCCGGCTCGCCGCACCGGCGCTCGGGCGCCGTACGGTTCAGCCAAGCCCCGCGCGCACGTGGCCGGGGCCGTGGTCGTCGTCACGGGCTGAGCGCCCGGGGACGAGGACCCTCACCTGCCGGGACGAGACGAAGGAGTCGGTCGGATGGACAAGGTGGTCGCGAGTGCTGCCGAGGCGGTGGCGGACGTCCCGGACGGGACGAGGCTGGCCGTGGGCGGATTTGGGTTGTGCGGAATCCCGTCGGTGCTGATCGACGCGCTGCTGGCGGCGGGGGTGACGGACCTCGAGGCGGTCTCCAACAACGCCGGGGTCGACGACTGGGGCCTGGGTCTGCTGCTCGGCGCGGGCCGGATCCGGCGGATGGTGGCCTCCTACGTCGGGGAGAACAAGGAGTTCGCCCGGCAGTACCTCTCCGGTGAGCTCGAGGTCGAGCTGACGCCCCAGGGCACGCTGGCCGAGCGGATGCGTGCGGGCGGCTCCGGGATCGCGGCGTTCTTCACCGCCACCGGCGGTGGCACCCAGGTCGCCGAGGGCGGCCTGCCGTGGCGCTACGACGACTCCGGCACCGTGGTCGTCGCCTCGCCGCCGAAGGAGACCCGGCTCTTCGACGGTCGTGAGTACGTCCTGGAGGAGGCGATCGTGGCCGATGTCGCGCTGGTCCGGGCGTGGAAGGGCGACCGGCACGGCAACCTGGTCTACAAGGACTCCGCGCGCAACTTCAACCCGTTGGCCGCGATGTGCGGACGGGTCACGATCGCCGAGGTCGAGGTGCTCGTCGAGCCCGGTGAGATCGACCCCAACGACGTGCACACGCCGGGTGTCTACGTGCACCGGGTCGTGGCGCTGACCCCGGAGCAGGCCGCGGACAAGCGGATCGAGAAGCGGACCGTCCGGTCCAGGGAAGGGACCCGCTGATGTGGACGCGTGAGGAGATGGCGGCCCGGGCCGCGAGCGAGCTGACCGACGGGTCCTACGTCAACCTGGGGATCGGGCTGCCGACCCTGGTGCCGAGCTTCGTGGCCGACGACGTCGAGCTGGTGCTGCAGTCGGAGAACGGCGTGCTGGGCACGGGGCCCTACCCCTGGGACGGTGAGGAGGACGCCGACCTGATCAACGCGGGCAAGGAGACGGTCACGCTGCGCCGTGGGGCGTCGATCTTCGACTCCGCCACGTCGTTCGGGATGATCCGCGGCGGCAAGATCGACGCCGCGATCCTGGGCGCGATGCAGGTCTCGGCCGCCGGTGACATCGCCAACTGGATGATCCCCGGCAAGATGGTCAAGGGCATGGGCGGCGCGATGGACCTGGTGCACGGCGCCAAGCGGGTGATCGTGCTGATGGAGCACGTCGCGCGCGACGGGTCCTACAAGATCGTGGACGAGTGCTCGCTGCCCTACACCGGTCGCGGGGTGGTGCAGCGGATCATCACCGACCTGGGCGTGATCGACGTGACTCCGCTGGGCCTCACGCTGGTCGAGCTCGCGCCCGGCGTCACCGCGGACGAGGTGCGGGAGAAGACCGAGCCGCCGTTGCTGCCGGGCTGAGCCGATCCGGTGTGGCCGGCCCGGATGACCTGGTGCGGGGTGGGCTGCCGGCGCTAGCGTCAGGTCGTGCGTGAACTCGAGGAGCTGGTGGTGGCCGACGCGCAGGCGCTGCGCGCCTGGCTCCTGGCGCACCACGGCACGTCTGCGGGCGTGTGGCTCGCCCTGCACAAGAAGGGTGGTGCGGTCACGGCGGTGACGTGGCAACTCGCGGTCGACGAGGCCCTGTGCTTCGGCTGGATCGACGGACAGGCCCGCAAGCGCGACGAGGGGTCCTCCTGGATCCGCTACACGCCCCGGGGGCCGCGCAGCTCCTGGTCCCAGCGCAACGTGCAGCACGTCGCCCGGCTGCAGGCCGAGGCACGACTGCATCCCGCCGGGCTGGGCGCCGTCGAGGCCGCGCGGGCCGACGGCCGGTGGGACGCAGCGTACGCCCCTCCTTCGACCGCCGTGGTGCCCGACGACCTGGCTGCCGCGGTCGCGGCGGTGCCGGCGGCCCAGGCGATGTTCGAGGTGCTGACCAAGACGAACCGGTACGCGCTGATCCACCGGCTCGAGGCGGTCAAGAAGGACGAGACCCGGGCCCGCAAGATCGAGCAGTTCGTGCAGATGCTGGCGCGGCAGGAGACGCCGTACCCGCAGAAGGCCCGGCCGCAGCCGTGAGCGACGCGGCCCTGGCCCGGGACGTGCTCGACCGGGTCGGCTGCCTACCCGCGCCGCGGAACATCCGGTCCGGCAGCAGCACGAGCGGTGAGAGGATGCCGATCAGCTCGAAGGCCAGCAGGTAGACCGTGAGGCGGACCCAGCGGCCCGCGATCAGTGAGAATCCGATCGCGCACTCCAGCAGTGCCGTGACGACCAGCCCGGCGCGCGCCGGCACGATCCCGGCGGTCATCACCTCGATGGTGGCCTCCACGAGGTCCTCGGCCGGGCTCACGGCCGGGAAGAGCTTCAGGACCCCGAACCCCAGGAAGACCACCCCCAGGCTGATCCGCAGCACGCTGATGCTGTGTCGCACCAACCAGCCGTGGACGGCGCCCTCGAAGCGGATGAGGCGGTCGTTCGTCCGAGTCAACATGGCCAGGGGTTCGCGACCGGCGCGGCCAGCGACGGGTGACGAGCCGCGGAACCCCTGCTGTACACGTGGACCCCCGCTCGCGTTCACCCTTCGGGGTGAGGGCCGTCCGCCGGGGCGGCGGCGTCACCCGAGGGCGCGGACCCCTGCCAGACCGCGCTCGACCCACTCGTCGAGCTGCTCGTCGGTGTGCACGCCCTCGGCGAGCACGTGCACCCAGCGACGGGAGGTGCGGGTGCCCATCACCATCGGGCCGACGTGCTCGCGCCGCACCAGGTCGTCGAGCTCGTCGACCGCGACGCGGACCAACAGCCCGCCCTGCCCGCTCGCGGCCACCGCGAGGTGGCCATCGACCAGGAAGGAGAGGCCCCCGAACATCGGCTTCTCCTCGACCTCGCCTGAGCCGGCCACCGCAGCCCGGACCCGGGCGGCTAGCTGCTCGTCGTAGGCCACCGCACCAGTATCACCGGCCGCGGGCCCGACGTCGACGGTCGCGGCAGCCGCACCGGGGCCCGCGAGTAGGGTGCCCAGCATGACCAAATGGGAGTACCAGGTGGCGCCGATTCCGCTCCACAACGAAGCGCTGATGCTGAACAACTTCGGCCAGGACGGCTGGGAGCTGGTGGCGATCCACACCAACGCCCAGGGCGGCCTGGTCGCCTTCCTCAAGCGTCCCCAGTCCTGATGACCACGCCCGAGGAGCGGCTGACCGAGCTGGGGCTCGCGGTGCCCGAGGTCGCGGCGCCGGTCGCGGTCTACGTACCGGCCGTCCGCACCGGCAACCTCGTCTACACCTCGGGCCAGCTCCCGATGCGTCAGGGCGCCCTGATCACCACCGGCAAGGTCGGGGGAGAGGTCAGCGCCGAGGAGGCCTACGCCTGCGCCCAGCAGTGCGCCCTGAACGCCCTCGCCGCGGTGAGGGCCGAGATCGGTGAGCTGTCCCTGGTGACCCGGGTGGTCAAGGTGGTGGCGTTCGTGGCGTCCGCGCCCGACTTCACCGGGCAGCCCGGCGTCGCAAACGGTGCCTCCGAGCTGTTCGGCCAGGTCTTCGGCGACGCGGGTGTGCACGCCCGCTCGGCGGTCGGCGTACCGGTCCTGCCGCTGGACGCCCCGGTCGAGGTCGAGCTCATCGTGGAGGTGCGGGGGTGAGGATCCCGATCCCGCCGGTGCCGCTGCCCGACGAGGTGGTCGCGCTCGCCCAGGAGTACGCCGACGGCACCCGCGAGCCGGTCGAGCCCCGCAACGCCGCGACGGTGATCCTGATGCGTTCCTCGGCGGCCGGCCCCGCGGTCTACTACCTGCGCCGGCAGGCCTCGATGGAGTTCGCCGCAGGCATGGCCGTCTTCCCCGGCGGCGGCGTGGACCCCCGCGACTTCGACGCCGGCGTGGCGTGGGCCGGCCCCGCGCCGGCCTCCTGGGCCGAGCGGCTCGGGACCGACGAGGAGACCGCCCGGGCCCTGGTGTGCGCCGCGGTCCGTGAGACCTACGAGGAGTCCGGGGTCCTGCTCGCCGGCGCGTCGCACACCTCCGTGGTCGCCGACACGACCGGAGCGGACTGGGAGGCCGACCGGGTCGCGCTGGAGACCCGGGAGCTGGCGATGACCGACTTCCTCAACCAACGCGGGCTGGTGCTGCGCACCGACCTGCTCGGCGTGTGGGACGCCTGGCTCACCCCCGACTTCGAGCCGCGCCGCTACCGGACCTGGTTCTTCGTGGCCGAGCTGCCCGAGGGCCAGGTCACCCGCGACGTCTCCTCGGAGTCCTCCTCGGTCAGCTGGCTGCCCGCTCGGGTGGCCGCAGACCAGGCCGACGCGGGCGAGCTGGCGCTGATGCCGCCGACGTACCTGACGTCGCTGGAGGTGGGCGCCCACGACTCCCCCGAGGCGGTGCTCGCCACGGCGGCCGCGCGGGCGGTGGCGATGTTCACCCCGTCCCTGGAGCAGCTCGGGGACCGCTTCACGCTGTCCATGCCCGACCGGCTGCGGCCCCTGGTGGCGGAGCGCTCGGAGCGCTCGGAGCGCTCGGAGCGTCACCGGTGACAGAGGCCTGGGCGGGTGGTTCGTTCGGTGCGCGCGGTGCGTGTCTGCTGGCCCCCAACCCCGGGTTGATGACGCTCGACGGCACCAACACCTGGGTGCTGCGCGAGCCCGGTGCGACGCGCTCGGTCGTGGTCGACCCCGGCCCGGTGCAGGACGGCCACCTCGACCGGCTGGTCGAGACGACCGGGGACGTGGCCCTGGTGCTCCTGACCCACCACCACCTCGACCACTCCGAGGTCGCTCGTGACCTCGCACAGCGCAAGGGGTGCGCCGTGCGGGCGCTCGACCCGGCGTACTGCTCCGGGGCCGACCCGCTCACCGACGACGAGGTGCTCGAGGTCGACGGGCTGCAGCTGCGCGTGGTCGCGACGCCCGGTCACACCGCGGACTCGATCTCGCTGCTGCTGCCCGCCGAGCGCGCCCTGCTGAGCGGGGACATGGTCCTGGGCCGCGGCACCACCGTGGTGGCCCACCCCGACGGCCGGCTGGGGGCCTACCTCGCGTCCGTCGAGCGGATGCGCTCGCTCGTGCTGGCCGGCGAGGTCGACACCATCTGGCCCGCGCACGGACCGGTGCTCGACGACGCGGCGGGGGTGCTCGAGGACTACCTGGCGCACCGGCGCCAGCGCCTCGACCAGGTCCGGGCCGCCCTGGTCGGCCTCGGGGTCGATCGGCCGGACCCGGAGGACGAGCACCAGTCCCGCCAGGTCGTCGAGGTGGTGTACGCCGACGTGGACGAGTCGCTGTGGGGCGCCGCCGAGTGGTCGGTGCGGGCCCAGCTCGCCTACCTGGCCGAGGGGTCACCAGCGGGTTAGCGGCGTCCCGTGAGCGGCGTCGACGTGCCGGGAGGAAACAGCGGCCGAGGCCGCGGCCGGCTCAGCGGGCGCGACGGGCCAGGCGCTCGACGTCCATGATCACGACCGAGCGGGGCTCCAGGCGCAGCCAGCCCCGGGAGGCGAAGTCGGCCAGCGCCTTGTTGACGGTCTCGCGGGAGGCGCCGACCAGCTGGGCCAGCTCCTCCTGGGTGAGGTCGTGGTGCACGTGAACGCCGTCGTCCGCGGTACGACCGAACCGGTCGGCCAGGTCGAGCAGGGCCTTGGCCACCCGGCCGGGCACGTCGGAGAAGACCAGGTCGGCAACCACGTCGTTGGCCTTGCGGAGCCGACCGGCCAGCTGGGTCAGCAGGCCGCGGGCCACGACCGGGCGGCCCTCGAGCCAGCGCAGGAGGTCCTCGTGGGAGAGGGAGGCAAAGGTGATGTCGGTGACCGCAGTGACGGTGGCCGAGCGCGGACCGGGGTCGAAGAGCGACAGCTCACCGAACATCTGGCCCGGGCCGAGGATGGCCAGGAGGTTCTCGCGGCCGTCGGCGGAGGTCCGGCCGAGCTTCACCTTACCCTCGAGCATCACGTAGAGCTTGTCGCCGGTGTCGCCCTCGTGGAACAGCACCTCGCTGCGGCGCATCCGGCCCTCGGTCATCGAGGCGCGCAGCGCTGTCGCGGCCTCGTCGTCGAGAGCGCTGAACAGCGGTGCCTGACGCAGGACGTCGTTCTCCACCGCATCCTCCTCTTCCTCGGCACGCACGCAGTGTGCGGCGAATGCGATCTTATCCAGTGCAATAGGTCACAGGCAGCACCGGCTCCCACAGTCGGCTCCACCAATCACCCCGGGCCGGCTGCCGGGCAGGCTCCCGGGCCGGCCTCGGGCCCGCGCCGTACCCTGGGATCGTGCCGACCGCCGAGACCCGTACCGGCCTCGTGCGCCGGGCCCGCAAGATTGACCGGGCGCTGGGCACGACCTACCCCGACGCCCGCTGCGAGCTCGACTTCGACAACCCCTTCGAGCTGCTCGTGGTCACCGTGCTGAGCGCCCAGACCACCGACCGGCGGGTCAACGCGGTCCGGCCCCGGCTCTTCGCCGCCTACCCCGACGCCCGCGCGATGGCCGCCGCGGACCGGGAGGTGCTGGAGGGCATCGTCGGGCCGCTCGGGTTCTTCCGGGCCAAGACGGAGTCGCTGCTCAAGCTGAGCGCTGCCCTCGTGCAGGATCACGACGGCCAGGTGCCGCCGCGCCTCGTCGACCTGGTCACCCTGCCCGGGGTGGGCCGCAAGACCGCCAACGTGGTGCTCGGCAACGCCTTCGACGTGCCCGGGATCACCGTGGACACCCACGTCGGTCGGCTGGCCCGTCGCTTCGGCTGGACCCAGGAGACCGACCCGGTCAAGGCCGAGCACGCCGTGGGCGCACTGTTCCCGAAGCGGGACTGGACGATGCTCAGCCACCACCTGATCTGGCACGGGCGACGCTGCTGCCACGCCCAGAAGCCCGCGTGCGGGGCCTGCCCGGTCGCGCGCTGGTGCCCGTCGTACGGGGAGGGCCCGACCGACCCGGACCAGGCCGCCGGGCTGCTGCGCACGCAGGGGCGCGCGTGAGGGTCCGCGCCGCGTTGGCCGCGGCAGTGCTCCTGTTCGCCACCGCCTGCACCGGCGGCTCCGGCCCCGACGCGGTCCCGCCCCCCGGCGACTCCGGCATCGAGGTCGACACACCCGAGCTGCGGGCGTTGAAGGCGGCGGCGGGCGTCGAGGACTGTGTGCCCGGCACGGCCATCACTGCCCTGCCGGCCGTGACGCTGCCCTGCCTGGGCGGTGGCCCCGACGTCGACCTGTCCACGCTGCAGGGCCCGATGGTGATCAACTTCTGGGCCTCCAACTGCGGCCCGTGCCGGGTCGAGATGCCGGTGCTGCAGGAGTTCCACGAGGCGTACGCCGACCAGGTGCCGGTGCTGGGCGTCGACATGCTGGACGGCTACCCCGGCAAGGCGCTGAACCAGACCCGGCAGCGGGGCGCGACGTACCCCCAGCTGGCCGACCCCGGCGGTGACCTGCTGACCCAGGAGGTCTTCGCGAAGGCCCGCGGGCTGCCCTACCTCGCGTTCGTGGACGCCGCCGGCGAGGTGCGGGGCCAGCAGCTGGGTGGGGTGACGTCGGTCGAGGAGCTGGTGACCCTGGTCGAGGACGCGCTCGACGTCGACCTGGACCCGGCCCGGTGAGTGGTTCCGCGCTGCCCGAATGGCTGCAGCCGGTGCGGGAGGCGGCGGACTCGATCACGGTGCACGACCTGACCCGCTACCAGGTGCCCGAGGGCGCCGAGGCCCGGCGCTCCGCGGTGCTCGTGCTGTTCGGCGAGGGTGAGCAGGGACCTGACCTGGTGCTGACCGAGCGGGCCCACGACATGCGCTCGCACCCGGGGCAGGTGTCGTTCCCGGGTGGCTCGCTCGACCCGGGCGAGGACGCCGTCGCTGCGGCTCTGCGCGAGGCGTGGGAGGAGACCGGGGTCGAGCCCACGACGGTCGAGGTCTTCGCCACCCTGCCCGACCTGTGGCTGCCGCCCAGCAACTTCGCGGTCACGCCGGTGCTGGGCTGGTGGCACGAGCCCGGCCCGCTCGCGGTGGTGGCTCCCGACGAGGTGCACGCCGTCTACCGGGTCCCGCTCCACGAGCTGCGCGACCCCGAGCACCGGATCACGGTGCTGGGTCCTGCGGGGTGGCGCTCGCCCGGATTCCTGATCGGCGAGGATCATGACGTGATCCTGTGGGGGTTCACCGGCGGCATCATCGCCCGGCTGTTCGAGTACCTCGGGTGGCTCGAGGACATCCCCGAGGCCCCGGAGCGCGACCTCCCCGACTACATGCTGGGCGGACGGCCTCGCCTGAACACCGAGGTCCGGCCCAACACGAAGTTCGAGGAACGACGCCGATGAACCTGCTCGACTGGCTGCTCGTGGCCCTGGTCCTGGCCTACGCCCTGTCCGGCTACTGGCAGGGCTTCGTGACCGGGGCGTTCGCCACGACCGGGCTGCTGCTGGGGGGCCTCTTCGGGGTCTGGCTCGCCCCGGTCGCACTCGGCAACGCGAACCCGTCGTTGCTGGTCAGCCTCGGGGCGCTCTTCATCGTCATCCTCGCGGCCTCCCTGGGCCAGGGCCTGCTGCAGTACGCCGGCGCCCGCATCCGCGACCGGATCACCTGGCAGCCGGTCCGGGCCATTGACGCGGTCGGCGGCGCGGCCCTGAGCGCGGTCGCCGTGCTGATCGTGGCCTGGGCCCTCGGCGTGGCCATCTCCGGTTCCGCGATCGGTGGGGTCACCTCGACGGTGCGCAGCTCCCTGGTGCTGGCCAAGGTCGACTCGGTGCTGCCGCAGTCGGCCGGCGGTGTGCTGCAGGCCTTCAACAACGTGGTCGGCACGACGTTCTTCCCGCGCTACCTCGAGCCCTTCGCCCCGGAGCGGATCGTGCAGGTCAGGCCCGGCGACCGGCGACTGCTGCGCGACCCCGACGTGGTGCGAGCGCAGCAGAGCATCCTCAAGATCCGCGGTGCCAACTCCTGCGGGCGTGGCGTCGAGGGGTCCGGGTTCCTCTACTCCTCGGGTGGCGCGGGCGGCGCGCCCGACCGGTTGATGACCAACGCCCACGTCGTCGCGGGCGTCTCTGAGCCCGAGGTCGAGGTGGGTGACGACACCCGCTCGGCCGAGATCGTCTACTACAACCCCCAGCTCGACATCGCGGTGCTGGCCCTGGACACCGGTGGCCGGGCCGCACTGGCCTTCGACGCCGACGCGCAGCCGCAGGACGACGTCGCGATCCTGGGCTACCCCGAGGACGGTCCCTTCGACGTCCGCGCCGGGCGGATCCGCTCCGAGCAGCGGCTGCGCTCACCCGACATCTACGGCCAGGGCACCGTGATCCGGGAGGTCTTCTCGCTGCGGGGCCTGGTGCGTCCCGGCAACTCCGGCGGCCCGATCCTGTCCTCGCGGGGCGATGTGGTCGGGGTCGTCTTCGCGGCGTCGGTCACCGACCGCGACACCGGTTACGCCATCACCGCGGAGCAGGTCGCCCAGGGCGCAGCCGCCGGGGTGGCCGGCAACGCCGAGGTGGGTACCGGGGCCTGCGCGGGCTGAGCCTGGCCATCTGCATGAATCCCCCCCGGTCGGCCGGGGATTCCTGCACTCCGTGGGGGGTGGACTCAAGGGATGCAACCCCCACCAAGTGACCGACACGCACGACACGGACGAGCCGTGGGCCCGGCGCGGACCGGAGCCGAGGGGCTCAGGCCTTGCCCTTGAGCGCCTGGGGGATGCGGCGACCTTGCTCGATGGCCTTCTCGGGCGGGCCGACCTGCTTGACCTTGCTGACGCCCACCATCGCCAGGACGGCGGCGATGAGCACGTAGAGGCCGAAGACGATCAGGAAGGCCCAGTGCAGAGCGAGGCCGTCACCGTTCCAGTTGATGAAGTAGGCGATCGCCACCGAGAGCATGATGATTGCGAGCACCCCGAGGAACCCGGCCACGACGAAGAGCGCGACGCCGATCCCGCCGGCCTTGACGCTGACCTTGAGCTCGGACTTCGCCAGGTCGATCTCCTTCGAGACCAGGGTCGAGATGTCCTTGCTGACGTCGGCCACGAGTCGGCCGATGGTGGGATCGGTGTCCTTGACCGGTTCGATGGCCATGTGGGTCCTCTGTGATCTGCTGGCGGTGTCTCCCGAGGGGAACGGGCTCTGACCGCTGACCTTACAGATCGCCACCGGCGCGTCGTACGCCGCTCAGGGGGTCTCACCCCGTTGGTACACGTCGGGGATGCCGTCGGCGTCGGAGTCGACGCCCTCCTGCTCGTGCAGGCGCCGGTAGACCCGGTTGCGGGTGCGCAGGATCGCCGAGGCGACCACGGCGGCGACGAGCGAGCCGACCAGGACGCCGACCTTGACGTGGTCGTCGCGCTCGCTGCCCGGCCCGAAGGCCAGCTCGCCGATCAGCAGCGACACCGTGAACCCGATGCCGGCCAGCATCGACATGCCGATCACATCCACCCAGGTCAGCTCGTCGTCCAGGTCGGCGCGGGTGAAGGTGGACAGCAGCCAGGTGGAGCCGGCGATACCGATCGTCTTGCCCACCACCAGTCCGCTCACGATGCCCAGGGCGACCGGGTCGCGCAGGGACTCCACGAGGCCGGAGAGGCCACCGACCGTCACACCGGCCGCGAAGAAGGCGAAGACGGGCACCGCGACGCCCGCCGACAGCGGTCGGACGAGGTGCTCGAGGTGCTCGGCCAGCCCGGGTCCGGCGTCCGGCCCGCCGGCGGCGTCGCTGCGCAGCACCGGGACCGTGAAGCCCAGCAGCACGCCCGCCACCGTCGCGTGCACCCCGGACTCGTGCACCAGCGCCCAGGCGACCACGGCCAGGGGGACCAGCAGCCAGGGAGAGCGGATCCGGCGCTGCACCAGCACGGCGAACGCCGCGATCGGGAGCACCGCCAGGGCGAGGAACAACAGGTCCAGGTCGGCGGTGTAGAAGATCGCGATGATGGTGATCGCCAGCAGGTCGTCGACCACCGCCAACGTCAGCAGGAAGGTTCGCAGACCGGTCGGCAGGTGGGTGCTGATCACGGCCAGGACCGCCACCGCGAAGGCGATGTCGGTCGCCGTCGGGATCGCCCAGCCCCGCAGCGCACCGTCGGCCCCGAGGTTCCAGGCCACGAACATGAGCGCTGGGACGACCATCCCGCCGATCGCCGCCGCGACGGGTACGGCGGCACGGCGCGGGTCGCGCAGGTCGCCGGCCACGAACTCTCGCTTGAGCTCCAGACCGGCGACGAAGAAGAAGATGGCGAGCAGGCCGTCGGCGGCCCAGGTGCCCAGCGTCAGGTCGAGGTTCAGCGAGGCCGGACCGACCCGCAGCTCACGCAGGTCGGCGTACGTCGAGGACCACGGGGTGTTCGCCCAGACGAGGGCGATGGTGGCGCCCAGGATGAGCAGCGCACCGCCGGTGGTCTCCGCGCGCAGGATCGCGGCGACACGGGAGGCTTCGGGGAACGTGCCGCGGCTGAAGAGCCGCTGCGGGGCGGTCGGGGGCACTGCATCCTCCAAGGGTCGTCAAGATCGTTGCCGACCAGACTTCCCGGCTCACCGGTCCCCACCCTACAGAGGTGGGGGGGGGGGGGGGGGGGGGGGGGGGGGGGG
>JAJAYJ010000162.1 GCA_026786275.1 Nocardioides sp. | reverse complement strand
CGGGGGCGACGGTGGCGACGGCGAGACCGCGACCGACCCGGTCGGTGCGCCGAGCAGCAGCGCGGCGTCGGGCGCCGGGGCCCGTGACCTGACGGCCACGGCCACGGCGAAGACCCCGGGCAACGCTCCCGCGGCCACCGAGGTCGGCGGTGGCCGGGCCACCTTCGTGGCCGCCAACCTGCTCGACGCCGACCCCGCCACGGCCTGGCGCGTCGCCGGGGACGCGACGGGCGAGGAGATCGTGCTCACGTTGCCGCAGGAGACCACGATCACCCGGGTCGGGCTGGTCAACGGCTACGCCAAGATCGCGAAGAACGCGGCCGGTGAGAAGTTCGACTGGTACCACGGGAACCGCACGGTCACGAAGGCCGCCTGGCTCTTCGACGACCGGACGCAGGTCGAGCAGGTGCTCGAGCGCGACCGGGCGCTGCAGAGCATCGACATCGACGACGTCACCACGACCACCATCACCCTGCGGCTCCTGCAGGTCACCGCACCGGGCACCGGGCGCGCCTCGCGTGACTTCACCGCGCTCAGCGACGTGTCCCTGAGCGGCACGTCCTGACCTCGTCCGCACCGGGACCCGGACACACTCGAGGCATGCTCCGCACCCTGGCACCGGCTCGTCGCCGTTTCTTCCTCGCGGTGGCCGGGCTGGCGGCGCTGGTGCTGGTCACGGTCGCCACCGCGGTCGTCGTGAACCGCGACCCCCAGGTCAGGGCAGCGCCCCAGGACGAGCCCGGCCCGGTCCTGCTGGTGCCGGGGTACGGCGGCAACACCACCTCGCTCGAGGTGCTCACCGAAGCCCTGCGGTCCTCGGGCCGCCAGGCCCAGATCGTGCGGCCGCCCGGTGACGGCACCGGTGACCTGGTGCAGCAGGCCCGCCGCGTGGGTGACGTCGCCGAGCAGCTGGTCGCCGAGGGGGCGCCGTCGGTCGACGTGGTCGGCTACAGCGCCGGCGGCGTGGTGGTCCGGCTGTGGGTGGACCAGCTCGGTGGCGCCTCGTTGGCGCGTCGGGTGGTCACCCTGGCCTCGCCGCACCACGGCAGCGAGGTCGCCGGCCTGGCCGCCGACCTGACCGGTGACTCCTGCCCCGAGGCGTGCCAGCAGCTCGCGCCCAGTAGCGACCTGCTCCGCGACCTGAACGCCGGCGACGAGACGCCCGACGGTCCGCGCTGGGTGGCCATCTGGACCACGGACGACAAGACGGTCGTGCCCCCGACCTCGGGGTCGCTGGCCGGCGCGACCGCCTTCTCCGTGCAGTCGGTCTGCCCCGGCCTCCAGGTCTCGCACGCCGACGTGCCCCGCACCGAGGCCGTGATCGCGATCGTCCGTGACGCCCTCGGCACGGAGCGGCCCGGGGTGCCTGACGAGGACGCCTGCGGCTGAGGCGTGTCTGCCTCGTCGTCGCGGCGCCGGACGCCGCCCCGACGGTGGGGACCCGACCCAGGGGTCTAGTCGGACACGTCCTTGGTCGCGAAGTTGGCCCAGGCGGCGGCCAGGAACACCCCGACGTACACGACCTGGAGCAGCGACCCCCGGACCAGGTCGCGCCACAGGATCGGGTCGCGGAACAGGTCGACGAAAGCCAACCAGTAGCGCGTCGGCAGGTAGGGGCGGACCGCGTCGGAGGCCTCCAGGGTGAGCAGCAGGGTGGAGGCGATGAAGATGGCCATCGTGCCCAGCGCCGCACCCAGGGGCGACTCGGCCGCCGTCGAGAGGAACAGCGCGATCGCGGCGACCCCGAGCATGCAGAGCATCGCGTAGGCCAGGGCGAGACCGGTCCGGGCGACCAGCTCGGTGGTGGACAGCGAGCTGCCCGAGACGCTGGTGGCCCCGGTGGTCAGGCTCTGGCTGCCCAGCAGCGTGATGCCCAGGACGTACGCCGTCACGGCCACCACCAGGACCGCGAGCACCACGAACGCGAGCACGCTGACCAGCTTGGCCACCAGCAGCCGGGTCCGCCCCCCCGGCCGGACCAGGAGGTAGCGCAGGGTGCCCTGCTGGGCCTCGCCCGCGATGGCCTCACCCGCGGTGATCGCGACCGCGATCGGCAGGAACAGCGGCAGCACGATGCCGAGCGCGGCCAGCGGGTAGAGCGTGCCGTCGGTCAGCACCGCGGAGAGGAAGGCGGGCCCCTGGCCGGGGCGCGGGCCCAGGTCGGTGACAGCGAGCAGCACTGCGACCAGCGTGGGCAGGGCGTCGATCAGCAGGATCGTGCTCCAGGTGCGCCGGCTGCGCAGCATCTTGCTGAGCTCCACGCGGATCATGCGCGCTCCATCCGGTCGGAGCTCGCGGTGCTGGCGGCCAGCACCACGCTCTCGAGCGTGTGTCGCTCGGGGGTGAGCTCGTCGACCCGGACCCCGGCCGCCACGAGCCGGGCGTTGAGGACGGCCGCGTCCGGGGCGTCGACGAGCAGGTGGTCGGCGTGCACCTCGACGTCGCGGCCGACGAGCAGGCTGGCGGCCCGCTCCGGGTCGGGCGTGCGCAGCAGCACCCGACCGGTGGGCCGCTGCAGCTGGTCGAGGTGGTCCTGCAGCACCAGCCGACCCCGGTCGAGGATCCCGACGCGGGTGCACATCTGCTCGATCTCGGTCAGCAGGTGGCTAGAGACGAAGACCGTGGTGCCGGCGGCGTTCAGGTCCAGCAGCAGGGCCCGGATGTCACGGATGCCCTGCGGGTCCAGGCCGTTGGTCGGTTCGTCGAGCACCAGCAGCCGCGGCGAGCGCAACAGCGCGTTGGCCAGGCCTAGGCGCTGCCGCATGCCCAGCGAGTAGGCCCGGACCGGGCGCCGGTCGACACCTCCGAGACCGACCCGGTCCAGCACGTCGTCGACCCTCCCGGCCCGGCCCGCGCGCTTGCTGCCCCGGCCCATGGCGTCGAAGAGGGACAGGTTAGCGCGTCCGGACAGGTGCGGGTAGGCCGCGGGACCCTCGACCATCGAGCCCACCTGCGGCAGCACGTCGAGGGTGTGTCGCGGCATCGCCGAGCCCATCACCTCGATCGTGCCGGAGGTGGCCAGCACCAGGCCGAGCAGCATCCGCACGGTGGTGGTCTTGCCCGAGCCGTTGGCGCCGAGGAAGCCGTAGACGTCCCCCTCGTGCACGTCGAGGCTCACGTCGTCCACGGCCCGGATCCGGCCGTAGTGCTTGGTCAGGGACTGGGTACGGATCATCGGTCCTGGCCCTCGTCCACCACGACGGTGCCGCTCAGCAGGTCGAGCGCGGCGTCGCTCAGGGTCTGGGCGGTGACCGAGCCGGCCACCAGCCAGCCCCCGTCGCCGTCCTCGCCGGTCAGCATCAGGCCGAGGGGCCCCACGGACACCACGGTGCCGGTGTCGGTGACGACGACGCCGAGCGTACGACGCAGCTGCGCGCGCAACGGGCTGGCCTCGCGTCCCCGCAGGGGGATCGAGACCAGCTGGGTCAGGCCCCGGCCGTAGACGCCCACGGCACCGTCGGACGCCGCGGTCCTGGGCAGGCCGGCCACCGTGTCGGGCGGTAGCAGCGGCGCGTACTGATTGGCCGCGTCGGCGATGTCGAGCACGTCGTCGAAGGACTGCTCGGTGCTGCCGGTGGGCGTGAACGTGACCCGCGAGCGGGCCGGCTCATCGGCGGAGAAGTCCAGGAACTCGGTGGTGAAGCCCGGCACGCTCGCCCCGACGGCGTACACCTCGAGGCGCAGCGGCACCCCAGAGACCGGGTCGGCCCACAGGTCGACGTGGTCGATGCTGGAGCGGTCGCTGCCGGGCTCGAGCCGCAGCCCCGGAGCCGACACCCCGGCGACCCGTCGGGCCGGCACCCTGGTCGCCCGGTCCGCGACGTCCTCGAGCAACCGCCGGGCCAGCGCCGGCGGCAGCAGGTCGGCGGTCCGGGGCAGCCGGATGCCGGGGTCGCGGCTGGTCGTGGCCTCGGCGTCCTGGTAGTCGTACTCGGTGGTGAACTGCCTGTCGTGCACGAGGTCGACCTCACCGCTGGCCAGCAACCGGTCCACCCGCCAGGAGTCCCGGTCACGCCACCAGACCCGCAGCCGGGTCTGCTCGCCCAGCAGGGCACCGACGTCGGTGAACCGGTCGGCCACGGGGAGCTGCAGGGCGCCCTGCGTCTCGACGTACCCGGAGTAGGGCTGCTCGGCCGCCGCCCTCACCTGCGCCAGCAGGTCGGTGGCGCCCACGTCGTTCTCGCCTGCGGGCCAGGACCGCACCCCGAGCGGTCCGGCGACCACGAGGATCACGCCGAGGGCCACGAGGCACCATCGGCGCAGGCTGGTCATGACCACGAACCTACGGCGCGAACCCAGCGTGCAGGTGGCGACCTGCCGCCGGTCAGAGCCTCGAGAGGACCGCGGCCGCGCGCTCGGCCTGCTCTCGGCTGACGTCGAGGTGCGTGACGAGCCGCACGGCCCTCGGCCCGACCGCCGACAGCCGGACGCCGGCCTCGGCCGCGCGGGCCACGAAGTCGGCCGCGTCGTCGCGGTCGACGACGACGATGTTGGTGTCCACGGCGGCCGGGTCCACGCCGCACGCCTGCGCCAGCAACCGGGCGTGGTCGTGGTCGTCGGCCAGCCGCTCGACGTGGTGGTCGAGGGCGTGCAGGCCGGCCGCGGCGAGGATGCCGACCTGACGCATGCCGCCGCCGAGCCGCTTGCGCCAGACCCTGGCCTCCTCGATCGCGTCGCGACCTCCGATCATCAGCGACCCGACCGGGGCGCCGAGACCCTTGGACAGGCACACGGCGAGCACGTCGGCCACGGCGCCGTACGCCGTGAGCGGGGTGCCCGTGGCGACGTGCGCGTTCCAGACCCGCGCGCCGTCGAGGTGCACGGCGACCCCGACCTCATCGGCCCAGGCCCGCAGGGCGACCAGGTCGGCGAGCGGGAGCACGGTCCCGCCGGCGAAGTTGTGGGTGTTCTCGACCGAGATCGCAGCGGTGCGGACGAAGAAGGGGCCCATGTCGGGGGCGTACATCTCCTGCACCGCCGTCAGGTCGACCTGACCTCGCGGGTCACGCCAGGTGCGCATGGTGATCCCGCTGATGGCCCCGTGGGCGCCGAGCTCGGCCCGCGCGATGTGGGCCCGGGCCTCGCAGAGCACCTCCTGACCGGGCGCGACGAGGGAGCGGACCGCGAGCACGTTGGCCATCGAGCCCGTTGGCATGAACAGGGCCGCCTCGTGGCCGAAGAGACCGGCCACCCGCTCCTCGAGCACGCGCACCGTCGGGTCCTCGGCGTACACGTCGTCGCCCACCTCAGCCTCGACCATGGCGTGTCGCATCGCCGGGGTCGGCCGGGTGAGGGTGTCGGAACGCAGGTCTACCGTCTCCGCGGACAAGACCTCAGGCCTTGCGCAGCATCTCGGCGACCAGGAATGACAGCTCCAGGGACTGCACCCGGTTCAGGCGGGGGTCGCAGACCGACTCGTAGCGGTGGCCGAGGTCCATCTCCAGCAGGTCCTCGCCGCCGCCCACGCACTCGGTGACGTCGTCGCCGGTCAGCTCGACGTGCACCCCACCGGGCCAGGTGCCGATCGCGCGGTGCACGTCGAAGAAGCCCTGGACCTCCTCGATCACGTCGTCGAAGCGGCGGGTCTTGTACCCCGAACTGGCCTCGAAGGTGTTGCCGTGCATCGGGTCGCAGACCCACGCCACCTCGATCCCGGACGCGGCGACCTTCTCCACCAAATGCGGCAGGCCGTCGCGGATCCTGCCCGCACCGAAACGGGTGATGAACGTGAGCCGGCCCGGCTCGTTGGCCGGGTTGAGCTTGGCCGCGAGGGCCAGCGCGTCGTCGGGGGTCGTCGTGGGGCCGAGCTTGACGCCGATCGGGTTGCGGATCCTGCTCAGCAGCTCGACGTGGGCCCCGTCGAGCTGACGGGTGCGCTCGCCGATCCAGACGAAGTGGCCCGACACGTCGTAGGGCTCCTCGGTGCGAGAGTCGATACGGGTCAGGGCGTGCTCGTACTCCAGGATCAGGGCCTCGTGGCAGGAGTGGAAGTCGACCCGGTGGAACTCGTCGGGGTCGGCGCCGATGGCCTGCATGAAGGTCAGGGCCCGCTCGATCTCCTCGGCCAGCGCCTCGTAGCGCTGACCGACCGACGACTCCTTGACGAAGTCGGTGTTCCAGGAGTGCACCTGGCGCAGGTCGGCGTAGCCGCCGGTCACAAAGGCGCGCACCAGGTTGAGCGTCGCGGCCGAGGAGTTGTAGACGTCCACGAGCCGCTGCGGGTCCGGGATCCGGGACTCGGGGGTGAAGGCGAAGCCGTTGACGGCGTCACCGCGGTACGCCGGCAGGGTGACGCCCTCGCGGGTCTCGAGGTCCGAGGACCGGGGCTTGGCGTACTGCCCGGCGAGCCGGCCGACCTTGACCACCGGCACGGAGGCCGCGTAGGTCAGCACGACCGCCATCTGCAGCAGCACCCGCAGCTTGTTGCGCACGTTGTCGGCGGTCACGCCGGCGAAGGTCTCGGCGCAGTCGCCACCTTGGAGCAGGAACGCCTCCCCGCGGGCGACCGCGGCGATCTTTTCCTTCAGCTCGTCGCACTCACCGGCGAAGACCAGCGGGGGCACGGTGCGGAGCCGGGCGACGGCCGCGTCGACGGCACCGCGGTCGGGGTAGAACGGCTGCTGGGCCGCCCCCATCGCGTGCAGGGAGGACAGGTCGGGGATCACGCTCACGCCGCCAGCCTACGGCGGGTCGCGCACCCGTCCCGATTCGTCGGGCAGGCGTGGACGGGCCCCGTCAGCGGTCGCCTCAGCTGTCGAGGTGCTCGATGTCGCGGAAGCCGGTCTTCTTGGCCCGCACGCCACGGTTGGTCGACCAGGTCAGCGCCCACAGCACCACGCCGATGCCGAGCAGGACGGCCGCGATCTGGTACTCGATGGCGTCCCTGTCGACCCAGGGCCCGATCAGGTAGAGGCACAGCAGCCCGGCGACCACGGGCGTCGGCCCGGGTGAGGTGAAGAAGGACCGCGCCCGGGGGTCCTTGCGCCGCAGCACGACGCAGGCGACGTTGACGACCGTGAACACGCCGAGCAGCAGCAGCGAGGTGGTGCCGGCCAGGCTGGCCACCACCGTGCTGTCGGGCCGGGTGGACACGAAGAAGATCAGCCCCAGCGCCAGGAGGGTGCTGAACGCGATGCCGACGTACGGCGCCTGCCGGCTCGCCGAGACCTTGCCCAGCGAGCGGGGCAGGACGTCCTGGCGGGCCATGCCGTAGAGCAGCCGGCTGGCCATCAGCATGTTGATCAGCGCGGTGTTGGCGACCGCGAAGACGGCCAGGAACGGGAACACCGTGTCGATCGGGAAGTCGGGGGCGCCCTTGCTGACGACCTCGAGCAGGGCCCGGCCCTCGGACTCGTTGATGGTGGAGAGCTCGTCGGGGGTGAGCACGGAGACGACCGCGACCGCGACCAGCATGTAGAAGACAACCGCGATGCCGAGGCCGCTCAGCATCATCCGCGGGAAGATGCGCTCGGGCTCCTGGGTCTCCTCCACCATGTTGACGGAGTCCTCGAAGCCGACCATGGCGAAGAAGGCCACCGACGTGGCCGCGGTGACGGCCAGGAAGAGGCCCTTGTCCTCGGGCGACTCGAACGCCGTGATCCGGCTCAGGTCGCCGTCGCCGCGGGTCATCGCGAAGAAGCCGACCAGGATGACGATGCTCAGCGCGACGACCTCGACCAGGGTCAGGACGACGTTGAACTTCACCGACTCCCCCACCCCCCGGAGGTTGACGAGGGCCAGCACCAGCATGAAGGCCATCGCGATCAGGGTGGTGCCGGTGCTGCCCAGCCCGGTCTCCAGGCCGACGCCGTCGAGACCGGCGATCAGGTTCTGGGCCAGCACGTTGGAGGACGTGGCGGCACTGGTGATCCCCGAGCAGATGACGGCGAAGGCGACCAGGAAGGTGACGAAGTGCAGCCCGAACGCCTTGTGGGTGTAGAGCGCGGCCCCGGCCGCCTGCGGGTACTTGGTGACCAGCTCGAGGTAGGACAACGCCGTCAACGAGGCCACCACGAACGCGACCAGGAACGGCAGCCACACCACTCCCCCGACGATCCCGGCCATCTGGCCGGTGACGGCGTAGACACCCGCGCCGAGGATGTCGCCGACGATGAACAACAGCAGCAGCCGGGGACCCATCACCCGCTTGAGCTCGGGCTGGGACGCCCCGACGTCCACCTGGCTGGGCGAGCTGCTGCTCATGGCGCCTCCTGCTCCGAGTACTGGTCGACTCATCCAACCCGCTGCACCGACGCGTGTCGACCACGGCGAGGTGGTACCTGGTGGAGGTGTGTGAGACACTAATGTCTCAATCGGGTCATGATCGTCCCAGGAGGTTTGGATGCGCACCCGCGATGACGTGCTCGACGCGGCCCTGGCCACCCTCAACGACGACCCGACCTCCTCGATGGCCGACATCGCCGGCGCCCTCGGCATCGCTCGAGCCACCCTGCACCGCCACTTCGCGACCCGTGAGGCGCTGCTGCTCGAGATCGGTGAGCGCGCCCTGGACCGGTGGGCCCGGACCCAGGTCGAGTGCGGCATGCCCCAAGCCGTGGCCGCCGGGGACGCCGACGCCCTCGACGCCTGCCTGCAGGCGATCCTGCCGGCGTTCCTGGTCGACGCGGCGGTCTTCGACTTCACCCTGACCGACCCGACGATGCTGGCGATGCCCCGGTTCGCGGCCCGGACCCGGGCCCTGCAGGACCTCGAGATCGCGTTCTTCGAGGCGGCCCAGCACGCCGGCGTCGTGCGAAGCGACGTACCGGCGGCCTGGCTCAGCCACACCCTGTACGGCCTGCTGGTCGCCGCCCGGGAGGCCACCCGCGACGGTGACGTGGCCCGGCGCTCGCTGCCCGACCTGATGATCACCACCTTCCGGCAAGGAGCCGCACCCCGATGAGCGCCACCCTGGACCGCACGGCTCAGCAGCTCGCCGACGCCCGACGTCGCTGGGCCGGCCTGGCTGTGCTGTCGGCCAGCCTGCTCGTGGTCGTCATGGACATGACGATCCTCAACCTGGCCCTGCCCGCGATCTCCGCCGACCTGCGCCCCGGGTCGGTCCAGGTGCTGTGGATGGTCGACGTCTACGCCTTGGTCCTGGCCGGTCTCCTGGTCACCGCCAGCGCCCTGGGCGACCGCTGGGGCCGCAGGCGGATGCTGGTCGGGGGGTTCACCGTCTTCGGGGTGGGCTCGCTGGGGGTGCTGCTGGCCGACAGCCCGACCGACGTGATCGTGGTGCGGGCCCTGCTCGGGGTCGGGGGCGCGATGATCATGCCCTCCACGCTCTCCCTGGTCCGGGTCCTCTTCACCGACGCCCGTGAGCGGGCCACTGCGCTCGGGATCTGGGGGGCCACCGCGGCCGTCGGCGGCGCCCTCGGTCCGATCGTGGGTGGCGCGTTGCTCGAGGCCTTCAGCTGGCACTCCGCGTTCCTGTTCAACGTGCCGGTGATGGTGGTGGCGGTGGTCGCCGCGCTCGCGCTGCTGCCGGAGAGCCGGTCGAAGCGACCCGGGCGCCTGGACCCGGTCGGAACCGGCTTGTCGATCCTCGGCATGGTCTCGCTGGTCTACGCGATCAAGCACGTCGGCCAGGACGGCCTCGACGTGACCGCGGTGCTGACCGCCGGGCTCGCCGTCGTGGCGCTCACCGCCTTCGTGCGTCGCTGCCTGCGGATGCCCGACCCGGTGCTCGAGGTCCGGCTCTTCGGTGGCCGCGGGTTCACCGCCGGCGTGCTGACCGCGCTGTGCACCAGCGTCGCGCTGGTGGCCAGCCTCCTGCTGGTCTCGCAGTGGCTGCAGCTGGTGCAGGGCTGGTCCCCGCTGCAGTCCGGGGTGGCCCTGCTGCCGATGGCCGTCGGCGGCATCATCGGCTCCCCGCTTGCGCCTGCGCTCGCCGAGCGGATGGGTGCGCGCACCGTGCTCGCCGGCGGGCTCGCCGTGGGTGGGCTGGGGTTCCTGCTGCTGTTCGCGCTGCCCGAGCCGCTGGCCTACGTCGGCGTCGCCGCGGCGCTGACCCTGGTCGGCCTCGGCACCGCCTCCCTCGCAGTGGCCTCGGCGGTGATCATGGCCGGTGCCCCCGAGGACAAGGCCGGCAGCGCGGCGGCCATCGAGGAGAGCAGCTACGAGCTCGGCGGCGTGCTCGGCATCGCCGTCCTCGGCAGCCTGGCCGCGGCGGTCTACCGCTCGGGGCTGAGCACGGCCGACCTGGCCGCGACCGGCCTCGACGGGCCGGCCGCCGACGCCGCCCGCGAGTCGTTGGCCGGTGCGTTGCAGGTCGCCGGTGGGCTCGGCCCGGCCGGGCCGGGCCTCGTCGCCGACGCGACGAGCGCGTTCACCGGGTCACTGGGCTGGTTCGGACTCGCCGGCGGCGTCGTGATGCTGAGCGCCTCGGTGCTCGTGTGGTGGCTCACCCCGCGGGACCTGGACCTGTCGGCGAGTCACCACTGACGCCGCTGCGGGACGGGCGGATCAGCCGAAGAAGACCTGGGCCTCGGCGTACTCGGCGGCGCTGACGAGCTTCAGCTCGCCGGTGCCCTCGGCCAGCGGGACCCGCACGATGTCGGTGCCCCGCAGCGCCATCATGGTGCCGAAGTCGCCCTCGGCGACCGCGTCGATGGCCTGCAGCCCGAAGCGGGTGGCCAGCCAGCGGTCGAAGGCCGTCGGCGTGCCGCCACGCTGCACGTGACCCAGGACGACCGCCCGGGCCTCCTTGCCGGTGCGGTGCTCGATCTCGCTCGCGAGCCGGTCACCGATGCCGCCGAGACGGACGTGGCCGAACGCGTCCTTCTGGCCCGAGACCACACTCATGTCACCGCCCTCGACCGGCACCGCGCCCTCGGAGACCACGATGATCGGGGCGTACTGGGTCGCGAAGCGCCGCTCGACGCCGGCGCAGACGGCCTCGATGTCGAAGGGCACCTCCGGGATCAGGACGGAGCTGGCGCCCCCGGCCATGCCGGCGTGCAGCGCGATCCAGCCGGCGTGGCGGCCCATCACCTCGACCACCAGCACCCGGTGGTGGGACTCGGCGGTGGTGTGCAGTCGGTCGATGGCCTCGGTCGCGATGTTGACGGCCGTGTCGAAGCCGAAGGTGAAGTCGGTGCCCGACAGGTCGTTGTCGATGGTCTTGGGCACCCCGACCACCTGGACGCCGAGGTCGGCCAGCTTCGTCGCCACCCCGAGGGTGTCCTCACCACCGATGGCGATCAGCGCGTCGACACCGGCCGCGGCAAGGTTCTCGGTGATCCGCGCGACGCCGTTCTCGATCGAGAACGGGTTGGTGCGCGAGGAGCCCAGGATGGTGCCGCCCCGGGGCAGGATGCCGCGGCACTGGGCGACCCCGAGCTCCATGGTCAGGCCCTCGAGCGGACCCCTCCAACCGTCCCGGAAACCGACCAGCTCGAAGCCGTGGTCGCGGACCCCGCGTCGTACGACGGCCCGGATGACGGCGTTCAGGCCCGGGCAGTCGCCGCCCCCGGTGAGTACTCCGACGCGCATCTGATCTCCTCGTCTTGGATCGTTCACAACGTCCCGACCCTAGTGGGGAAGGCCTCGTGCGACCAGGGACGCCACTAGGGTCCAGACCATGACCTTCTCGATCGTGGCCCGCTCCTCCGACGGCGATTCCTGGGGGGTGGCGGTGGCCTCGAAGTTCCTGGCGGTCGGCTCCGCCGTCCCGGCCGCCGTGGCCCGGGTCGGCGCCATCGCCACCCAGGCCGACGCCAACGTGGCCTACAAAGGCCTCGCCCTGTCCCACCTCGACGACGGCGCCACCGCCTCGGTCGCGCTGCAGCGGCTGCTCGACGAGGACGACGGGCGCGACCACCGCCAGGTCGGCATCGTGGACGTGGACGGTGGCGCGGCCGGCCACACCGGGAGCGAGTGCATCGCCTGGGCCGGGGGCTGGACCGGTGCCGGGGTGGCGATCCAGGGCAACTGCCTGGCCGGCGAGGGTGTCGTGCTCGCGATGCAGGCCGCCTGGGAGACCTCCGACCCGGAGGGACCGTTGGCCGACCGGCTGCTGGACGCCTTGTCCGCCGGTGACAACGCCGGTGGCGACAAGCGCGGCAAGCAGTCGGCCGCTCTCCTGGTGGTCCGCGAGGAGGCGGGGTACGGCGGCCTCGACGACATCGCCGTCGACCTGCGCATCGACGACCACCCCGAGCCGGTCACCGAGCTCTCCCGCCTGCTGCAGCTCAACAACCTCTATCTCACCGCCTCGACGCCGCAGGAGCAGATCCCGGTCAGCCAGCTGATGCGCGAGGACCTCGAACGGTTCGCCCGCGACGAGGGCCACCCCGACTTCCACACCTGGGTCGGCACCGAGAACTACGAGATGCGGGTCGCCCCCGACCTGGAGTGGATCGACCAGCGGATCCTCGACATCGTGCTGCGGGGCGGGGCATGAGGGGGCCACGATGAGCGTGCTGGCCATCGACGCGGGCACCACGGGGGTGACCGCGGTGGTGGTCACCCAGGACGGCCGGATCGCGGCCAAGGCCTACCAGGAGTTCGCCCAGCACTTCCCGCGGCCAGGGTGGGTCGAGCACGCACCGGAGGAGATCTGGCAGGCCACCCTCGAGGCCGTGCGGGCCGTGGTCGCGCAGGTCGACGCGAGCGAGCTGAGCGCGGTGGGCATCACCAACCAGCGCGAGACCGTCCTGCTGTGGGACCGCGAGACCCTCGGGTCGCCGCGACGCGCGATCGTGTGGCAGGACCGGCGTACGGCCGACATCTGCGCACGCCTGCGCGACGAGGGGCACGAGCAGCGGGTCGCCGAGCTCACCGGCCTGCGGCTGGACCCCTACTTCTCGGGCACCAAGCTGCGCTGGCTGGCCGAGAACGAGCCGCACACGTGGGCCCTGGTGGAGTCGGGCCGCTACGCGATCGGCACCGTCGACTCCTACCTGATCGCCCGGATGACCCGCGGCACGTGGCACGTCACCGACGTCTCGAACGCCTCACGCACGCTGCTCTTCGACCTGGCCGAGGGTGACTGGTCCGACGAGCTGTGCGGCATCCTCGGGGTGCCCCGCGACGCGCTGCCCGAGGTGGTCCCGAGCTGGGGCGAGGTCGCCGTCACCGACCCACGCGCCTTCCTCGACCTGTCGCTGCCGATCGCCGGGATCGCCGGTGACCAGCAGTCGGCCCTGTTCGGCCAGACCTGTTTCGACGTGGGCGACTCCAAGTGCACCTACGGCACCGGGTCCTTCGTGCTGACCAACACCGGCACCACCCTGACCCGCACCGAGGGCCTGCTCACGTCGGCGGCGTGGCGCTCGCCCGGCGGGGAGCTGACCTACGTGCTGGAGGGCTCGATCTTCGTCACCGGGGCGGCCGTGCAGTGGCTGCGTGACGGGCTCCAGATCGTGGGGTCAGCCGCCGAGACCGCCGCGATCGCGGCCACGGTTCCCGACACCGGGGGCGTGGTGTTCGTGCCGGCCCTGACCGGGCTCGGCGCCCCGTACTGGGACCCGCACGCCCGCGGCCTGATCATCGGCCTGACCCGGGGCACCACCCGCGCCCACATCGTGCGGGCCACCCTGGAGGCCATCGCGTTCGAGGTCCGCGACGTGCTCGAGACCATGCCCGCTCGGCTGTCCTCGTTGCGGGTGGACGGAGGTGCCTGCGCGAACGACCTGCTGTGCGCGATCCAGGCCGACCAGATCGGTCTGCCCGTCGAGCGGCCCGAGCTGGTCGAGACCACGGCCCTGGGCGCGGCGTTCCTGGCCGGGCTGGGCATCGGCTTCTGGGACTCCACCGACGAGCTGCGCGACACCTGGCGCCTGGACCGGCGCTTCGAGCCTGCCGGCGATCGCGCGACGTCGGACGCCGCCCACGCCCGCTGGAGCGAGGCGGTCCTCCGAGCCAAGGACTGGGACCGGGTCTGATCGCTCAGGTGGCCCCGGCGCCGTCCTCGCCTCCACCAGCCGGCACCACCGCCGCTCAGTGGTGCTCGTGCCGCTCCACGGCCACCCGGGCCCGGTCGCGGACCCGCTCGGCCTCGGCGCGGACCGCCGTGGCCACCGCCACCGCCTCCTCGGCGTCGACCAGCTCGTCGTCGAGCTCGTCGGACTCGTTCTCCAGGTCGGCGATCGAGCGGCGCAGCTCGTCGATCCGCGCCTGGATCTGCATGCCGCGCGCCTCCAGCTCGGTGAGGGTGCCGGCCGCCTCGTCCCGGGACCCGGTCGCCTGCTCCAGCTCGGTCTCGGCCTGCTCGAGGGCTGCCCGGGCGGACGCCAGTGCCTTCTCGTCCGCCTCCGGGTCGGGCACGACCCGCAGGCCGGGGCGCGGGAGCTCCGGAGCCTGGCGGGACGGCGCCTCGAAACCCAGCGCCTGCGCCGCGGCCAGGGCGGCGGCCACGTCGACCTGGTCGACCCCGGTGGCGGCCAGCGGGGTCACCAGCAGGCCGCTGCGCACGGCTCGGCCGCACTCCGCGTCGAGCATCGCCGCGGTCAAGGTGGCCTCGACCTGGTCGGCGACGGCCTGGGTGACCCGCTGCCCCTCCTCGCCGGCCAGGCTGCGGGCCCGTCCGGTCACCGCCGCCGTGAGCTGGCGCCGCTGCCGGGTCAGCGCCCGCAGCTCCTCACCCGACATCGACTCCTGCGCCCCGCGCAGCGCCTGGCCCACCTGCAGCACCTGGTCGACCTGCTCGGTCTCGCGGCGGACCAGCAGGTTGACGACCCAGGCCGCCAACGACGGCTTGCGCAGCGCCCGGATCGCGGCCGACAGCTCCGGGTCGTCCTTCTTGAGCGCCCTGGCCCGGGCGTCACGGGTCGGGGTGAAGTCGGCGAGCGGCCCGGCGTAGAGCTCGTCGGCGACCTGCAGCAGGTCCGTCACCACAGCACGTACTCCATCTCGACCGGGTACGGGGCGAACGCTGCGGGCCGCCGGCGACCGGTGGCCCGCCAGCCGCGGGGCTCGTAGAGCGCGCGGGCGCGGTGGTTCTCCACGAGGCACCACAGCCGGGGGTCATCGGCCCCACTGGCCCGGAGCGCGGTCTCGGCCCGGTCCAGGGCGGCGGTGGCCAGCCCCTGGCTCCACCGGGAGGGGTGCACGGCCAGGTGCCGGACCCGCCCGGCGTCGCGGGCCAGGAGGACCGCGAGCCCGTCCCGGTCGCCCACCGCCTGGTCCACCACCTCGACGACCACCTCGGGGTCGGCCAGCAGGGCATCCCACCGGGCCAGCACCGCGGCGTAGGGGTAGGCGTGCTCGGCCGGGTCGAACACGTGTCGCAGCGCCACCAGGTTGGCGTCGCGCTCCAGGTCGGTCAGCGCACCGGCCTCACCGGCGCCTGCCTCGCGGAACCGCGCGACCACCGGGTCAGGCCTCGACATCGTCGGGCCCGTCGAGCCCCTGCTCGATGGCGTAGCGCGTCAGCTCGACCCGGTTGTGCATCTGCAGCTTGCGCAGGGTGTTCTGGACGTGGTTCTGGACGGTGCGGTGGCTGACCACCAACCGGTCGGCGATCTGCTTGTAGGACATCCCCTTCGCGACCATCTTGAGCACCTCCGTCTCGCGCTCGGTCAGCGCGGGCCGGTCGGGCCCGGGGGCTACGGTGAGGCGTCGGTACTCCCCCAGCACCAGGCCGGCCAGGCCCGGGGTGAACACGGCGTCGCCGCGGGCGACCCGACGTACGGCGTCGAGCAGCTCGGTGCGGGAGGCAGACTTCACCAGGTAGCCGGTCGCCCCGGCCTTGACGGCCTGCAGCACGTCGTCCTGCTCGCCGGACGCCGAGAGGATCAGCACCCGCGCCGACGGGTCGATCCGCAGCATCTGCGCGGTGCACTCCACGCCCTGGGGCGCCGGGATCTGCAGGTCGAGCACCACCACCTGGGGTCGCGCCGCCGGGAACCGGGCCAGCGCCTCGGTGCCGTTGGCGGCCACCGCGACCACGTCGAAGCCGTCGGCCTGCAGGTCGCGCTCGACGGCGTCACGCCACATCGGGTGGTCGTCGACCACCATCACCCGGATCGGCTGCTCGTCCATGGTGGCGACCCTAGGGCTCAGCGATCCCCCACGGTGGGCGGGCGCTGGTAACGGCCCCGACGGTGCACCAGCGGGTCCTCCTCGTCGCCCACCTCGACGTGCTCGACCGAGCAGGTCAGCAGGGCCGACCAGCCCACGTCGACCACGGACTCCAGCACGACCCCCGCCCACGTCGTGGCCCGCTCCAGCCGCGGCCCCCACGGCGTCGCCACGAATGTCGCCTGCGCGAACATCCCACCCGGTGCCGGAGCAAGCCCGGCGAAGACCTCGGCCAGGTCGCGGTCCGGCCACCGCAGCAGCGCGACCACGGCTCGGCCGGTGCCCTCCACCTGGTCTCGCAGGTCGGAGTCGGGGTCGACGAGCCCGAGGACCCGGGCCGGCTCCCCCGCCGCCACGACGAAGGACGACACCGTCAACCCAGCTCGTGCCGGTGCCTGACCGGCGGTCCATAACGACACCACCCCGCCCACCCGGGCGCGGAAGCGGCGGACCGGGTCGGGGTTGGGATCGGCGAACGGGTGCGTGTCGTGGATGGTCATGGCGCCTGCGGCGGTGAGAGGGGTACGACGAACTCCCACTCGGTGCCCCCCGGTCCGGTCGTCAGCGTGGCGGTGCCGCCCAGGTCGCGGACCCGGCCACGGATCGACTCGCTGACCCCGAGCCGGCCCTGGTCCCGGGCCTCGTCCAGTCGTCCGGACGCGATGCCCGGCCCGTCGTCGCGCACCGAGACCTCCAGCAGGTCGGGGTGCGCCTGCAACAGCACCCAGGCCGGCGCGTCGGCACCGACGTGTCGCTCCACATTGTCCAGGCAGGCTGCGACCACCGCCACCACCTCGGCGGCCACCGGGGCGGGTACCGGGACGGCTGTGCCCGGGGTGGCCACGCTGACCCCGGGCCGGGAGCCCAGGTGGGCCAGTGCGGCGACCAGGTCGGCGTGGCCGCTGTCCGAGGTGGTCATCGCGTCCTGCTCGCGGATCAGGGTCCGCAGCACCGCCTCCTGCTCGCCCGCGAGCCGCCCGAGCGCCGCCGCCCCGCCCCCCCCCAGCACCCCGCCGCGCG
>JAJAYJ010000161.1 GCA_026786275.1 Nocardioides sp. | reverse complement strand
GGGCGGGGGGCGCGCCGGGGACGGGGTCGGGCCGGGCCCCGGCCGGCGGCGCCGCGGCGGGGCCGGCGGGGGCCCGGCCGGCCGCTGCCGCACTGACGGCGCCGGCGGCGGCCGCGCCGCTGGCGAGGAGTCCGCGCCGTGAGCTGCGTGCCATGTCAGGCCAGGACCGCGGCGGTCAGCCGGGAGAGCGGCTCGGAGATGGCGTTCACGGCGTCGCTGAGCTGCTTGATCTCGTCCTGCGACAGGTCGGTGTGGAGCGCGAACCCGTCGCCCTCGCGATGCGCGTCGAGCAGCACCTGGAGGCTCTCGAACCGGGTCCGCAGCTCGGTGGCGAGCTCGGGGTCGGTCGCCTCCACGATCGTCTCCAGGCCCTCGAAGCCGACCCGGGCGCCGTCAACGTTGGCCTGGAAGTCGTACAGGTCGGTGTGCGACCAGGCCTCCTCCTCCCCGGTGACCTTGCCGGTGGCGACCTCCTCCAGCAGGCCCCGCGAGCCGTTGGCGATCTGGTCGACGGTGTAGGTCAGCTCCTGGACCCGCGCGTCCAGCTCGATGGTGTTGGCCAGCAGGTCATCGGCGTACGTCGCCCGCTGCTGCGGCGTGAGCGCGGTGTACTCCACCGCCTCGGCCGGCCACAGGTCCTTCTCCATCCGGTGCCAGCCGGTCCACTCGGCGCCGGGCTCGACGTCGGCCTCGCGCAGGTCCATCTCGGGGTCGAGGTCACCGAACGACTCGGCCACGGTCTCGATCCGCTCCCAGTGCGTGCGGGCCACCGGGTAGAGGGCGCGGGCGCCGGCGTCGTCACCGGCCTGGTGGAGGTCGACGAACTGCTGGGTCTTCACCAGCAGCTGGACGGTCTGGTCCTGCAGGTACGCCGCGTAGTTGGTCGTCGCCCGGTCGATCAACGCCTGCACGTCAGCGGCCACCGGCCCCTGGTCGTCGGACTCGGTCACGTCGAACGCGGCCCGGATGCCGTCACCGGCCATCCCCGGCTTGCAGGCCGTGACGTAGGAGCCGGCCGGCACGTCGGCGGTCAGCTCCCGATTGAGGGAGGGGCCCACGTTCTCGACCTCGGCCACGATCCGCAGGCCGTCCTCACCGAGCAGGCAGAACTCGGTGACCTGGTCACCGGCGTTGGTCACGTCGAAGGTCAGGGTGCCGGCCGACGCCGTGCCCGCCGAGACCTCGCAGGCGTCGTCGGTCGAGACCACGCTGATCGCTCGGCTGTCGCCGGCGTCGGCGGCCCCGCCGTTGGTGTTCTGGGTGCAGGCCGCGAGGAACGGGGTGGTCAGCGCGAGGGCGCCGACGACGAGGGACGTACGCATGGGGGGTGGTCTCTCTGGTCGGTCGGGGTGGACGTCAGCCGGCGACGGGGACGGGCACCGAGGGTGCCTGGTCCCGACGACGGATCGAGCGCAGGAACAGGGTCATCGCCGGGACGACGTAGAGGAGCCAGGCCGCCGCCGCGAGGTAGGTCGTGGCCGGTGAGAAGTTGAAGACACCCTTGAGCAGGGTGCCGTACCAGGAGCCGGCGTCGATCGTGCCCGAGACGTCGAAGGCGAGGTCGTCGAGGCCGGGCAGGAAACGGGCCTCCTGCAGGTCGTGCACGCCGTACGCGAGGACCCCACCGGCGACGAGGATCAGGAAGCCCCCGGTCCAGGTGAAGAATCGGCTGAGGTTGATGCTGATCGCGCCGCGGTAGATCAGGCAGCCGAGCCCGACCGCCGTCGCGATGCCGAGCCCGGCGCCGAGCAGCGGCTCCCACGTGGGCGTGAGTGAGCCCACCGTGTCTCGGGTGGCGGCCTGGGTCGCGGCCCACAGGAAGAGCGCGGTCTCGAGTCCCTCGCGGCCGACGGCCAGCAGGGCGACGAGGGTCAGGGACCAGGCGGTGCCCTCGGCGGCGGCGTCGATCTGGCTTCGAAGCTCGCCGCTGAGGCTGCGAGCCGCCCGGGCCATCCAGAAGATCATCCAGGTCACGAAGCCGACCGCGCCGATCGACAGGACGCCGCCGATCAGCTCCTGTGCCTCGAAGGTGAGGCCGCCGGGACCGTAGGTGAGGCCCGCGCCGAAGAGAAGACTGACGGCGACGGCCATGCCGACGCCGGCCCAGCTCCGGGGCAGGAGGTGGCGTCGCCGGGTCTTGACCAGGTAGGCGACCAGGATGCTCATGGCCAGCGCAGCCTCAAGGCCCTCACGCAGGCCGATCAGGTAGTTGGCGAACATACGAGGACCCTGCGCCTAATTAATTAGGATTGCCTCACCTGAGTGAGGCGATCCTCAACCTTACCCAGTGGGGCCTCCGCTGGCGAGCGCCCAGCCAGGGGCGGACCCCGAGACATCCCGGGGTCGAACACCGGGGTCGGGCTCAGCGACTTCCCCGATGTGTCGAGGCAGCGGTCGCGACAGGCTCCTGGACATGATCACGGTCGAGAACCTCACACGGAAGTACGGCGCCTTCACCGCCGTCGACAACGTCTCCTTCACGGCGCGGCCCGGGCGCGTCACCGGATTCCTGGGGCCCAACGGCGCCGGGAAGTCCACCACCATGCGGATCCTGGTCGGGCTCACCTCGCCGACCTCCGGCGCCACCACGATCGCGGGTCGACGCTTCGCCGACCTGCCCAACCCGGCCCGTGAGGTCGGGGTGCTCCTGGACGCCTCGGCCCAGCACGCCGGCCGCACCGGCCGGGAGATCCTCACCCTCGCCCAGCGCACGATCGGCGTGCCCGCGGACCGCGTCGAGGCGATGCTCGATCGGGTCAGCCTGACCCCGGCCGAGTCACGTCGCCGGGTGCGGCACTACTCCCTGGGGATGCGGCAGCGGCTCGGGATCGCGGTGGCGCTGATCGGCGACCCGGGCATGCTCATCCTCGACGAGCCGGCCAACGGGCTGGACCCGGCCGGCATCCGCTGGATGCGTGACCTGCTGCGCGACTACGCCGACCGCGGTGGGACCGTGCTGCTCTCCTCACACCTGCTGCACGAGATCGAGGTCATCGCCGACGACCTGGTCGTCATCGGCAACGGCAGGATCGTCGCCAGCGGCAGCAAGGCCGACCTGCTCGCGGGTGCCGGCACCCTGGTGCGCACCCGGGAGGTCGCCGCCCTCGCCCGGGCGCTTGCGGACGCCGCTGTGGTGGCGACGCCGATGAACGGCGGTCTGCGGGCCGACGCTGATGCCGAGCTCGTCGGCCAGGTCGCCCTCGCCGCCGGCGTACCCCTCCTCGAGCTGCGCGCCGCCGACGGAGCGGGCCTGGAGGAGATGTTCCTCCAGCTCACCGCCGAGACCCAACGAGACCAGTCCCCCACCCTGAACGGAGCAGCGGCATGAGCACCACCACCCTCACCGCCACCAGCGAGACCCGTCCCCTGCGCGCCGTCGAGATCATCCCGATCCCGATATCGCGGATCGTCTCGGTCGAGCTGCGCAAGATGTTCGACACCCGGTCGGGCTTCTGGCTGCTGTGCAGCATCGGCATCCTGGCCGTGCTCGCCACCGGCGCCGTGGTCCTGTTCGCGCCGGACGCCGGCCTCGACTACGAGACGTTCGCCGCCGCGATCGGCATCCCGATGGCGGTGCTGCTGCCCGTCATCGCCATCTTGTCCATCACCAGCGAGTGGAGCCAACGCACCGGGCTGACGACGTTCACGTTCGTCGCCCACCGGGGCCGGGTGATCCTGGCCAAGGCCATCTGCGCCGTCGGCGTGGGCGTGGTCTCGATGCTGGTCGCCGCAGGCATCGGGGCGCTGGGCAACCTGCTGGGTAGTGCGATCAACGGGACCGACGCGGTGTGGAACGTCTCGTTCGTCGAGCTGGCGCTGATCATCATGGCCAACGTGCTCGGACTGCTGGTGGGCTTCATGCTCGGGGTGCTGCTGCGCAACTCGGCCGCCGCGATCGTGGCCTACTTCGTGTACTCGTTCGTGCTCGGCGGGCTGTCGGCCCTCCTGGCCGCCAGCCAGCAGTGGTTCGCCGACCTGCAACCCTGGGTCGACTTCAATGTCGCCCAGGCTCCTCTCTTCGAGGGCGCCGTCTCCTCCGAGCAGTGGGCCCAGCTCGGCGTCTCGGGCCTGTTCTGGCTGGTCATCCCGCTGGCCGTCGGGCTGCGGCTGGTGCTGCGCTCCGAGGTGAAGTAGCCCCCTCCCCCCGGGGGGGGGGGGGGGGGGGGGGGGGGGGGGGGGGGGGGGGGGGGGGGGGGGGGGGGGGGGGGGGGGGGGGGGGGGG
>JAJAYJ010000160.1 GCA_026786275.1 Nocardioides sp. | reverse complement strand
GGCCGAGGTGATCCACACCAGCTCGGCCGCGACGGTGGTGTGCCGGTGCCGACGGACGTAGATGTCGACCGCGATCACGACCGCCGTGGCGAGGGCCAGGCCGATGAAGACCCAGGCGATCGGGGTGAGCCAGTCCGGCACCCGGTTCGCCATCTGCATGTCCATGCAGCCCAGGTTACCGAGCGGTTCCCAGCCCTCGTCGGGCCACGGCAGGCCGACCCTGCCCGCCTGACCGCCGCCCCTGGGCGACCCTGGGCGACCCTGGGCGACCCTGGGCGACCCTGGGCCACAGGCGCGCGGAAGCAGCAGCCCCGCATCGTTGTTGTCAACGGTGATGAACGACCTGCCCACGACGCTGCGCCCGAAGCGGTGGTTGCCGCGACACGTCCAGGTCACCGCCGCAGCCGCCGAGCAGCCGCACACGGCGGAGATCCTGCGTCGGCTCGAGGCCGCCGGTGTCGACGACGTGCGGTTCCTGCGCTCCAACCGGCTCACCGGGCTGAAGGACGGCAACGACCGGGAGGTCTACGCGCGCGCCAAGGCGACCCTCGCGGTGGTCGTGGCGCCGCCCAGCACGCTGGCTCCGCAACCCATCCCGCCCAGCGCCGACTGGCGCATCGACCTGGCCCGCGGTTGCCCGGCGCACTGTCAGTACTGCTACCTGGCCGGCTCGCTGACCGGGCCGCCGCTGACACGGGTCTACGCCAACCTCGACGACGTCCTCGCCGGGATCGGCACCCACGCCGGCCGGGGCACCGTGACGTCGGGCACGCTCGCGCGGGGCCACGAGGGCACGACGTTCGAGCTGTCGTGCTACACCGATCCGCTGGCGCTGGAGCACCTGACCGGCTCGCTGGCCACGGCCGTCACCCGGGTCGGCACCGGTAGGTACGGCGAGGACGTCTCCCTGCGCTTCACCACCAAGTACGACGACGTCGAGGACCTGCTTGCGCTGCCGCACAGCCGGCGCACCCGGATGCGGGTCTCCGTGAACGCCGACGAGGTGGCGGGCCGCTTCGAGGGCGGCACCGCGTCGGTGCCAGCACGTCTGGTCGCGCTGCGCCGGATGGCCGACGCGGGCTACCGGGTGGGGCTCACGATCGCCCCGATCATGCCGGTCGACGACTGGCGTGCGGCGTACGGCCGGCTGCTGGACGCCGCCGCGGGCGCCCTCGCCGGCGTACCGGACCTCGACCTGAGCGTCGAGGCGATCACGCACCGGTTCACGCCCGGCAGCAAGGACGTGCTGCTCGGCTGGTACCCCGGGACCCGGCTGGAGATGGACGAGGGCCGGCGGACCCAGAAACGCACCAAGTTCGGCAGCACCAAGTACGTCTACCCCCACGAGACCATGCGCGAGATGCGCGACTGGTTCACCGGCGCGCTCGCCGAGCGGCTGCCCGGGTCGCCCCTGCTCTACTGGACGTGACCCGGTGCGCACCCCACGTAGGCTCGAGGACGTGAGTCTCGCGCCGTCCAGCACCGTCGTCCTGCACCACCGGTTCGCCACCGAGCTGCCCGAGCTGGCGCTGGCCTGGCAGGCCGAGGAGGCACCCGACCCGCGCCTGCTCGTGCTCAACGAGCCGCTCGCGGCCGAGCTGGGGCTCGACCCCGACTCGCTGCGCAGCCCCGACGGGCTCGCGCTGCTGGTCGGCACCCGCGTGCCCGAGGCCGCCACCCCCGTCGCCCAGGTGTACGCCGGCCACCAGTTCGGAGGCTTCAACCCCCGGCTCGGCGACGGTCGCGCCCTGCTGCTCGGCGAGCTCGTCGACACCGGGGGCAGCACCCGCGACCTGCACCTCAAGGGATCGGGCCGCACGCCGCTGGCCCGCGGCGGGGACGGCCTGGCCGCGGTCGGGCCGATGCTGCGCGAGTACGTGGTCAGCGAGGCCATGCACGCACTCGGCATCCCGACCACACGCGCCTTGGCCGTGCTCGCGACCGGCCGCGACGTGCGCCGCGAGACCGTGCTGCCTGGTGCCGTGCTCGCCCGGGTCGCCAGCAGTCATCTGCGGGTCGGCAGCTTCCAGTACGCCCGCGGGGTCGACGGGGACCCGGGGGCCGACCTGCTGCGCCGCCTGGCCGACCACGCCATCGCCCGGCACCACCCCGGGGCCGCCCGGGCCGAGCACCCGCACCGCGCGCTCTTCGAGGCGGTCGTGGCCGCCCAGGCCTCGCTGGTCGCGCAGTGGATGCTGGTCGGCTTCGTGCACGGCGTGATGAACACCGACAACATGACGATCTCGGGCGAGACCATCGACTACGGTCCGTGCGCCTTCCTGGACGCCTTCGACCCCGGCACGGTCTTCAGCTCGATCGACGAGGCGGGCCGCTACGCCTACCTCAACCAGCCCGTGGTCGCCGAGTGGAACCTGGCCCGGCTGGCCGAGGCGATGCTGCCGCTGCTCGCCGAGGACCAGGAGCAGGCAGTGGCGCTCGCGGTCGAGTCGCTGGGCGGCTTCCGGCCGGCCTACACCGCGGCCTGGACCGCTGGCATGCGCGCCAAGCTCGGTCTCGCCGACGACCTCGACGAGGAGACCGGCACGGCGCTCTTCAACGACCTGCTGGCGCTGATGCAGGCCGGCCACGTCGACCACACGTCGTGCTACCGGCACCTCGCGTCCGCGGCCCGCGGTGACACCGAGCCGGCCCGCGGGCTGTTCCTCGACCTCGCGGCGTACGACGCCTGGGCGGCGCGCTGGCTCGCGCTCCGGCCCGACGCCGACGCGATGGACCGGGTCAACCCGGTCTACGTGCCTCGCAACCACCTGGTCGAGGAGGCCCTCGCCGCGGGCACCCGGGGTGACCTGGCGCCGCTGCACCAGCTCCTCGAGGTCCTGGCCGCGCCGTACGACGAGCGGCCGGGCCTGGAGCGGTACGCCGCCCCGGCTCCGGTCGACTTCGGCGTCTACCGCACCTTCTGCGGCACCTGAGCCAGCGCGCGGGGTCCCGATGGTGTCGGGGCGACTCAGCCGTCGTCGGCCAGCGGTCGGAAGCCCCGCAGGCGCAGGCTGTTGCCGACCACGAACACCGACGAGAACGCCATCGCGGCACCGGCCAGCATCGGGTTGAGCAGGCCGGCGGCCGCCAGGGGCAGGGCGGCGACGTTGTAGCCGAACGCCCAGAAGAGGTTGCCCCGGATCGTGCTCAGGGTGCGACGCGACAGCCGGATCGCATCGGCCGCGACCCGCAGGTCGCCCCGGACCAGGGTCAGGTCGCTGGCCTCGATGGCGGCGTCCGTGCCGGTGCCCATGGCCAGTCCGAGGTCGGCCTGGGCCAGCGCGGCGGCGTCGTTGACGCCATCGCCGACCATCGCCACCACCCGACCCTCGGCCTGCAACCGGCGCACGGTCGCGACCTTGTCGGCTGGCAGCACGCCGGCGACCACGTCGGCGGTCCGGAGGCCGACCTGGCCCGCCACGGCCAGCGCCACGCTCTCGTGGTCACCGGTCAGCAGGATCGGGCGCAGCCCGAGGTCGCGGAGCCGGCCGACCGCCTCCGCGGAGGTGTCCTTGACCTGGTCGGCGACCACGACGACGCCGCGGGCCCGACCGTCCCAGCCGACCGCCACGGCGGTGCCGCCCCCGGCCCGGGCCTCGGCCAGGGCGCGCTCCAGGTCCCCGGGCAGGGGCTGCGAGCCCTGCTGCAGCAGGGCCGGGCGGCCCACCAGCACCGTGTGCCCGTCCACGACGCCCCGCACGCCGAGACCTGGCAGGCTCGTGAAGTCGTGCACCTCGCCAAGCGTGCCCACCCGGGCCCGGGCCCCGGCCGCGACCGCCCGGGCGACCGGGTGCTCGGAGGCGTGCTCGACCGCCCCGGCCAGGGCCAGCACCTGGTCGGCGTCCTCGCCGATCCCGGCCACCACGTGGGTCAGGGCCATCCGGCCGGTCGTCACGGTGCCGGTCTTGTCGAGCACGACGGTGTCGACACGGCGGGTCTGCTCCAGCACCTCGGGGCCCCTGATCAGGATGCCCAGCTGCGCGCCCCGCCCGGTGCCGACCATCAGCGCGGTCGGCGTGGCCAGCCCGAGGGCACACGGGCAGGCGATGATCAGCACCGCGACCGCGGCGGTGAAGGCCGCGGTGGCGCCGCCGCCCAGGGCGAGCCAGGCCACGAGGGTGGCCACGGCCAGCACGATCACCACCGGCACGAAGACGCCCGAGATCCGGTCGGCCAGGCGCTGCACCTGCGCCTTGCCGTGCTGCGCCTCCTCCACGAGCCGGGCCAGCTGGGCCAGCTGCGTGTCCGCACCCACCCGCGTGGCCCGCACCACCAGCCGGCCACCCGCGTTGACGCCTGCGCCGACGACGGTGTCCCCGGCACCGACCTCGACCGGCACGGACTCACCGGTGAGCATCGAGACGTCGACCGCGGACGAGCCGGACTCCACGACACCGTCGGTGGCCACCCGCTCGCCGGGGCGGACCACGAAGAGGTCCCCGACGCTGAGGTCCTCGACCGGGATCCGCACCTCGTCCTGCGTGCCGGGGCCGCCCCGCAGCACCGCCACGTCGCGCACGCCCAGCTCGAGCAGCGCGCGCAGCGCGGCGCCGGCCTGCCGCTTGGAGCGGGCCTCGAACCAGCGTCCGGCTAGCAGGAACGTCGTGACTCCGGCCGCGGCCTCCAGGTAGATGTGGTCGGCACCGCTGGTCCGCTGAACGGTCAGCTCGAAGGGGTGCCGCATGCCCGTCTCGCCGGCCGTGCCCAGGAACAGCGCCCACAGCGACCAGCCGAACGCCGCGAGCGTGCCCATCGAGACCAGCGTGTCCATGGTCGTGGTGCCGTGGCGCAGGTTGGTCCAGGCGGCACGGTGGAAGGGGAGCGCACCCCACAGGACGACCGGTGCGGCCAGGATCAGTGACAGCCACTGCCAGTGGTCGAGCTGCAGACCCGGCACCATCGCCATCGCGACGACCGGCACGCTGAGCACCGTCGAGACAACCAGCCGCTGCCGCAGCGCGGCCGTCTCGACCTCGGCCGGGTCCGCAGTCACCCCGGCCGCCCCGGCCACCTGCCCCGGCGTACGGCGCGGGGCGGGCAGGGCGGCCGTGTAGCCGACCGCGGCGACGGTGGCGAGCAGGTCGTCGGTCGAGACGCCCTCGGCGTAGCTGACCCGGGCCTTCTCCGTCGCGTAGTTGACGGTCGCGGTGACGCCGTCGACCTTGTTGAGCTTCCGCTCGATCCGGTGGGCGCAGGATGCGCAGGTCATCCCGCTGATCGCCAGCTCGACGCTGGAGATGCTCGAAACGCCGGAGACGCTCGAGATCCGGGGCTCGGTGGGCAGGGTCATGCCAGCTGGTAGCCGGCCTCTTCGACGGCGGACTGCACCGCGTCGTCGGAGACGGGTTCGTCGCTGGTGACGGTGACGCGGCCGGACCCGAGGTCGACCGCGACGCCGGTGACACCCGGGATCTCGTGCACCTCCTCGGTGACCGAGGCGACGCAGTGCCCGCAGGTCATGCCGGTGACGGTGTAGGTCGTCGTGCTGCTGGTCATGCTGGTGTCCTTCCAGGAGGTGGGGTCAGGAGCGGACGAGGCGGGCGATCGCCTCGGAGGCCTCGCGGAGCTTGGCCTCGGCCTCAGGCCCGCCGGCCTGCGCGGCGTCGAGCACGCAGTGCGCCATGTGCTCGTCGAGCAGCCCGAGGGCCACGGCCTGCAGGGCCTTGGTGACCGCGGAGACCTGGGTCAGGATGTCGATGCAGTACTTTTCGTCGTCGACCATCCGCGAGATGCCCCGGACCTGGCCCTCGATGCGACGCATCCGCTTGAGGTAGTCGTCCTTGCGCTGCAGGTAGCCCGGGTGCACGTGGTCGCTCATGCTTCCCATCATACCCCCCTAGGGTATGGCGTCATACGGCGCCCGCTTGGTTTCGAGGCTCGCTGCGCTCGCACCTCAACCCCCGTCGGGGTCATCGACAGGGCCCGCTTGGTTTCGAGGCTCGCTGCGCTCGCACCTCAACCACCGTCGGCGGACCCGCTGGCTCAGGAGTACCGGTGGTTCTTGGCGGCGTGCCCGTGCTCCCGGGTGCAGGTGCGCCCGCTGATGGCGCGGTGGCCGCACCGCTGCTCCTCGACGACCGGGACCACCGGTGCGGCGGTCGTCTCCCGGGACCGCTGGGGGGCCGGGGGCGCCACGGCCGGCCGGCCCGGCGTGCTGGTGGGGGCCTTGGCTGCCCGGGCCGCCTTTTCGTAGCGGGCCTCCCGCATGGCCCGCAGGTTGTCCATCTTGCTCATCGTCGCGTCACGGGCCCAATCCTAGGCGCTCGCGCCGACAGCGACCCGCACCGCCGTACCCTCGGGGGTGCTCGCCCAGCACCCGGAAGGACCACCATGGCCACCTCGAAGATCATGAACCGCCGCGACCTGGAGTTCCTGCTCTACGAGTGGCTGGACGTCGAGCAGCTGCTCACCCGCGAGCATTACGCCGAGCACGACCGGGAGACCTTCGACAGCGTGCTGGACCTCAGCGAGCAGCTGGCCGAGGACCACTTCGCGCCGCTCAACCGGCTGGCCGACACCGACGAGCCGTACGTCGGCGGGGACGGTCGGGTGGTGCAGCCCGCGCAGGTCCATCAGGCCCTGGCGGCCTACACCGCCTCCGGGCTGCCGGCCAGCGTCTTCGACGCCGAGCGGGGCGGCCTGCAGCTGCCGTTCGTGGTGCACCAGGCCGCGTCCAGCTACCTGCAGGCCGCCAGCATCGGGGTGTTCGCCTACCCGTTCCTGGCCGAGGGCAACGCGGGCCTGCTGGTCGCGCACGGGACGCCCGAGCAGGTCGCGACGTACGCCGACCCGGTGATCGCGGGCCGGTGGTACGGCACCATGGCGCTCTCCGAGCCGCAGGCCGGCTCCTCGCTGGGTGACCTCACGACCAGCGCGGTCCGCCAGGACGACGGCAACTACCGGCTCACCGGGACCAAGATGTGGATCTCCGGGGGCGACCACGAGCTGGCCGAGAACATCGTGCACCTGGTGCTCGCGCGCACCCCCGGCGCGGCGCCCGGGGTCCGGGGCATCTCGCTGTTCATCGTGCCCAAGCACCTCGTCGAGGCCGACGGCTCGCTCGGGGAGCGCAACGACGTCGCGCTGGTCGGGCTCAACCACAAGATGGGCTACCGCGCGACCACCAACACCCTGCTCACCTTCGGTGAGGGCCTGGCCACCCCGGGTGGCCGCGTCGGTGCGGTCGGCCACCTCGTCGGCGAGGAGGGCCTCGGTCTGGGCTACATGTTCCACATGATGAACGAGGCCCGGGTCAGCGTCGGGGCCGGCGCGGTGGCGCTGGGCTACACCGGCTACCTGCACGCCCTCGACTACGCGCGGACCCGGACCCAGGGTCGGACCCTGCAGCACAAGGACCCGACCTCACCACCGGTGCCGCTGACCGCGCACCCCGACGTCCGCCGGATGCTGCTCGCGCAGAAGGCCTACGTCGAGGGCGGGCTCGCGCTCGTCCTGTTCTGCGCCCTGCTCGTCGACGAGTCCCGCACGCAACCCGACCCCGAGGCCGCGCGGGAGGCCGATCAGCTGCTGGGCCTGCTGACGCCGGTCGCGAAGTCGTGGCCGTCGCAGTGGTGCCTGGCCGCCAACGACCTCGCGATCCAGGTCCACGGCGGCTACGGCTACACCCGCGACCACCCGGTCGAGCAGCTGTACCGCGACAACCGGCTGAACCCGATCCACGAGGGCACCGCCGGCATCCAGGCCCTCGACCTGCTCGGCCGCAAGGTGCGCGAGGACGACGGTGCCGCCCTGCGTCTGCTCGGGACGAGGATCCACGCCGCGACCCGAGCCGCGACCCGAGCCGGCGGTCCCGCGGCGACGTACGCCGCCGCGCTCGACGACGCCTGGAGCGACGTGGTGCGGGTGACCGGCGTGCTGTGGGAGAAGGGCGACCCGGTCTTGGCGCTGGCCAACGCCAGCCTCTACCTGGAGGCCGTCGGTCACGTCGTGGTGGCCTGGTTGTGGCTGGAACAGCTCATCGTCGCCGGCGAGCGCGAGGGCGCGTTCTACGACGGCAAGCGAGCCGCCGCCCGGTACTTCTTCGCCTTCGAGCTGCCCACCACCGGCCCGAGGCTGGCCCTGCTGGCGTCGCTCGACACCACCACACTCGACCTGGACCCCGACGTGCTCTGAGGTCGTGCCACCAGGGTCCGTCGTCTACGGTGGAGCCTGAGGTGCCGACCCGCATCATGTCCCCCGGGCTCTAGAAACTGCCGCTACGAGCGGCCACACGCCGTGAGGCGACTGGCGGGCCGGCACCCCACTTCCCCCGTGAGACCCTGGGGCCATGGCTGAGCCGGCGTCGCGTCGCGGGCGACCGGGCTACGACCAGGAGACGGTGCTGCGGCGCGCGATCGACCTCTTCATCCGCCAGGGGTACGACGCCACCAGCATGGGCGACCTGGCCCGGGAGCTGGGGCTGACCAAATCCGCGATCTACCACCACGTGCCGAGCAAGGAGCACCTGCTGGCCGCCGCGCTCGACGAGGCCCTCGACACCCTCACCGCAGCCATCGACGCCGCCGCGGCGGCCAGGGGGGTCGACGCCCAGGAGCGGTTGCGCACGGCGGTCCGCGAGTCGGTGCAGATCCTCGTCGACCACCTGCCCGCGGTCACCCTGCTGCTGCGGGTGCACGGCAACAGCGAGCTGGAGCTGGCCGCGCTGAAGCGCCGGCGGGCTCTCGACGACAAGCTGGCCGACCTGGTCCGCGCAGCAGCCGACGCGGGAGCCGTGCGCGACGACATCCCGCCCGAGCTGATCAGCCGGCTGGTGTTCGGGATGGTGAACTCGCTGGTCGAGTGGTACCGCCCCGGTGGCCCGGTGGACGCCGACACCCTGGCCCGCTCGGTGGCCGCGATCGCCTTCGACGGCCTGCGGACCTGACCTCAGGCGCCCGTGGCCCGGCTGCGACCCCGGAAGACCGCGACCATCGAGCCGTCCTTCTCCCGGGTGACCACGACGTCGTAGACGCCGGAGCGGCCCTGCAGCACCACCTCGCGTGCCTCGGCCAGCAGCCGGTCGCCGACCTTGCCGGGGCGCAGGAAGGTGACGTCGAAGCCGGCCGCGACCGTGACCCGGCTGCGGGAGTTGCAGGCGGCCGCGAACGCGGTGTCCGCCAGCGTCGCGACCAGGCCGCCGTGACACAGGTCCAGCCCGTTGACCATGTCGGGGCGCACCGTCATGATCGTGCGCGCGGTGCCGTCACCAGCCCCCAGCAGCTCGATGCCGAGCATCGCCGCGGCCCGGTCGGCGCCGATCATGGACTCGGCCGAGTGCTCGCTCATGCGTCGAAGTCGATCGTGACCTCGTCGCTCACCGGGAACGTCTGGCAGGTCAGCACGAAGCCCCGCTCGACCTCGCCGTCGTCGAGCGCGTAGTTGCGGCGCATGTCGACCTCGCCGCCGGTGACCAGGGCCCGGCAGGTACCGCAGACGCCGCCCTTGCAGGCGAAGGGAAGGTCCGTGCGGGTGGCGGCCGCGCCGTCGAGCACGGACTGGCCCCGCGACATCGGCGTGGTGGTGGTGCGGCCGTCGAGCACGAGGGTGACCCGGCTGACCTCGCCCTCGATCGGCGCGTCCTGCCGCTGCAGCGCCGGCGGCGGCTCGTCGACGTAGAACAGCTCGACGTGCACCTTGCTGGGCTCCACGCCGAGCTCGCCCAGCACCGCACGGGCGTCGGCGACCAGCCCGAACGGGCCGCAGAGCCAGACGTGGTCGAGGCCGCGCAGCGGCACCAGGACGGTCAGCAACCGGCGCAGCCGGTCGGCGTCGAGCCGGCCGGAGAACAGCTCCACGTCGCGGGGCTCCCGCGACAGCACGTGCACCAGGTCGAGGCGGGCGCCGTACCGGTTCTTGAGGTCGGCCAGCTCCTCGGCGAACATCACCGAGCCGCTGGTCCGGTTGCCGTAGAGCAGGGTGACCTGCGAGCCGGGGTCGGCCAGGACCGAGGTCGCGATCGAGAGCATCGGGGTGATGCCGGAGCCCGCGGCGATGCACAGGTGCCGGCCGGTCTCGGTCGGGTCGGCCTGGAAGCTGCCGCTCGGGGTCTGCACCTCGACCCGGTCGCCGACCCGCAGGTCGCGCACCAGCCAGGACGAGAACAGGCCGTCGGGGATCTCGCGCACGCCCACCCGCGGGCGGGCGCCGACCGGCGCACAGATGGAGTAGGAGCGCCGGTGCTCCTGGCCCTCGATGCGGCGCCGCAGGGTCAGGAACTGCCCGGCCCTGAAGTCGTACGCCGCGCGCAGCTCCTCGGGCACCTCGAAGGTGACGGCGGCGGAGTCGTCGGTGAGCGGCTCCACGGCCGCGACCGTGAGCGGGTGGAAGGCGGCGCGGGCGGGGGCGAGCACTCAGATCTCCTTGACGCGGTCAAAGGACTCCAGGCACGCCGTGCAGCGGTACAGGGCCTTGCAGGCGGTCGACCCGAACTCCGAGGTCAGCTCCGTCTCGGACGAGCCGCAGCGGGGGCAGTCCACGACGCGCCGGGTGGGCGTCAGCTGGAGCGCGATCGGCCCGTCGTGACGCGGCGCCGGCCCGGGGGCGGAAATGCCGTGCTCGACCAGCGCGCGCCGCCCGCGCGGGGTGATCCAGTCGGTGGACCAGGCCGGGTGCAGGCTGACCCGCACGCTCACCTCGTCGTACCCGTGGTCAGCCAGGCGGTGCACCAGGTCGTCACGCATGGTGGCCATCGCCGGGCAGCCGGAGTACGTCGGCGTGATGGTGACCGTGACCCGGCCGTCGGGCCCGACCTCCACGTCACGCAGCACACCGAGGTCCTCCAGGGTCAGCATCGGCATCTCGGGGTCGACGACCGCGGCCGCCACCTCGTGGGCGCCGGCGGACGTCCGCACGCCGCTCACCACCGACCCGTCGGGTGGGCACGGGCCACGACCTGCATCTCGGCCAGCAGCCGGCCCATCCCCTCCGAGTGCCTGCCGTGCCGTCCGGTCCCGCCGGCGACGGAGCCGGTGCGCGGCAGGCGCGGGCGCTCCAGCCCGCTCACCGAGAACACCTGCTCGAGCAGCACGTCGACCTCGTCGGCGACACTCGCCGGGTCGACACCGACTCCCTGCTCGGCCACCAGGCGCTCGACGTCGTGGGCCACGAACAGCTCATCGTGCAGCGGCCAGACCAGGTCGAGCCCGCGCACCAGCCGACGGCGCGACTCCTCGGTGCCCCGGGCCAGGGTCAAGAACCAGCGGCCGGCGTAGTCGCGGTGGTAGGTCAGCTCCTTGACCGCCTTGGCCGCGATCGCCGACAGCACGGGGTCGCGGCTGGTCGCGAGCCGCTGCACCAGGGCGAGCCGGTAGGTCGAGAAGACCAACAGCCGGACGACGGTGACCGCGAAGTCGCCGTTCTCGGCCTCCACCAGCCGCACGTTGCGGAAGGCGTGCTCGTCGCGGAAGAAGGCCAGCGCGTCCTCGGGCGGGACGGGTGAGCCCGGCGGCAGCGCCGGTACCGCGTCCGGGTCGGCGGCCGCGGCCCGGGCCAGCAGCAGCCGGGCCTGGCCGAGCAGGTCGAGGGCGACGTTCGCCAGGGCGATGTCCTCCTCCAGGTCGGGTGCGTTGCTGGCCCACTCGGACAGGCGGTGGGAGTAGATCAGGGCGTCGTCGCCCAGCATCAGGCAGTACGCCGCCAGCGCGGCGGCGTCCGCACCCTCGGGCAACGTGGTGTCGACGCCGGCCAGGGGGTCCTCGAAGTCGGTGCCGAAGGCCCACTGGGAGGCGTCGCCGCCGAGCAACCCGTCGTAGGCGTTGTGGTGGTCGGTCATCACATGTACGGGACGTCGTCGGGAATGGCGTAGAACGTGGGGTGCCGGTAGACCTTGTCGCCGGCGGGTGCGAACAGGGGGTCCTTCTCGTCGGGGCTCGAGGCCACCACCGCGTCCGCGCGGACGGCCCAGATGCTGACGCCCTCGTTGCGACGGGTGTAGACGTCGCGGGCGTGCCGCAGCGCCATCTCGTCGTCGGCGGCGTGCAGGGACCCGACGTGCACGTGGTTCAGACCGCGCTTGCCACGCACGAAGATCTCGTACAGCGGCCACTCCTGCTCGACGCCGCTCACGGGGTGGACGCCTCCACGCTGGTCGAGGTCTGAGCCTCGAGACCACCCCGGGCCACCACGCTGGTCGAGGTGCGAGCGGAGCGAGCCTCGAGACCACGCTGGGCCGCCGGGGCGCCCGACTCGTCCACGCTGGTCGAGGTGCGAGCGGAGCGAGCCTCGAGACCACCGTGGGCGAACGCGGTGGCCGCCTCCCGCACCCAGGCGCCGTCCTCGTGGGCCCGACGGCGGTGCGCGATCCGTTGCGCGTTGCAGGGCCCGGAGCCCTTCACCACGGTCGCGAACTCGTCCCAGTCGGGCTGGGCGAAGTCGTGGGCCTGCCGCTCCTCGTCCCACACCAGGTCGGGGTCGGGCAGCGTGACGCCCAGGGCGCGGGCCTGCGGCACCGTCATGTCCACAAACTTCTGCCGCAGCTCGTCGTTGGTGTCGCGCTTGATTCCCCACGCCATCGACTGCTCGGTGTTGGGCGAGTCGACGTCGGGCGGACCGAACATCATCAGCGCCGGCCACCAGAACCGGTCCACCGATTCCTGGACCATCGCGCGCTGCGCGTCGGTGCCCCGCATCATCGTGCTCAGCAACTCGAAGCCCTGACGCTGGTGGAAGGACTCCTCCTTGCAGATCCGGATCATCGCCCGGCCGTAGGGCCCGTACGACGTGCGGCACAGCGGCACCTGGTTGGCGATTGCCGCGCCGTCCACGAGCCAGCCGATGGTGCCGACGTCGGCGTACGACAGCGTCGGGTAGTTGAAGATGGAGGAGTACTTCTGCCTACCCTCGATCAGCTTCAGCGTGAGGTCCTGCCGCGAGGCGCCGAGCGTCTCGCAGGCGGAGTAGAGGTAGAGCCCGTGGCCAGCCTCGTCCTGCACCTTGGCCAGCAGGATCGCCTTGCGGCGCAGCGACGGGGCCCGGGTGATCCAGTTGCCCTCGGGCTGCATGCCGATGATCTCGGAGTGCGCGTGCTGGGCGACCTGGCGTACCAGCGTGGCGCGGTACTTCTCCGGCATCCAGTCCCGCGGCTCGATCCGGTCGTGGCGCGCGATGGTGGCCTCGAAGTCCACCAGCTGGTCTGCTTCGGAGACGGTCATGTGTCCTCCACGCTGCTCGGCGGCCGCTATTTACTGACCGATCGGTCTGCAATAGTGTGCCACACATGACGCCGCCCCCGACAGTGCTGGAAAGCTACGCCGCGGGATCGTGGTTCCGCGCCACCGACGAGGGCACACCCCTCCTCGACGCGACGACGGGCCAGGCGGTGGCCCGAATCTCCTCGACCGGCCTGAACCTGGCGGCGATGACCGGGCACGCCCGCGCCGTCGGGGGTCCCACGCTGCGCGCCCTGACGTTCCACGAGCGGGCCGGTCTGCTCAAGGCGATGGCCAAGGAGCTCAGCACCCACACCGACGAGTTCTACGCCCTGTCGGCCCGTACCGGCGCGACCCGACGTGACTCGATGGTCGACATCGACGGCGGCATCGGCACGGTGTTCTCCTACGCCTCCAAGGCCACCCGGGAGCTGCCTGCCGGCGTGGTCGTGCTCGACGGGCCGCCCGAGAAGCTCGGCCGGGCCGGCACCTTCCTGGGCCAGCACGTCCTCACGTCTCGGCCGGGGGTCGCGGTCCAGGTCAACGCGTTCAACTTCCCGGTCTGGGGCATGCTCGAGAAGCTCGCCCCCGCCTTCCTCGCGGGCCTGCCGAGCATCGTGAAGCCGGCGGGCCAGACCGCCTACCTCACCGAGCTCGTCGTACGCCGGATCATCGCGGCGGGCCTGCTGCCGGAGGGGTCGCTGCAGCTGCTGTGCGGAAGCCCGGCCGGTCTGCGCGACGAGCTCGGCGCCCAGGACTCCGTCGCGTTCACCGGCTCCGCGGCGACCGGTGCCCTGCTGCGCCAGCACCCCGCGGTGGTGCACGGCGGGGTGCGGCTCGGCGTGGAGGCCGACTCCCTGAACTGCTCGATCCTGGGCCCCGACGTCACCGCCGACGACCCGGAGCTCGAGCTGTTCGTGAAGGCCGTGGTGACCGAGATGACGGTCAAGGCGGGCCAGAAGTGCACCGCGATCCGCCGGGTGATCGTGCCCGAGCAGGTGGCACCGGTCGTCATCGACGCGATCGCGGACCGGCTGGCCGCGATCACCGTCGGCAACCCGACCAGCGAGGGCGTCCGGATGGGGGCGCTGGCCAGCCTCCAGCAGCGTGAGGAGGTCCGCAAGGCGGTGCAGGCGCTGCGGGGCTCGGCCGACCTGGTGTTCGGTGACCCGGACGTGGTCGAGGTCGTCGACGCCGACGCCGGGCGGGGCGCCTTCATGTCCCCGGTCCTGCTGCGGGCCCACCCGGGCGCCACCGAGCCGCACGACGTCGAGCCCTTCGGTCCGGTCGCCACGGTGCTGACCTACACCGACCTCGACGAGGCGGTCGCGCTCGCCGCCCGCGGTCGGGGCAGCCTGGTCGGCTCCGTGGTCACCCACGACCCGGCCGTGGCCCGGACCATCACCCTGGGCCTCGCGCCCTGGCACGGCCGGCTGCTGGTCCTGGACCGCGACGACGCCCAGGAGTCCACCGGTCACGGCTCGCCGCTCCCGGTCCTGGTGCACGGCGGGCCCGGTCGCGCCGGTGGCGGCGAGGAGCTCGGCGGCATCCGGGCCGTGCTGCACCACCTGCAACGGACCGCGATCCAGGCCTCTCCCGACATGCTGACTGCGATCACCGGCCGCTGGACCACGGGCTCGGTGCGCACCGAGACCGAGGTGCACCCGTTCCGCAGGTCGCTGGCCGAGCTCGCGATCGGCGACACGATCACGTCCGCCTCGCGCACCGTCACCCGCGCCGACATCGCGCATTTCGCCGAGTTCACCGGCGACACGTTCTACGCCCACACCGACGAGGAGGCGGCCGCGAGGAACCCCCTCTTCGGCGGCATCGTGGCGCACGGCTACCTCGTGGTCTCCCTCGCGGCCGGCCTGTTCGTGCAGCCCGACCCGGGGCCGGTGCTGGCCAACTTCGGGGTCGACGACCTGCGCTTCCTGACGCCGGTCAGGGCCGACGACACGATCTCGGTCACCCTGACGGTCAAGCAGATCACGCCGCGCAGCAGCGCCGACTACGGTGAGGTCCGGTGGGACGCGCTGGTCACGAACGACGCCGCCGAGCCCGTCGCGACGTACGACGTGCTGACGCTCGTCGCCAAGACCTGGCCCCCGACCGAGACGGACTGACATGTATCGCCTGACCATCCAGTACGCCGTGCCCGACGACATCGGCGGCTTCGACGAGCGCTACGCGCAGGGTCACGTGCCGCTGGTGCTGCCGGTGCCCGGGCTGCGTGCCTTTACCACCTCCACGGTGTACCCGATAGGCAGCGAGCGGACCGTCCACCTGGTGGCCCAGCTCGACTTCGACGACCGGGACGCGATGATGGCCGCCCTGTCGTCGCCGGAGATGGCCGCGGCCGCCGCGGACGCCGACGAGGTCGGCGTACCCCGCACGATGTTCAGCGGCGAGGTCGCCAGCGCTCTCTGAGCGCCCAGCGGTCGCCGCGGCCCGAGCTCGGACTCAGCTCGCGGTGGGTCTCACCGCGCAGGTCGCCGGTCGACGATCCGCCGCATCTTGCCCACGGACCGCTCCACGGTGGCGGGGGCGACGACGTCGACCTCGACGCTGACCCCGATCGAGGCCTTCACCAGCCGCTGCAGCAGGTGACCGGCCTCGGTGGCGGCCGTCGAGGTGGCGGAGTCTCGGCGCTCGACCAGCACGGTCATCGAGTCGAGGGCGCCGTGGCGCTCCAGCACGCACTGGAAATGCGGTGACAGCTCGGGCGTGCCGAGGATCAGCTCCTCGATCTGGGTCGGGAACAGGTTCACCCCGCGCAGGATGATCATGTCGTCGGTCCGGCCGGTGATCTTCTCGATCCGGCGCATCGAGCGCGCCGTGCCCGGCAGCAGCCTGGTCAGGTCCCGGGTGCGGTAGCGGATGACCGGCATCGCCTGCTTGGTCAGCGAGGTGAACACCAGCTCTCCCCGCTCGCCGTCGGGCAGCACCTCCCCGGTCACCGGGTCCACGACCTCGGGGTAGAAGTGGTCCTCCCAGACGTGCAGCCCGTCCTTGGTCTCCACGCACTCGCTGGCGACGCCGGGGCCGATGACCTCGGACAGGCCGTAGATGTCGACCGCGTGCATGTCGAGGCGCGCCTCCATCTCCCGGCGCATGTCGTTGGTCCAGGGCTCGGCCCCGAAGATGCCGGCCTGCAGCGAGGTGGAGCGAGGGTCGATGCCCTGACGCTGCATCTCCTCGACGATCGCGAGCATGTACGACGGCGTGACCATGATCAGGTCCGGCCGGAAGTCCTGGATCAGCTGCACCTGACGCTCGGTCATCCCGCCGGAGACGGGGACGACCGTGCAGCCCAGCCGCTCGGCCCCGTAGTGGGCGCCCAGACCGCCGGTGAACAGGCCGTAGCCGTAGGCGTTGTGCAGGACGTGGCCGCGGCGCCCGCCCCCGGCCCGGATGCTGCGGGCCATCACCTCGGCCCACATGTCGACGTCGGCCCGGGTGTAGCCCACCACGGTGGGCTTGCCCGTCGTACCGGACGAGGCGTGCAGGCGCACCACCTGCTCGCGGGGCACGGCGAACATGCCGTACGGGTAGTTGTCGCGCAGGTCGGCCTTGGCCGTGAACGGAAGCCGGGCCAGGTCGGCGAGCTCGGTGATGTCGTCGGGGTGCACGCCGGCGGCGTCGAAGGAGGCCCGGTAGTGCGGCACGTGGTCGTAGGCGTGCCGCACCGACCAGCGCAGCCGCTCGGTCTGCAGGCCACGGAGCTCATCGAGCGACGCGGTCTCGATCGGCTCCAGGTCACCGGGGCGGGGGCTCAGGTCGCGCACGGGCTCACTCCTGGAACGACGATCCACGGACTTCCTGACCGATCGGTCGGGTTGTCACCGTAACCGGCCTCGCCCGCCCAGGGGAACCATTTCGGTCTTGAGGCTCGTCGCTTGCGCTCCTCACGCCTCGACCACCGTGCGCTGGTTGAGGTGCGAGCGCAGCGTGGGCCTCCCGCGCTGGTTGAGGTGCGAGCGCAGCGTGGGCCTCGAAACCCCAGCAACTCGGTCTCCAGGCTCGTCGCATGCGCTCCTCGCCCCTCGACCACCCCCTCTGGTTGAGGTGCGAGCGCAGCGAGCCTCGAAACCCGTGGGCTCGGCAGCCTCGCTACGAGACGTCGAGGCGGGCCAGCTCCTCGACGGTGAGCTCCAGGTCTGCCGCGGCGGCAGAGTCGCGCACCGAGGTCGGCCGCTTGGCGCCCGGGATCGGGATCACCACCGGGGCCTGGGCCAGCGACCAGGCCAGGGCGACCTGCTGGGCGCTGACGCCGCGCTCGTCGGCGACCTCGGCGAACGCCGGGTGCTTGAGGGCAAGGTCCTTGGCGTCCGACAGCCCGCCGAGCGGGCTCCAGGGCAGGAAGGCCAGGCCCAGCTCGGCGCAGACGTCGATCTCGGGCCGGCTGCTGCGGAACGCGGGCGAGAACTGGTTCTGCACGCTCACCAGGGCGTCGCCCAGCACGCCGTGGGCCAGCCGGATCTGGTCGGGGTCGGCGTTGGACAGCCCGATCCTGGCCACCTTGCCGGAGTCGTGGATCGCCTTGAGGGTGCCGACGACGTCGGCGTAGTCGACCGCCGGGTCCGGCCGGTGGTGCTGCCACAGGTCGATCTGGTCCACCCCAAGCCGACCCAGGCTGGCGTCGACCGCGGCGTGCAGGTGCGCGGCCGAACTGTCCAGGCCCCAATCGCCGCCCTCGGTGCGGACGTGGCCGCCCTTGGTGGCCAGCAGCACCTGGTCGCGCACGCCCAGCTCGTCGAGCAACTCGGCCACCAGCCGCTCGTTGGCGCCCTGGGCGTCGGGGCCCAGCTCGTCACCGGGGCCGTAGGCGTCGGCCGTGTCGAACAGGGTGACCCCGGCCTCCAGTGCCGCGGTGATGGTCTCGGCGAGCTGCTCGCGGGGCTGCGCCCCGCTCTGGTCGAAGGTCATCAGGCCCAGGCCGATCGCGCCGACCTGGGTGCGTCCGACGGTGTCGTTGCCGATCTCTCGCATCTTCATGCGCCCTGTCTACGCGGTGTCGGCGTCGTCGCGCACCCTCCGTCCGGGGGCAAGCCCCGGCCCCGCCGGTCGGGTCCATTGTGGGTCAGCCGGGGTCACCGGGCGCCCGCAGGCCGAGCTGGCCCCGCAGCACGACCGAGCGCTGCAGCGCGGCGTCCAGC
>JAJAYJ010000159.1 GCA_026786275.1 Nocardioides sp. | reverse complement strand
GCTGTGGGGCGTGCACAAGAGCCGACTCGACACTTGGTTGTCAGGCCACCATGACGCGGCCGCTGGTCGTCCGGCCGGCCTGGCGAGTCTCGCAGACCACGGCCCAGGCAAGCGCGAGCCGGCGTACGGCGTCGTCCAGCTCGGCGGCGGGTCGGGTCCAGGGCAGGCGGACGTAGCGGTCCAGCCCGCCCTCGACGGCGAAGACCGGTCCGGGAGACAGCAGCACGCCGTGCCGCTCGGCCTCCTCGGCCAGAGCCGTGGCCCGGGCTTGGGGCAGCTCGCACCACAGAGCGAGACCACCGGTCGGCACCCGGAAGCGCCACGTCGGCAGCGACGCGCGTAGTGCGCTGACGAGGGTGTCGCGCTGTACGCGCAGCCGGGTGCGGTGAGCGACCAAGGCCGCTGCCTCCGGGTCGGCCAGCAGCCGGGCCAGCACGAGCTGCTCCATCACCGGCGCGCCCAGGTCGAGGTGGATCCGGGTCGCCACGAGCCGGTCCATGCCGTCCCGGTCATCGGGCGGCATCCGCACCCAGCCCAGCCGCAGTCCGCCCCAGAAGCTCTTGCTGGCGCTGCCGATCGTGATCGCGGCCTCGGCGTACGCCGCGAACGGTCGGGGCATCGCCTCGGCCACGCCCGGATCGAGACCGAGGGCCTGGTGTGCCTCGTCGACCACGGCGATGGTGCCGCTGCGCCGCAGGTGGGCGGCGTACGTCTCCCGCTCGGCGTCGCTCATCAGCAGCCCGGTCGGGTTCTGGAAGTCGGGGATGAGATAGGCCAGTCGTGGCGACGTACGGCGCAGGATCGCCGCCGCGGCCTCGAGGTCCCAACCCCCGGGGTCCACCGGCGAGGCCACCAGCCTCGAGCCACCGGCTCGCATGGCCTCGGTGGCGTTGGGGTAGACCGGTGTCTCGACCAGCGCCCGCTCCCCGCGGGCTCCGAACGCCCGGGCCACGATGGCGGTCGCCGAGAGCGCGCCGGGGGTGACCATCACCTGCTCGGGCTCGGTCGGCAGCCCGCGCGAGGCATAGCTGCGAGCGATCGCCGCCTGCAGCTCGGGCAGGCCCTGCGGGAAGTAGCCGTGACCGCCGAGGTAGGCGGGCAGGTCGCCGGCCGCCGCGGCGTACGCCGCCGCCACCGGTGGGGGAGCCGTGGGTGCGGCGCAGCTCAGGTCGATGGCGTCGCCGTCACCGGGTCGTGGAAGCAACGCCCGGTCGTGGGCCCGGGCCCGCCCGCCGGGCATCCGGGTGAAGGTGCCGGAGCCCTGCCGGGCCTCGGCGTAGCCCGCGTCGCGCAGCAGCGCGTAGGCGCGGGTCACGGTGGTGCGCGAGACCGCGAGCGACCCGGTCAGCTCTCGCTCGCTCGGCAGCCGGGTGCCGGCGGGGATGCGCCCGTCACCGACCAGCAGCACCAATGCGTCGGCCAGGCCGACGTAGGCCGGGCTCCGGTCGAAGCCACTGACCAGCGCGGCGGCACGGGTGGCACTGAGGACCGGTGGTCTGCTCATGCAGGCCACCGTCTCACGATTGGCTATTGGAGAGAAGGCCAATCCGGGTCAGGCTGGTCCCATGACCGTCCTTCCCACGCCGTCGCGTCCGCTGCTCGCCGAGCTAGGCCCGGTCGCCCAGCTCCGGGCCGGTCGGCTCGGCCGGCGGTTGCCGCAGCTGTTCGTCGGCCTGGTGCTGTACGGCGTATCGCTCGCGATGATGGTCCGCGGCGACCTGGGCCTGGCCCCGTGGGACGTGCTGCACTCCGGTGTGATCAGGTACGTGCCGATCACCCTGGGCCAGGCCGTGGTGGTGATGAGCTTCGTGGTCCTGGTGCTGTGGGTGCCGCTGCGCGAGACACCCGGCGTCGCGACGATCGCCAACGCCGTGGTCGTCGGGCTCTCGGCCGACGCGACGCTGGTGCTCCTGGACCGGCCCGCGCTGCTCGGGGCCCGGGTCGGGCTGATGCTGGGCGGCGTCGTGCTGTGTGCCTTCGCGGGCGCGATGTACATCGGCGCCCAGCTCGGCCGCGGGCCCCGCGACGGTCTGATGACCGGGTTGTCGCGACGCAGCGGCCTGTCGCTGCGGCTGGTCCGCACCGGCCTCGAGGTCGCCGTGGTGCTGATCGGCCTGCTGCTCGGTGGGGTGCTCGGCCTGGCCACGGTGCTGTACGCCGTGGCCATCGGGCCCGCCACCCAGGCCTTCCTGCCGCTGTGGCTGGTCGACCTGCCTTG
>JAJAYJ010000158.1 GCA_026786275.1 Nocardioides sp. | reverse complement strand
GGGTGGAGTCGTCGACGTCGACCACGCCCCAGCGGCCCCGCGCCGCCGCGCGGTCGGGGGCCGCCGCGGGAACCCCCGCCCGCCCCCTCGGGGTGGCCCCGCGGGCGTGGGGCGGGCGCCCCGCACCGCGCCGCGGCGCGGGGGCCCCGCGGCGTGGGCGACGTCGACGACTCCACCCTGACCCGGGCCCTCTACTCCTCCGACGCCTCGCTCTACCGGATCGTGCCCCAGGTCGTCGCCCGGCCGCGGCACGCCGACGAGATCCTGGCCGTCCTCGACGTGGCCCGCGCCACCGGCGTGCCCCTCACCATGCGCGGCGCTGGTACGTCGATCGCCGGCAACGCGGTCGGTCCGGGCATCGTGGTCGACACCGTGAAGCACCTGCGCCACCTCGTGTCGATCGACCCCGACACCCGGACCGCGGTCGTGCAGCCCGGCATGGTGCACGCCGACCTGCAGCGTGCGGCTGCACCCCACGGCCTGCGCTTCGGGCCCGACCCGTCGACGCATCCGCGCTGCACCATCGGCGGGATGATCGGCAACAACGCCTGCGGCTCCCGGGCGCTGGGCTACGGCCGCACCGTGGACAACGTCGAGGGCCTGCGGGTGGCGTTCGGCACCGGGGAGGTGGCCTCGTTCGCGGGTTTCGAGGCTCGCTCCGCTCGCACCTCAACCAGCGAGACCTCGACCACCAGCGACCGGCTCGCGGCGCTGGGCGACGCGCACCTGGAGCACATCCGGACGGAGTTCGGCCGGTTCGGGCGTCAGGTCAGTGGCTACTCGATGGAGCACCTGCTGCCCGAGCGGCGACGCATCGACCGGTTCCTGGTCGGCTCGGAGGGCACGCTGGGCCTGGTGCTGGAGGCGACGGTGCGGCTGGTGCCCGAGGAGGACCGCCGGCTGATCGTGGTGCTTGGCTACCCCTCGATGGCCGAGGCCGCCGACGCCGTCCCCGCCCTGCTGGCCGCGGCCGAGGGCCGGATGATCGCCTGCGAGGGCCTCGACGCCCGGATCGTCGACCTGGTGCGTCGCCGCAACGGCGTGGTGCCCGAGCTGCCCCGCGGTGCGGGCTGGCTGTTCGCGGAGGTCGCGGGAGCCGACGCCGAGTCGGTCGCCGCCCGGTTGGTCGCGGTCGCGGGTGCCCTGGGCCATCGTTCGGTCACCGACGTGGTCGAGCAGGCCGAGCTGTTCCGGATCCGCGAGGACGGTGCCGGTCTGGCCGCCCGCAGCCTGCGGACCCCGGCGTACTCCGGCTGGGAGGACGCCGCCGTGCCGCCCGAGCACCTGGGCGCCTGGCTGCGCGACTTCGACACGCTGTTGTCCGACTTCGGTCTCGACGGGGTGCCCTACGGCCACTTCGGCGACGGCTGCGTGCACGTACGCATCGACTTCCCGTTCGAGCCCGGGGCACCGGAGGGTGCGGCCGTGTTCCGCGACTTCCTCACCGCCTCCGCGCACCGGCTCAAGACCTACGGCGGGTCCCTGTCGGGCGAGCACGGCGACGGCCGGGCCCGCTCGGAGCTGCTGCCGCTGATGTACGACGAGGAGAGCATCCGGCTCTTCGCCGCGGCCAAGGCGATCTGCGATCCCGACAACCTGCTCAACCCCGGTGTCATCGTCGACCCCGACCCGCTCGACCTCGCGCTGCGCCCGATCCGGGCCCGCCAGGAGGTCCGGACCGCACTGACCCTGCTGCACGACGGCGGCTCGCTGGGCAACGCGGTGCACCGCTGCACCGGGGTCGGCAAGTGCGTGGCGCCCACGACTAACGGCGTGATGTGCCCCTCCTACCTCGCCACCCGCGACGAGAAGGACTCCACCCGCGGGCGCGCCCGGGTGCTGCAGGAGGCCCTCGACGGCGATCTGGTCAAGGGCCTGGGGGACCCGGCGGTGGCCGACGCGCTCGACCTGTGCCTGGCCTGCAAGGGGTGCGCCTCCGACTGCCCGACCGGGGTGGACATGGCGACCTACAAGGCTGAGGCGCTCTACCAGCGCTACGACGGTGTCGAGGCCCACGAGCGTCGCCCGCGCAGCCACTACCTGCTCGGCCGGTTGCCCGTCTGGGCCCGGCTCGCCGCTCCGGTGGCCCCGGTGGTCAACGCGATGATGCGGCTCGGCCCGGTCGCCTCCCTGGCCCGGGCCACCGCCGGCATGGACCAGCGCCGCTCGATCCCCACCTTCGCCCGCCGGACCCTCAAGCGCTCGGCGCAGAGCGCGACCCTGCGCACGGCCGGACCCGCGACGCCGGACGTGTGGGTCTGGGCCGACTCCTTCACCGACCACTTCTTCCCCCAGAGCGGGCACGCCGCGATCCGGTACCTGGAGGCCCACGGCCTGCGGGTGCGGGTGATCGACGAGAAGGCCTGCTGCGCGCTGACCTGGATCACCACCGGCCAGCTGGACCAGGCCCGGCAGATCATGGGTCGGACCCTGAGCACCCTCGCGCCGTACGTCGCCAGCGGCGTGCCGGTGATCGGCCTCGAGCCGTCCTGCACCGCGACCCTGCGCAGCGACGCCCTCGAGCTCAGCGACCACCCGCACGCCACCCAGGTGGCCGAGGGCGTGCTGACCTTCGCCGAGTTGGTCACCCGGCTCGACCTGCCGGTCCCCGACCTGCACGGGGTCGAGATCGTGGCCCAGCCGCACTGCCACCAGCACGCCGTGCTGGGCTGGGCCCAGGACGAGGCCCTGCTGACCCGGGCCGGGGCCACCGTCACCCGGGTGGCCGGCTGCTGCGGCCTGGCCGGCAACTTCGGGGTCGAGAAGGGCCACTACGAGGTCTCGGTCGCGATCGCCGAGACGTACCTGATGCCCGCGGTGCGCGGCAACCCGGACGCGGTCGTGCTGGCCGACGGCATGTCGTGTCGGGTCCAGCTCGACGACCTGGCCGGGGTGCCCACGATGCACCTGGCCGAGCTGTTCGCTTCTAGGCTCGTACGGTGAGCCCCCGATACCGCCGTCTCGTGATCCCGGTGGCACTGGGCGGTCTGCTCCTCATCGTGGTGATCGCGTCGCTGGTGGGCCGATGAGCGCGCCGCTGCCCGACGTGCTGGCGGTGGTGCGTGGCCACCTGCTCGGTCCCGACACCCTGGTGCGGGCCGTCGCCTCGGGGCGCCGCCGGAGCGACCAGCCCCGCTGGAAGCGGGTGGAGGTGCGCTACGTCGACCTGCGGGCCGGACGGCGCCTGCAGGTCACGTCGTACGACGAGACGCAGGCGTTCACCGCCAACTACGAGGTCCGGCCCGACGTCGGGCACAGCCCGGCGGCCGTGGCGGTCGACGAGCTGCTCGCGGAGCCCTTCGGCAACTGGCACGTCGAGACCACCACCGAGCAGCACCAGGTGCGGGTCACCAAGAAGCTCGAGGGCCTGCTGCACACCTCGCGGCGCACCGAGCCGGCCGAGGTCGACCGGGGCCACGACCGGGACAAGGACCGGCTGCTGCCCGAGGACGACCCGGTCTTCCGAGCGCTGGGCCTGGCCGACGCGAACGGCCGGCTGAAGCCCAGCCGGCAGGCGAAGTACCGCCAGGTCGAGGAGTTCCTGCGGCTGCTCGACAGCTCGCTCACCGACGCCCTGGACAAGGGACACCTGCGCACCCCCACCGCCGAGGACCCGCTGCGGATCGTCGACCTGGGCTGCGGCAACGCCTACCTGACCTTCGCCGCGCAGCGCTACCTGACCGGGGTGCGCGGGGTGCCGGTGCACCTGGTCGGCGTCGACGTGCGCGAGCAGTCGCGCGAGCACAACGCCGGGCTCGCCGCCGAGCTGGGGGTGGACGCCGACTTCGTGGTCGGCTCGATCGCCGGCGTCGCGCTGGAGCACGACCCGGAGGTGGTGCTCGCGCTGCACGCCTGCGACACCGCCACCGACGAGGCGCTGGCCCGTGCGGTCGGGTGGGACGCCCGCCTGGTGCTGGCCGCCCCCTGCTGTCACCACGACATCGCCGCCCAGCTGAGGGCCACGCCCGCGCCGGCGCCGTACTCCATGCTCACCCGCGACGGGATCCTTCGCGAGCGGCTGGCCGACACCCTGACCGATGCGCTGCGCGCCTCGTTGCTGCGCGCCGAGGGCTACCGGGTTGACGTGGTGCAGTTCGTGGAGAGCCAGCACACGCCGCGCAACACGATGCTGCGCGCGGTCCGGACCGGGACCCCGGCCGGCAGCCGCGAGGAGTACGACGACCTGGTCGCGACCTGGCACCTCGCGCCGCGGCTGGCCGAGCTGCTCGGGACGAGCTCGTGAGTCGCGGGCTCGGCGCCTGCGCGGTGCTGGTCGTGCTGCCGTTCCTGCTGGGCGCGGCCTCGGTGGCGAGCGACGAGCCGGAGGTCGAGTTCACGTTCCAGGACCCCGCGATCGTGGAGTCGAGCGGACTGGCCGTCGTGGACGGGCTCTACGTGAGCGTCAACGACTCCGGCGACAGCGCGCGCGTCTTCACGGTCGACCCGACCGACGGCTACACCGTGGGGGTGAGCTACTGGAACGGTGACCCCGAGGACGACGAGGCGGTCGCGCCGGCCGGTGACGGCAGCGTCTGGGTGGCCGACATCGGGGACAACCTGGCCCAGCGGCCCAGCGTCGAGGTGCTCAAGGTGCCGGTGGGTCGGGGCGACCGCACGGTCGAGCCCGAACGCCACGAGCTGGTCTACCCCGACGGCCCCCACGACGCCGAGACGCTGCTGGTCAGCCCGACGACCGGCCAGCTTTTCGTGGTGACCAAGGGCGTCTTCGGCGGCACGGTGTACGCCGCGCCCGACCCGCTGGTCGACGGCCCGAACCCGATGACCCCGCTCGGCGACGTGCTGGGCCTGGCCACCGACGGCGCCTTCTTCCCCGACGGGGAGCACGTGGTGCTACGCGACTACACCCGGGCGGTCGTCTACTCGCTGCCGACCCTCGAGCCGGTGGGCAGCGTCGACCTGCCGACCCAGGAGCAGGGCGAGTCCATCGCGGTCGACGACGAGGGTCGGCTGTTCGTCGGCAGCGAGGGTCGTGACAGCGACGTGCTGCGGGTCCGGCTGCCGACCGAGGTCCGCGAGGCGATGGGCACGGTCCCGCCGGTGGCGACGGCGCAGAGCAGCCCCTTCCCGGGCATCCAGTCCCGCGAGGGCCGCGAGCTGCCGGAGGCGACGACGTACTCACCGGCCGCCTGGCCGTGGTTCCTGACGGGCCTGATCGCCGTGGGCTTCCTGATGGTGCTGCTGCGCTCGATGCGGACCCGCTGACCTCTCCCGCAGGGTGTCCCGCCCGCGGCGGGGCACACCCTAGGGTCGGCGCATGGTCCGGCTGCGTCGTACGTCTCCCGACCAGCCGGGCTGGACCCGTCGGCGCGCGGGCACGGGCTTCAGCTATCTCGACGAGCACGGGCGCAGGCTCCCGGTCGCCGACGCGCAGCGGGTGCGTGCGCTGGTGATCCCGCCGGCCTGGAAGGACGTGTGGGTCACGCCGCACGCCCACGGGCACCTGCAGGCCGTCGGCACCGACGACGCCGGGCGGCGGCAGTACCTGTACCACCCCGACTGGCGGACCCGGCGCGACGCCGAGAAGTTCGACCGGATGCTGGAGTTCGGCAAGGCGCTGACCCGGGCCCGCGAGCGGGTGCTCGCCGACCTCGGCAGCGAGGGTATGCCGCTGGAGCGGGCCTGCGCGGTGGCGGTGCGGCTGCTCGACCTGGGCTACTTCCGGATCGGCAACGACGTGTACGCCGACGAGAATGGCAGCTTCGGCCTGACCACGTTGGAGCGACGTCATGTCCGCCGGCACCAGGACCGGCTGGTCTTCGCCTTCGTCGGCAAGTCCGGCGTCGAGCACCGCATCGAGATCGACGACGAGGTGGTGATCAAGGCGGTGGAGATCATGCGTCGCCGGCGCAGCCGGGACGACCCCCGGCTGCTCGCCTACCAGGACGGCCGGTCGTGGCGGTCGATAATGCCCGACCTGGTCAACCTCTACGTGCGTGAGTCGACCGGTATCGAGGCCACGGCCAAGGACTTCCGGACCTGGCACGCGACCGTGCTGGCCGCGGCCGCGCTGGCCGAGACCGCCGAGCCGGGTCAGAGCGCGGCCTCCCGCCGGCGCGCGGTCTCGGGGGCCATGAAGGAGGTGTCCTCGTTCCTGGGCAACACCCCGGCCCTGGCCCGCTCGTCGTACGTCGACCCCCGGGTGGTCGAGGCCTACGAGCTCGGCCGCACGATCCGCGGCACCACGCGCCGTACCCACGACACTCCCCACGCCCGGCAGGCGGCGCTGGAGCGGGCCACCCTCACGCTGCTCAAGGAGTCCCGGTGAGGGTCACCGTGGTCCGCGGTGACCTCACCACGCAGGACGTCGACGCGGTCGTCAACGCCGCCAACCGGGAGATGCGGGGCGGCAGCGGGGTGGACGGCGCGATCCACCGGGCTGGTGGGCCGTCGGTGCTGGAGGACTGCTCGCGACGCTTCCCGCACGGCCTGGCGACCGGCGAGGCCGGATGGACCACGGCCGGTGCGATGCCGGCACGCTGCGTGATCCACGTGGTCGGCCCCGACCGTCACGTGGGCGAGACCGCCCGGTCGTTGCTGACCTCCTGCTACGCCAACGCGCTCCGCGTCGCGGACGAGGTCGGCGCCCGCACGGTGGCGTTCCCGCTCGTCGGTGCCGGCGTCTACGGCTGGTCGAAGCAGGAGTCCGTCGCCTGCGCGCTGGAGGCGTTCCGCGCCGCCGACACGAGCGTCACCGAGGCCAGGATCGTCGTGCTCGACCCGGCGTCGTACGACGTGGTGGCGGTCGCGGTCGCAGGCTGAGCAGGGAATGCGTCGGGGCAGAACCCGATTCCTCAGGAGTGCTCGATGACCCAGTCGAGGCAGTGCGTCAGGGCCTCGACGTCGGCGGGGTCGACGGCGGGGAACATCGCGATCCGCAGCTGGTTGCGGCCCAGCTTGCGGTAGGGCTCGGTGTCGACGATCCCGTGGCTCCGCAAGGTCGCGGAGAGCGCCGCGGCATCGACGCCCTCGTGGAAGTCGATGGTCCCGATCACCAGCGACCGGTCGGCCGGCTCGGGCACGAAGCAGGACGCGTGCTCGGACTTCTTGGCCCAGCCGTAGAGCGCGTCGGAGGAGGCCGTGGTGCGCGCGACCATGCCGGCCAGTCCGCCGTGGGCGTGCATCCACTCCAGCTGCTCGCCCATCAGGAACAGGGTGGCCACCGACGGCGTGTTGTAGGTCTGGTTCTTGGCCGAGTTCTCGATGGCCGTGGCCAGGTCGAAGAACGCCGGCACGTGCCGGTCCGAGGCGGCGATGGAGGCGGCCCGCTCCAGGGCGGCGGGGGAGAACGTCGCGATCCACAGACCACCGTCGGAGGCGAAGGACTTCTGCGGGGCGAAGTAGTAGACGTCGGTCTCGCGCAGGTCGACGGGCAGACCTCCGGCGCCCGAGGTGGCGTCGATGAGCACCAGGGAGCCGGCGTCGGCGCCCTCAGGGCGGCGTACGGGCGCCATCACGCCGGTGGAGGTCTCGTTGTGGGCCCAGGCGTAGGTGTCGAGGCCGGCCTCGGCCACGGGCTCGGGCCGCGAGCCCGGCTCGCTGGTGATCACCGACGGCGCGTCCAGCCAGGGCGCGGCCGTCGCCGCGCCCGCGAACTTCGAGGAGAACTCGCCGAAGACCAGGTGCTGGCTGTGGTGCTGGATCAGCCCGTAGGTCGCGATGTCCCAGAACGCGGTCGCGCCGCCGTTGCCGAGCACCACCTGGTAGCCCTCGGGCAGCGAGAACAGCTCGGCGATCCCCTCGCGGACCCGGCCGACCAGGTCGCGGACCGGCGCCTGCCGGTGCGAGGTTCCCATCAGCGAGGAGCCGGTCGCCGCGAGCGCGTCGAGGTGGCCGGGCTGGATCTTGGACGGTCCGGCTCCGAAGCGTCCGTCTCGGGGCAGCAGGTCGGGGGGGATGCTGGGCGCGTCGCTCACGCGTCCTATTCTCGCACCGCTCGCCCCGTCAGCCCCGAGGAGTCCCAGTGTCCGAGCCGGTGTCCGAGCTGCGCATCGAGCGCGTGGACTACGGCCACGCCGACGCGTTGCGACTGATCGCGCAGGTGCAGCTGGAGTACGTCGCGAGGTACGGCAGCACCGATGACACCCCGCTCGACCCCTCGATGTTCGCGTCGCCGTCGGGCAGCTTCTTCGTCGGCTACCTCGACGACGAGCCGGTGGCCAGCGGCGCCTGGCGCCGCCGCGACGACGTGCCCGCCCTGGGGGTGGTCGAGACCGCCGAGATCAAGCGGATGTACGTCGTGCCGGCCGCCCAGCGCCAAGGCGTGGCGCGCCGGATGCTGGCGTACCTGGAGTCCACCGCCCGGCAGGCCGGTGCGGACGCGATGGTGCTGGAGACCGGCTCGATGCAGCCCGAGGCGATCGCGCTCTACGAGTCGTCGGGCTACGTGCGGATCGCGCCGTTCGGCCACTACCGGGACTCCCCGGTCAACCGGTGCTTCGCCATGCTGCTCGACTGAGGGCTGGTTGCCCGCGGTCGAGCGGGCCTCCCAGGTGCCCCTCCGACAGTGCGGACCCCGACTACAGGGAGCGGTCCAGGAAGGCGTTGCCGAAGCAGCCGCCGGGATCGACCTCGGCCACCAGGGCCCGGAAGTCCTCGAGCCGGGGGTACTCCTGCGCCAGCGTGGCCCGGTCGGCGGTGAAGACCTTGCCCCAGTGCGGCCGACCGCCGAGGCCGACGAGCACCTCCTCCACGGCCGGCAGCACGGCCAGCACGCCGGGCCAGTCGCGGCGCCACGTGAAGTGGAAGGCGACCCGGTCGCCACCGTGGCTGCCGCTGAGCCACAGCTCGTCCGCGGCGACGGTGCGGATCTCGGAGATCTGCAGCACCGGGGCCAGCAGCGCGCCGAGCTGACGCAGCCCGGCGAGCGCGGCGGGGCGTGCTCGCGGGCCACGAAGCACTCGCTCTGCAGCTCCTCGCCGGCGCTGGGCTGCTGGTCGTGGCGGAAGTGCGGCAGCCGCTCGTGCCACGGCCCGGTGGTGCCGCCCTGGGTGGTCACCGCCCGCACGTCGCCGCCGGGCAGCATGTGCACCACCGCGTCGTACGGCGTGGTGCCGGGCAGGTGCGGGGCCGTGTCGAGGTCGCGTGACTTGACCCAGACCTGCACCACGGTCGGGGCCCGCCAGTCGGTGAACCCGCTCACGCTGTAGCCGGCGTCGGTGACCGCGCCCAGGTCGTGCACGAGGGTCTCCCAGGCCAGGTCGCGCAGGACCCATTGCCGCACCTGGTAGGTCGCCTCGAGGGCCAGGGTGACGTGGGTCGTGATGCCGAGGGCGCCGAGCGAGACCACGTGACCCTCGAACCCTGGGTCACCGGCCGCGACGTGGCGGACCTCCCCGTCGGCGCCCACCACGTCGAGCGCCCGGACCTGGGCGGCCAGCGACCCCACCGAGTCGCCGGAGCCGTGGGTGCCGGTGGCGACCGCGCCGGCCACGCTGAGGTGCGGCAGCGAGGCCAGGTTGCCCAGCGCCCAGCCGGCGGCGTGCAGGGTCGGCGCCAACGCGGCGTACGTCGTGCCCGCGCTGACCCGGACCAGCGCGCGTGCGCTGTCGATCTCGACGACCTCGGGCAGCGCGTCCGTGCCGATCAGCGCACCCGGTGAGTCGGGCAGTGCCGTGAAGGAGTGCCGCGAGCCCAGCGCGCGCACGTGTGGCTCGTGCGCGACCAGTCGCCGCAGCTGCTCGAGCGTCATGGGCCGGTGCAGGCGGGCCGCGGTGTAGGTGTGGCTGCCCGCCCAGTTGCTCTCGCTCACCCGTTGAGCAGGTTACCCAGAGCGCCGCCGCCCCCGCCGGAACCCTGCTGCACGGGCGCCCACTCGCTGGGCTGCACGACCACGAAGCCGGGGCCGTGGAAGGCGAACTGCATGGCCTCGCCGGACCCGCCACGCAGCATCGATCTCATGTTCATGCTGTTGACGACCTGAGGCACCAGGTTGGCCGACCACGCCACCACGGCCTGGGTGTCGACGAACGTCGGCTGCTGCGAGCAGTCGAGCACGACCGGCTTGCCGACGGTGCACAGCGCGACGTCGCCGGTGCCGGTCACCGTGGTGTTGAAGAGGCCGCCGGCGAGGATGCCCGCGCCCTTGACCCGGTTGATGTCCCACGCGAGGGCGGCGTCGAAGGCCAGCAGGTTGCGCCCGTTGACGCTGATGCCGTCGCCGTCGAGGTGCAGCAGGTAGACGTAGCCCGCCTCGCTGGCGAAGAACACCTCGCCCTGGCCCGAGACGCGCATCAGCGGCATGTCCTCGCTGGTGACCATCTTCTTGAGCAGCTTGCCCACGCTGCCCGCCTTCTCGTGGTCGAAGCGGACCTGGCCCTGGAAGGCCACCATCGCGCCCTTGACCGCGAGGACGTCGGGGCCCAGCGAGACCCGGAGCATCTGGTTGTTCTGGAGACCGAAGCGCTGGCCGTCGGCGATCTCGAGGTTGGTCTGGTCGAAGAGGTCGCTCTGCATGGTCCCCACTGTGGCACCTGGGGCCCGGTGATCGGTACTGCGACGGCTCGGTTGGCCCGGCCCTGCGGCGGTGGCGGCGACGGTGGTGCGTCCCGCCGCCCCGGACCAGGTTCGGGCAAGCGCCGGACAGCGCGACCGGGCGCGGCCTACCGTCGCCCGGTGCCGGTGCCGGTGCCGGTGCCGGTGCCCGTGCCCGTGCCCGTGCCCCGTGCCTGCCCCCGAGCTGCCCCGCGCGTCGTCCTGCTCGTCGTGCTGCTGGTCGTGCTGCTGACCAGCGCTGCCCTTGCCGTGGCGGCCCGAGGACCGGTCGACGACCTAGCCTCCTACGACCCGATGACGCGCTGCGCCCAGGCACCCAAGGCCGGCACGAAGGTCCTGGGCGCCTGGCTCGTTACGACGTACGGCGGCGGTGGTGGCGCGTCGTGGCGGCCCTGCTCCGGCGGCACCTCGGAGCACGAGGACGGTCGGGCCATCGACTGGACGCTCGACGCCGGCGATCCCACCGACGCCGCGAGCGCCCAGGCCTTCCTGACCACGGTGTTCGCGACCGACGCCCAGGGCAACATCGCGGCCACGGCCCGGCGGATGGGTGTCATGTACGTGATCTGGGACGACACCATGTACCCCGCCTGGACGGGGTTCGCGGCCCAGCCCTACCTGTCGCCAGGGTGTCCTGACGTCTCGACGTGCCGTCCCACCCTGCGGCACCGTGACCACGTGCACATCTCGCTGTCCCGGGCCGGCGCGAGGGCCCGCACCAGCTGGTACGTCGGTCGGGTGGGGCGATCGGCTCAGAAGTAGTCGCGTACGTGGAGCTGGCGGCCGCCGAACGCCGCGTCCAACACGTCGTCGTGCTCGATGGCTCCGCGCAGGTGGGAGAGCAGCCGCAGGTTGCCGCAGGACTGGGCGCCCGCGACCAGGAGGGCGAGGCCCTGCGGGGTGAGGGTCGGTACGTCGGGGCCCACCGAGGCCGGTTCGGCGTGGGCCGGGCCCGGGCCCAGCGTGATCCGGTAGCCGCCGTCCAGGATCCCGAGCCGGTCGCCGACGACCGCGAGGTCGACCACCGACTGCCCACCACCCGCGAGCCGCGGCGAGATCGCGGCGACCGCACCGGGCAGGTCGAGGACCCGCAGCATGTAGGGGTGGCGACCCACGACGGCCCACGTCATCGTGGGCAGCACCAGCCGGGCGGGGTCGTCACCGGAGGTGGAGAGCCGGACCTTCCCGGTCACCGACGCGAACGACCCGGCCGTGCGCCACAGCGCGCGGTAGGAGTCGGCGTCGGTGGCGATCAGGTCGTGCACCCTCAGCACGGCGTCGGCGCCGTAGCCGGAACCGCGGTCCCACCTCAGGAAACCGGTCACCACGCCGGCGGTGTCCACGGCCAGGGTGATCCCGGTGACCTCGGCGAGCACCTCCTCGTCGGTGGCCGCGAACCGCGGACCGGTCCGGGTCAGCGGGCCGTCCTGCGCGACCGCCCACGCGTCGTACACCTGCCGGACGGCGGGCAGGTCGGTGACGGTGGCCCGGCGGGTGCGTACGCCGACCGGGGCGGTGACCCGGCCCAGCTCGGCGGTCGGCACCTCGACGGTGTCGTAGGAGGTGATCAGCTCGTAACCCAGACCGCGATAGATGCCGTTGGCGGTGGGGTAGAGCGTCGAGAGCACCTCACCCCGCTCCCGGGCTTCGCGGAGCAGTACCTGCAACAGGCCGGTCAACAGGCCGCCACCGCGGTGCTCGGCGGCCACGGCCACCCCGGCGACGCCACAGGTCGGGACCTGGGTGCCGCGCCACCAGGAGTGGTACTCGTGCGCGACGACCCGGGCCACGAGCCGTCCGTCCTCGAAGGCGCCCCACGAGTGGCGACCCGGCGGCAGCTCGGTCGGCAGCGGGGGCATGGTCTCGTCGGCCGGCCACGTGCCGAACGCCTCGATGCCGAGCTCGCGAGAGTGCGGGAGGTCGGCCACGTCGAGCTTGCGCACCTGCATGGGGAGAACCCTAGGGGGGACCCGCGCGCACCAGGGCGTAAAAAGACCCGCTGGAGTCTCGGGTCTCCAGCGGGTCTGAGGCCAAGAGTAGCCCGTGACGGCCACCGGGACGAGAGCCCGGGAGGGCCATCTTCGAGTAGTCCGAACGGGCTACTCGGCACCGGGCAAGGAAGAAGCCCGCCGGAGTCTCGGGTCTCCAGCGGGCTTCGGGGATAATACTAGACCGGTCGTGGTGAACGCGCGATGGTCCAGCCGGGCCATCCGCGCCCATCCGTCCGGGCCACGCGAACGACCCGGCACCGGTTCGGATCGACTCAGCCGCCGATCCGTCTCAGGCCCACTGGGCCTGCCAACCGTCGACCTCGTCGGCCTTGCGAGCCGACGGGCCCGTGTAGATGGCCGAGGGGCGGATCAGGCGACCGGTGCGCTTCTGCTCCAGGATGTGGGCCGACCAGCCACCCGTGCGGGCACAGGTGAACATGGAGGTGAACATGGTGGCCGGCACCTCGGCGAAGTCGAGCACGATCGCGGCCCAGAACTCCACGTTGGTCTCGAGCACCCGGTCGGGGCGACGCTCCTTGAGCTCGGCGAGCGCGGCCTTCTCGAGCGCCTCGGCCACGGCGTACCGAGGTGCGTCGAGCTCCTTGGCCGTGCGGCGCAGCACCCGGGCGCGCGGGTCCTCGGCGCGGTAGACACGGTGGCCGAATCCCATCAGCCGCTCGCCCCGGTCGAGCAGGCCCTTGACGTAGGCCTCGGCGTCGCCGGACTCCTCCACGTCGGCGATCATGCCGAGCACCCGCGACGGCGCACCGCCGTGCAGCGGGCCGCTCATGGCGCCGATCGCGCCGGAGAACGCGGCGGCGACGTCGGCGCCGGTCGAGGTGATCACGCGGGCCGTGAAGGTCGAGGCGTTCATGCCGTGCTCGGCCGCCGAGCTCCAGTAGGCGTCGATCGCCTTGACGTGGGACGGGTCGGCCTCGCCCTTCCAGCGGATCAGGAACTTCTCGGCGAGGGTGCCGCCCTCGTCGACGGCCTTCTGCGGGACGACGGCCCGGGTCAGCCCGCGGGCCGACTGCGCGGCGTAGGAGAGCACCATGACGGCGACCCGGCCCAGGTCCTCGCGGGCCTGCTCGTCGCTGATGTCGTAGGTCTGGCCGAAGCCGAACGCGGGCGCCAGCATCGCGACCGCGGCCTGCACGTCCACCCGGACGTCGCCGGTGTGCACCGGCAGGTTGTAGGGCTCGGCGGGGGACAGGCCCGGGGTGTAGCGGCCGTCGATCAGCAGGCCCCAGACGTTCTCGAACGGCACCCGCCCGACGATGTCCTCGATGTCGACGCCGCGGTAGCGCAGTGCCGACCCCTCCTTGTCGGGCTCGGCGATCTCGGTCTCGAACGCGACGACACCCTCGAGCCCGTGGTGGACCTCGGCCATGCTGACTCCTCGTGGTTCAGGGGGCGCCCCGTTGGCGCCGGACGGCGCCCGAGCACCCAGGTCGCCGAAGCGCATTGTGCCTCACCCCGGACCATCGGGATCCCCCCGTATCCTCGCGGTCATGAGGGATCGTGATGAGTGAGCTGTCCGACCTGCTGGCGGCTGCCCGCGAGGACTACACCCGCGGTGGTCTCGCCGAGGAGGACCTGGCGCCGGACCCGTACGCGATGTTCGAGCGGTGGTACGACGACGCGCGCGCCGCGGGCCTGCACGAGCCCAACGCGATGGTGGTCTCCACCGTCGGCGCCGACCTGGCCCCGTCGTCCAGGATCGTGCTGCTCAAGGGCTTCTCCGGCGACGGGTTCGTGTTCTTCACCAACCTCTCCTCCCGCAAGGGGGGCGACCTGGCCGACAACCCGCGCTGCTCCCTGCTCTTCCCGTGGCACCCGATCGAGCGCCAGGTCCGGGTCGAGGGCACCGCCACGCCGTTGCCGCGCCCGGCGGTCGCCGACTACTTCGCGGTCCGGCCCCGCGGCTCCCAGCTCGGGGCGTGGGCCTCGGACCAGTCGCGCGTGGTCCCCGGGCGCGAGGCCCTCGCGGCGTCGTACGACGAGGTGGAGCGGCGGTTCGCGGGCGGCGAGGTGCCGGTGCCCGAGGACTGGGGCGGGTACGTCGTGGCGCCCGCCAGCGTCGAGTTCTGGCAGGGCCGGCCGTCGCGGATGCACGACCGCCTCCTGTACCGCCGCTCCGACACCGGCTGGACGACCTCGCGGCTGGCCCCCTGAGCCATGCCCGAGTGGGTCGTTGGACCCTGGAGGATGGTCCAGACGGGCCATGCGGAACAGGGGTCGACGCTCCTATGCTGGAGGTTGGATCGGGCGGTCCGTGGCAGTCGGCGAGGGACCTGGGGAGGGACTCCGAAAACCACGGACCGCCCTCCGTCCCGACCAGTGGCCCGTCGCTCTCGGGTGACCACCCGGACTTGTGAGTGAGTGCTCACTCACCTACGCTCGTCAGGTGACGACGACGAGACGGGAACGTGCGCGACCGCTGGCGGCCCTGGAGCGTCGCGAGGCGATCGTCGCCGCGACCCGGCCGCTGCTCGTCGAGCACGGGCGGGCCACGACGACGAGGCAGATCGCGGAGGCGGCCGGGATCGCGCAGGGCACGATCTTCCGGATCTTCGAGACCAAGGACCAGCTCTTCGACGCGGTCCTCGACGCCGCGTTCGCGCCCGAGGCCTACCTGGCCGAGCTGGCCGCCTTGGCGACCGATGGCACCCTGCGGGAGCGGATGCTCGCCATCACCAGGAGCCTGCAGCGCCGCTTCCAGGGCATCTTCCTGCTGATGACCGCGATGGGCCTGCAGGGGCCACCGGCCCGGCCCGCGCACTCCGACGAGGAGCACCTGGAGTGGCGCCGGGCGGCCACCGCCGAGATGCGACGACTGCTGGAGCCCGACGCGGCGGCGTTCCGGCTCCCGCTGGACGACGTCGTACGCACCCTGCGGCTGCTCACCTTCTCCGGCAGCCACCCGCACATCTCCGAGCAGCGACCGCTGAGCCCCGAGGACATCGTGGACGTCGTGCTGCACGGCACCCTCGCCGCCCCGACCGCCCCGACCGCCCCACCGGCCACCACGGAAGGCTCCACCCGATGCTGATCCGGCTGCTACGCCTGCACCTGCGGCCCTACCGCACCTGGCTCGCCGCGGTCGTCGTGCTGCAGCTCGTCGGCGTCGTGGCGATGCTCTACCTGCCCAGCCTCAACGCCGACATCATCGACGACGGGATCGCTGCGGGGGACACGGGCTTCATCGTGCGCACCGGCACGATCATGCTCGGCGTCTCGGTGCTGCAAATCCTCAGCTCGGTGGCCGCGGTCTGGTTCGGCGCCCGGACGGCGATGGGCTTCGGTCGCGACGTCCGTGCGGCGGTGTTCCACCAGGTCGGTGGCTTCTCGGCCCGAGAGGTGCAGCAGTTCGGGGCGCCCTCACTGATCACCCGCAGCACCAACGACGTCCAGCAGGTCCAGATGCTGGTGCTGATGGCGTGCACGATCGCGGTCTCCTCGCCCATCCTGATGGTCGGCGGCGTGGTGATGGCGCTGCGCGAGGACGTCGGCCTGGGGTGGATTCTCGCGGTCGTCGTGCCCGCGCTGTTCGTCTCGGTCGGCTTCGTCGTCAGCCGGATGGTGCCGAGCTTCCGGCTGATGCAGACCCGGATCGACGAGGTCAACCGGGTCCTGCGCGAGCAGATCACCGGCATCCGGGTGGTCCGCGCGTTCGTGCGCGAGCCCTACGAGCGGGAGCGGTTCGCGACCGCCAACGCCGAGCTGACCGACGTCTCCGTCCGGGCCGGTCGCTGGATGGCCACGATGTTCCCCCTGGTGATGCTGGTGGTGAACGTGGCCAGCGTGAGCGTGCTGTGGTTCGGGGCGCAACGGGTCGACAGCGGCCAGATGCAGGTGGGGGCACTGACGGCATTCCTGTCCTACCTCATGCAGATCCTGATGTCGGTGATGATGGCGACCTTCCTGCTCATGCAGGTGCCCCGCTCGGCGGTCTGCGGGGACCGGATCATGGCCGTGCTCGACACCGACTCCTCCGTGGCGCCCCCGACCGACCCGGTGCCCGCCGATCCGGCCCGGCGGGGCTGGCTGGACCTCGACGGCGTGGTCTTCTCCTACCCCGGCGCGGAGTCGCCGGTGCTGTGCGACGTGTCGTTCTCGGCCCGCCCGGGGCAGACGGTCGCGCTGATTGGGTCGACCGGCTCGGGCAAGTCCACGCTCGTCAACCTGGTGCCCCGCCTCTTCGACGTCACCGACGGCACGGTGGCCGTGGGCGGCACCGACGTTCGCCGCCTCGACCAGGACGTGCTGTGGGACCAGCTCGGCCTGGTGCCCCAGAAGGCGTACCTGTTCACCGGGACGATCGCCTCCAACCTGCGCCACGGCAAGCCGGGCGCCACGGACGACGAGCTGTGGGCCGCGCTGCGCACCGCCCAGGCCACGGACTTCGTGGCCTCGCTGACCCAGGGGCTGGAGGCGCCGGTGGCGCAGGGCGGCACCAACTTCTCCGGCGGGCAGCGTCAACGCCTGGCCATCGCGCGGGCGCTGGTGCGCCGCCCCGACATCTACCTCTTCGACGACTCCTTCTCGGCCCTCGACCTAGCCACGGACGCCCGGCTGCGGGCCGCCCTACGGCCCACCACCCGCGACGCCACCGTCGTGATCGTCGCCCAACGGGTCTCCACGATCATCGACGCCGACCTGATCCTGGTCATCGAGGGCGGTCGGGTGGTGGGCCGCGGCACGCACGACGAGCTGCTGTCCACGTGCGAGACCTATCGGCAGATCGTGACCTCCCAGCAGGCCGTGGAGGTGGCCGCATGAGCGAGCAGGCGCCCCGGGACAAGAGCGCCGCTCTGGCGGCCACGGAGCGGATCGAGGCGCCCGCGGGCGGTCCCGGTCGCGGTCCGATGGGTGGCGGCATGGTGGGTCAGAAGGCGATGACCTTCGTGCCGTCGGCGCGTCGGCTGGCCGCCCGGATGCGGCCCGAGCGGGCCAAGGCCCTGCTGGTCGTCACGCTCGGCGTGGTCAGCGTCGCGCTGATGTCGGTCGGCCCGCGGATACTCGGCCGGGCCACCGACCTGATCTTCTCCGGGCTGGTCGGGCGTCAGTTCCCCGCCGGCACGCCCGCCTCCGAGCTGCCCGACGCCGTCCGGGGCCAGGACGTGGTGCCCGGTCAGGGCGTGGACCTCGGTGCCGTCGGCGAGGTGCTGCTGGTCGTGCTGGGCCTGTACCTGGTGGCCTCGCTGCTCGGCTGGCTGCAGGGCTTCGTCCTCAACGCGGTGGTCCAGAACACCGTCTACCGGATGCGCGGCGAGGTCGAGGACAAGATCAACCGGCTGCCGCTCAACTACTTCGACCGCTCGCCTCGCGGGGAGCTGCTGAGCCGGGTGACCAACGACATCGACAACGTCAGCCAGACCCTGCAGCAGACGATGAGCCAGCTGCTCACCTCGCTGATGACGGTGATCGCGGTGCTCGCCATGATGGTCTGGATCTCACCGCTGCTCGCGCTGGTCGCCCTGGTCTCGGTCCCGGTGTCGCTGCTGGTGACCCGCGCGATCATGAAGCGCTCGCAGGGGCAGTTCGTGGCGCAGTGGCGTCGCACCGGCCAGCTCAACGCGCAGATCGAGGAGTCGTTCTCCGGCCACGCCCTGGTCAAGGTCTTCGGCCGCCAGGGCGAGGTCGAGAGGGCCTTTGCCGAGGAGAACGACGAGCTCTACCGGGTCAGCTTCGGGGCGCAGTTCGTGTCCGGGCTGATCATGCCCGCGATGATGTTCATCGGGAACCTCAACTACGTGGTGATCGCCGTCATCGGCGGGCTCAGGGTGGCCAACGGTTCGCTGTCGCTGGGTGAGGTGCAGGCCTTCGTGCAGTACACCCGCCAGTTCACCCAGCCGCTGACCACGGTGGCCTCGATGATGAACCTGCTGCAGTCCGGTGTCGCGTCCGCCGAGCGGGTCTTCGAGCTGCTCGACGCCGACGAGGAGCCGGTCGGGGTCGCGCCCACGGCCCGACCGGCCGCGCGGCGCGGTGAGGTCGCCTTCGAGGACGTCTCGTTCCGCTACCTCGCCGACGTACCCCTGATCGACGGCCTGTCCCTGGTGGCGCGACCCGGTCAGACCGTCGCGATCGTGGGTCCCACCGGGGCCGGCAAGACCACGCTGGTCAACCTGGTGATGAGGTTCTACGACATCGATGCCGGCCGGATCACCCTCGACGGGGTCTCCATCTCCGACATGCCGCGCAGCGCGCTGCGCGGCCAGATCGGGATGGTGCTGCAGGACACCTGGCTCTTCGCCGGCACCATCCGCGACAACATCGCCTACGGCCGCCCCGGGGCGAGCGAGGACGACATCATGCAGGCGGCCCGCGCCACCTTCGTAGACCGCTTCGTGCACTCCCTGCCCGAGGGCTACGACACCCTGATCGACGAGGACGGCTCGAACTTGTCAGCCGGTGAGCGGCAGCTGGTGACGATCGCGCGGGCGTTCCTGACCGATCCTGCGCTGCTGATCCTCGACGAGGCCACGTCCTCGGTCGACACCCGCACCGAGCTGCTGCTGCAGCAGGCGATGGCCGCGCTGCGCTCGGACCGGACGTCGTTCGTGATCGCCCACCGGCTCTCCACGATCCGTGACGCCGACCTGATCCTGGTCATGCAGGACGGTCGGATCGTGGAGCAGGGCACCCACGACTCGCTGCTCGCCGCCCCTGGCGCGTACGCCGCGCTCTACGAGTCGCAGTTCGCCGCGGCGGTGGCCTGAGAAAGCCCTTGAACGACCACCGGTCCACGACCTATCCTCGGAAAACACGGGAAAGGAGGTGGTCCGGAGAATGAGTTCTTCAGAGACGCGTGAGGTGGCTGCCCGCTAGCAGCCCAGCACGAAGGCGAGGCAGAGTCCTCGTTGCGCTGCTGGCGAATCCACAGCAGCACACCCGACCCGCAGGTGATCCGGACATCACGTCGACCGGAGCGGTCTCATCCGAGGCCACGCCTGCGGGTTGCGTCATTTCCCCGACTCGATCCGACCACACGGGAAGGTGTGCAGGTCAAGCACTCTGGAATAACGTTGCCGACGTCAACCTTGTAGACGACGTCAGACCCACGTGCTCCCCGAAGTGAGTTGTCTCCCTGTGACCGACCTCGCCGAACCCACACCGACGCAGACCAGCACGGCCGAGCCCGGCCAGATGACCCACCGCCAGATCCTCGAAGCGATGTCGGGTCTGCTGCTGGCGATGTTCGTCGCGATGCTGTCGAGCACCGTGGTGACCAACGCGTTGCCGCGGATCGTGACCGACCTCGCGGGCAGCCAGACCGGGTACACCTGGGTCGTGGTCGCGACCCTGCTCGCGATGACGGCCACCACCCCGATCTGGGGCAAGCTCGCCGACCTCTTCAACAAGAAGCTGCTGGTCCAGAGCGCGCTGGTGATCTACTCGGTCGGCTCCCTGATCGCGGCGCTCGCGCCCAGCATGCAGGTCCTGATCGGGGCCCGGGTCGTGCAGGGCCTCGGCGTCGGCGGCCTGACCGCACTGGTGCAGGTCGTCATCGCCAGCATGGTCACCCCGCGTGAGCGCGGCCGCTACTCCGGCTACATCGGCGCCGTCTTCGCGGTCGCGACCGTCAGCGGACCGCTGATCGGTGGCCTGATCGTCGACAGCCCCCTCGGCTGGCGCGGGTGCTTCTTCGTGGGTCTGCCGTTCGCCGTCGGCGCCTTCGTGCTGCTGCAGAAGACCCTGCACCTGCCGGTGACCCGGCGTGAGGTCTCCATCGACTACGCCGGTGCCACCCTGCTGGTCGCCGGGGTCTCGCTGCTCCTGGTCTGGGTGTCCCTGGCCGGCCAGCAGTTCGCCTGGGCCTCGGGCACCAGCATCGCGATGGTGCTCGGCGGTCTCGCCGTCCTCGTCGCCGCCGTGTGGGTCGAGGCCAGGGTGGCCGTCGAGCCGATCATCCCGCTACGCCTCTTCCGCGACCGCACCACCAGCCTGGCCACCGCGGCCTCGGTCCTGGTCGGCGTCGCCATGTTCGGCTCCACCGTCTACTTGAGCCAGTACTTCCAGCTCGCCCGCGGCATGACCCCGACCCACGCCGGCCTGATGTCGATCGCGATGGTCGGCGGTCTGCTCGTCTCCAGCATCGTGACCGGCCGGATCATCAGCGACACGGGTCTGTGGAAGCGCTACCTCGTGGGCGGGATGGTGCTGGTCGTCGTCGGGCTCGGTCTGCTGGGCCAGATCGACGACACGACCAATCTCGCGCTGGTCGGGCTGTTCATGGCCGTCCTGGGGGTCGGTCTCGGCGCCACCATGCAGAACCTGGTGCTGGCCGTGCAGAACAACGTGTCGCAGGCCGACCTGGGCGCCGCCAGCTCGGTGGTCGCGTTCTTCCGGTCCATGGGTGGCTCGATCGGGGTCTCGGCGCTGGGTGCCCTGCTCAGCACCCAGGTCGCGGCCAAGGTCGGCGCCGGGCTCGACGCGCTGGGGATCGCCGCGCAGTCCTCCCACGAGAGCCACAGCATCCCCGACCTCAGTGCCCTGCCCGGGCCGGTCCGAGTGCTCTACGAGCACTCCTTCGGCCAGGCGATCGGGGAGCTGTTCCTGGTCGCCATGCCTTTCGCGCTGCTGGCCCTGGTGTGCGTCCTGTTCATCAAGGAGGTGCCGCTGCGGACCACGCTGGACCGCGAGGACGCCACCTCGGCGGACCTGGGCGAGAGCGTGGAACGATGAGCACGATGACGCCGGCCGAGCAGCCACTGCGGACCCCGTCGGTCCGCGACGACTCGCTGCGAGAGCTCGAGCGCGAGGTCGGCGTCCTGATCCGCCGGATCCGCCGGGTGATCGGGGTCCGGGCCCGGGCCGTGCACGAGGACCTGCAGCCCTCGGCGTACCTCATGCTCTCGTGGCTGGTCGACGAGGGACCGGTGCGGGCCTCGGCGATGGTCGACTGGTTCAACATCGACAAGGGTGCCGTCAGCCGGCAGCTGCAGCAGCTGGTCGACCTGGGCCTGGTCGACCGAACGCCGGATCCCGGCGACGGCCGCGCCACCCTGGTCTCGGCCTCCACCGAGGGCGTACGCCGCCTCGCCGACGTCGCGGCCGGGCGGCGGCGGCTGCTCGACGAGCGGCTCAGCGACTGGAGCGCCCCGGAGCTGGAAGGCTTCGTGGCCCTGCTCTCCCGCTACAACGCCGCCCTTGACTGAGACCCGCTCCGCAGGTCAGGCCAGCCACACCGCGGTGTCGGCCGGCAGCCGCCCGTCGGTGAGCGGCCCGCTCGCGATGACGACGTCGCCCTCGGGAAGCTCGACGCTGGCCGGCCCGGCGTTCAGCACCACGCTCAACCCGTCGCGCGTGAAGGCCAGCAGATCCTCGCCGGCGTCCAGCAGCTGCACCGACGTGCCGTGCAGGAGGTCCCGGCGCGCGGCCAGCACCGCCCGGTAGAACTCCAGCGTGGAGCCGTCGTGGCCCTCCTGCGCGGCTACCGTCAGCGACGCCCAGTCCAGCGGCTGCGGCAGCCAGGGCTGGCCGCTCCCGCTCCCGAAGCCGTACGGCGGGTGGTCACCGGCCCAGGGCATCGGCACCCGGCAGCCGTCGCGCCCGACCCCACCGGGTCGTCCCTGCAGACGCAGCCAAGCCGGGTCCTGGCGCAGCTCGGCCGGCACGTCCACCTGCTCCAGGCCGAGCTCCTCGCCCTGGTAGAGGTAGCTGGAGCCGGGCAGGGCCAGCATCGCCAGGGTCGCGGCCCGGGCCCGGGCCAGGCCGACCGGGCCGCCGCCGTACCGCGTGGTGTGCCGGACCACGTCGTGGTTGCTCAGCACCCAGGTGGGAGAGGCCCCGACGGGCGCCAGGGCGTCCAGGGTGCCGCTGACGACGTCGCGGAACGCACCGGCCGACCAGGGCGCCAGCAACCAGGAGAAGTTGAAGGCCTGGCTCATCTCGTCGGGCCGCACGAAGTCGGCCATCGACGCGGACGTCTGGGTCCAGGCCTCGGCCACCATCATCCGGTCGCCGGGGTAGTCGGCCAGCACCCGGCGCCAGCGCCGGTAGACGTCGTGCACCTCGGGCTGGTCCCACATCGGCTCGTCACGCAGGGTCCGCTCGACCATCGAGCCGCCGCCGGCCGACTCCTGGGACTCCGAGCTCGGCGTCGCACCGTCCCCGACCTCCTGGTCGCGCAGCGACGCCTCCTTGTGGAGGCCGTGGGCCACGTCGACCCGGAAGCCGTCGACGCCGCGGTCCAGCCAGAACCGCAGCACCGACTCGAACATGTCGCCGACCTCGGGGTTGCGCCAGTCCAGGTCGGGCTGGGTGTCGTCGAAGAGGTGCAGGTACCACTGGCCGGGCCGGCCGTCGTCCTCGACCCGGGTCCAGGCCGGCCCGCCGAAGACCGACTGCCAGTTGTTGGGCGGTTCGGCCCCGTCGGGACCGCGGCCCTCGCGGAACAGGTAGCGGGCCCGCTCCGGGCTGCCCGGTGCGGCCGCCAGTGCGGCCCGGAACCACTCGTGCTCCTCTGAGGTGTGGTTGGGCACCAGGTCCACGATCAGCTTCAGGCCCAGGTCGTGGGCCGTGCTGGCCAGTGCGTCCGCGTCCGAGAGCGTGCCGAACCGGGGCTCGACGTCGCGGTAGTCGGCGACGTCGTAGCCGTGGTCGTGCTGCGGCGAGGTGTAGAAGGGCGTCAGCCAGACCGCGTCCACGCCCAGGTCGCGCAGGTACGGCAGCTTCGAGGTGATGCCCGGCAGGTCGCCCAGCCCGTCCACGTGCCCGGCACCCGTGCCGGTGGCCGCGAAGCTGCGGACGTAGACCTGGTAGACCACCGCGTCACGCCACCAGGGAGCCGTCAGGTCGTGGTTTGGATCGTTCAAAGCCGTCATGGTGCCAGCCTAGGAGGAGGCCTGCGGCCGGGCAAAAACGGTGGTGCGGCCGTGTGCATGAGTCCCCGGCTGACCGGGGATTCCTGCGCTTGTGGCGGGTTGCAACGGGCACCAAGCGTCAGGACACGCCACCCAGTCCGGCGCCGGGCCAGGGGAGGACTAGGCGAAGGCCGCGGCGTCGATGCTGATCCAGACCTGCTCGGAAGTGGCCAGCAGGTCGCCGTCGGCGTCGTACAGGCTGGTGCGGGAGAAGTTCTTGCGGCCCTCGACCGCGCCGGCCAGCCCCACGACCACGTGCGGTGCCCCGACCTCGGGCAGCCGGTGCACGCGGGCAGTCATCTGGCCGAGCACCATCAGCCTTTCGCCGATGTCCAACGACCAGGCTCCCGGGCAGTCGATCGCGGCCCAGGTGGTCGCAAGCCGGGCCTCGGCGGGGGTCCACGTCGCGGCCACCCGTGCCGCACCCTGCACGTCGGTGACGGGACCAGAGAAGATCCGCAGCCCGTCGCCGACCTCACGCCCGGTGCCGCACACGAAGCAGGTCGGGAAGGGGTGGTGCACCAGACCGGGGTACGACGCCTCGGCCGCCCGCGCGGTGGAGAGGTCGACGAACGGCACCGGCTCCGGCTCCGGGTCGCCCAGGCGAGCCCGGAGCACGGTCGCGCCGGTGTCGTCGCTGGCGGTCGTCCAGGAGCCGTCCTCACCGACCACCATGTCGACGTCGAGCGGCGGCGGCTGGCGCAACTGCACGGTGGTGACCGGCCAGCCCTCACCATCGATCGCCACGCCCTGGGCGCCGACCACCTCGGCAAGCGCGCCCGCGCTCCAGCCGCCGTTGCCCGAGGCCCGGGGGCCGCAGAAGCGGGCGGGCACCCGCACCTCAACCCTGCTCATCGTGCGGTGCTCACCTGATCTGCTCCCATCGGCTCAGCGCCTCGTTGCGCTCCTGCTGGTGATCCACGACCGGGGCGGGGTACCCGGCCAGGTCGCGGTCGTCGGCGCTCGGCTCGTGCGGGTCCGCGGCGTCGGCCAGCTCCGGCACCCAGCGGCGCACGTACTCGGCCCGCGGGTCGAACTTCCGGCCCTGGGTGGTGGGGTTGAAGACCCGGAAGAACGGCGAGGCGTCGGTGCCCGAGCCGGCCGTCCACTGCCAGCCGTGCTGGTTGGAGGCCAGGTCGCCGTCGACCAGCCACCGCATGAAGTGCCGCGCACCGTGCTGCCACTCCAGGTGCAGGTCCTTGACCAGGAAGCTGGCCACGATCATCCGGACCCGGTTGTGCATCCAGCCGGTCGCGCGGAGCTGGCGCATGCCCGCGTCCACGATCGGGAAGCCGGTGCGGCCCTGCTGCCAGGCCTCCAGCTGTGCGCCCGGCTCGTCGTAGCTCATCGCCGCGAACTCCGGCTTCAGATACTCCCGGGCCGTGCGCGGCTGCGCGAAGAGCACATCGGCGTAGAACTCCCGCCAGGCCAGCTCCTTGCGGTAGGTGTCGACCCCGACGCCCCGGCGACCGGACAGCTCGGCCAGCATCGTGCGCGGGTGGATCTCGCCCCACTTCAGGTGCACCGACATGCGTGAGGTGCCGTCGACGCCCGGCTTGTCGCGGTCCTCGTCGTAGTCGGTGACCCGCTCGAGGAACTCCTGCCACCGACGGTGGGCGGCCGCCTCGCCCGCCTCCGGCAGCTCGATACCCGCGGGCAGCCCGGGGTCGGGGATCTCGGTCGTGTCGTCGTCGAGCTGCAGCCAGGTCGCCCCCGTGGGCGGGTCCACGGGGGCCCGCCAGCCGTGAGCGGACCACGCCTTCGAGAACGGCGTGTACACCTTGTAGGGCTCACCAGACCCGTTGGTGACCCGCCCGGGCGCCACGGCGTACGGCGAACCCGTGCGGACCAGCTCGATCCCGGCGTCGCTCAGCGTCCGCTCGACCTCCTGGTCGCGGACCCGGCCGTACGGCCCGTGGTCGGCGGCGACGTGCACCCGGGTCGCCCCGACCGCCCGGGCCGCGAGCAGCACCCGTCGTACCGGGTTGCCGCGCACCACGCTCAGGCCCGCCTGCTGCTGCCCCAGCTGGGTGTCCAGCGAGCGCAGCGACGCCCCCAGGTAGGCCTTGCGGACGTCGCCGGCCGGGCCCCACAGGGCCGGATCGAGCACGAACAGGGGCAGCACAGCGCCGTCCGCGCACGCCTGCAGCAGGGCCGGGTTGTCACCCAGTCGGAGGTCGCGACGGAACCACATCACGGAGCAGTTGGAGGGGCTGGTCGAGGGGGCCATCGGCTCCACCCTGCCAGGCCACCGGGCAATGGGTAAGAATGGGGCCGTGAGCGACCTGATCGACACCACCGAGATGTACCTGCGGACCATCTACGAGCTGGTCGAGGAGGGCATCGTCCCGCTGCGGGCCAGGATCGCCGAGCGTCTGCACCAGAGCGGCCCGACGGTCTCGCAGACCGTGGCCCGGATGGAGCGCGACGGGCTGGTGACCGTGCAGGGCGACCGCCACCTGATGCTGACCGACGACGGCGCCCGGCTCGCCACCCGGGTGATGCGCAAGCACCGCCTGGCCGAGCGGCTGCTCACCGACGTCATCGGGCTGGACTGGGAGCTCGCCCACGTCGAGGCCTGCCGCTGGGAGCACGTGATCTCCGAGAGCGTCGAGCGTCGTCTCGTCGAGCTGCTCGAGCACCCGACCTCCTCGCCCTACGGCAACCCGATCCCCGGCCTCGACGAGCTCGGGGAGACCGAGCTCGGCGGGATCTTCATGGAGGGCGTGCACTCCCTGAGCGAGGTTGCCGGGCCCGAGGAGGCCCGGGTGCTGGTGGCCCGGATCTCCGAGGAGATGCAGAAGGACGAGGCCCTGATGAGCGCGCTGCGTCGTGTTGGTGCCCTGCCCGACAAGACGATCACCGTCGTGGCCACGCCCGAGGGCGTGCTCCTCGGGTCCGGTGGCGAGACGGCCGAGATCATCCCCGAGGCCGCCGACCACATCTTCGTCAAGAAGCTCTGACCCGCCTTCGCGGTCGGGGGCCGCGGCCGGGGGCCGTGGCGACGACAGCGCCAGACCGCAGCCCCCGACCCCCGGCGCACGCCTAACCGGCGAGGCTGCGCCCGGCCGACAGCAGGGCACCCAGGAAGGCCGAGCAACCCGCGTGGACGGTGTGGGCCGCGAGGGCGTCACCGCGGGTGCTGCCGCGGTTGACGATCACCACCGGCACCTCGATCTGGGCGGCCCGGCGCACGAACCGGAACCCGCTCATCACGGTCAGGCTGGAGCCCAGGACCAGCAGCGCACCACCGCTGCCGGCCAACGCGTCCACGGCCGCGTAGCAGCGCTCGACGCGGTGTCCGGGCACGTTCTCGCCGAAGAAGACCACGTCGGGCTTGAGAACGCCACCGCAGACCTCGCAGTCGGCCAGCACGAAGCCGGAGGTGTCGTCGAGCTCGACGTCGCCGTCGGGGCGCGCCTGCACGGACGCGTGGGTCCGGTCGAAGCCGGGGTTGAGCCCGGTCAGCCGCTCGTGCAGGGCGACCCGCGAGGAGATCGTGCGGCAGTCCAGGCAGACCACGTCGGCGATCCGACCGTGCAGCGCGACCATCCGCCGCGACCCGGCCTGCTCGTGCAGGCCGTCGACGTTCTGGGTGATCAGCAGCTCGGGGTCGAGCCGGGCGAGCGCCGAGTGCCCGGGGTTGGGCACCGCGTGCCGCATCCGGCCCCAGCCCAGGTGGCTGCGGGCCCAGTCGCGCTGCTGGGCCGCGGGAGCCGACACGAACTCCTGGTACGTCATCGGCGACCGCGCCGAGGAGCCCGGACCTCGATAGTCCGGGATGCCGGAGTCGGTGGACAGACCGGCCCCGGTCAGCACCACCAGTGGTCGGGTGACGAGCAGGCCCAGGGCGGCCTCGTACGAGGCGTCGGACGAGGCGGCGGGCACGGAGCCGGGCCCGGAGTTGCTCAACGCGCGTATCGCAGCTCGGCGCGGGCCCGCGCCTTCTGGGCCTCGCAGGCGCGGTCCTTGGGCGGTGCCGTGGTCACCAGGTCGTCGACGAGGTGCCGGGTCAGGTGCGCGATCTCGCGCACGGCCTGATCGAAGACGGCCTCGTTGGCGGCCGACGGCCTGGTGGTCCCGGCGACCTTGCGTACGTACTGCAACGCGGCGGCGTGCACCTCGTCGTTGCTGGCCGGCGGCTCGAAGTTGTTGAGCGGGCGGATGTTGCGGCACATGCGTTCCAGGGTACGCCGGGCGCTCGCGGCGCCAGCGCGACGAACGAAGCAGGCTCTGACGAGGCGGACGCCAGCCGCGGCTGTCGACAGGGCACGGAGACCTGGACGAGGGCACACCGCCCGGGACGGCGACGTGGAGCGGTCGGTTCCAGCGCGCCGGGGTGGGGGTGCCACGATGGTCGCCATGCCCCCGCAGACCTCGGACCGACCCCTCGACCTGGTGCTGTTCGGAGCCACCGGGTTCACCGGCGGCTTGACTGCCGACTACCTCGCCCGCACCGCCCCCGCCGGCCTGCGCTGGGCTCTGGCCGGGCGCAGCCTGGACAAGCTCGAGCGGGTCCGGGACCGGCTGGTCGCCGTCGACGGTCGGCTCGCCGACCTCGAGCTGGTGCAGGCCGACACCACCGACGACGCGGCCCTGGCGGACCTGGTGGGTCGCACCAAGGTGCTCGTCACCACCGTCGGGCCCTACCTCACGCTCGGCGAGCCGCTGCTGGCGGCGTGCGCCGAGGCCGGCACCGACTACGTCGACCTGACCGGTGAGCCGGAGTTCGCGGACCGGATGTATCTCGCGCACCACGCCACCGCCGAGCGCACCGGGGCCCGGATCGTGCACGCGTGCGGCTTCGACTCGGTCCCCCACGACCTGGGCGCGATGTACACCGTGCAGCAGCTGCAGGCGGCGGGGCCGGTCACCGTACGCGGTGTGGTGCGCGCCAGCGGGATGTTCTCGGGTGGCACCTTCCACTCTGCGGTGGGCGTGTTCTCCCGGGCCAGGCAGTCCTCGGAGGCGGCCAGGCAGCGCCGTCGGATCGAGCCCCGTCCCGAGGGGCGGCGTTCGCGAGCGGTGGCCGGCAAGCCGCGGCGCGACACCGCTCTCGGCCTCTGGCTGCTGCCGATGCCGACCATCGACCCGGCGGTGGTGGCCCGCAGCGGGGCCGCGCTGGCGTCGTACGGTCCGGACTTCCGCTACACGCACTACGCCGGCACCAAGACTCTGCGGTACGCCGCCGCCGGCGCGCTCGGCGTCAGCGCGGTCGCGGTCGCGGCCCAGGTCCGGCCGGTGCGCAACCTGCTGCTCGGCGCGATCAAGCAGGGGGAGGGGCCCGATGAGTCACGGCGTGAGGCGTCGTGGTTCACCGTCGACTTCGTGGGCGAGGGCGGCGGTCGCACGGTCCACACCCGGGTCTCTGGCGGCGACCCGGGCTACGGCGAGACCGCGAAGATGCTGGCCGAGTCGGCGCTCTGCCTGGCCTTCGACGACAACCCGACGACCGCCGGCTGCGTGACGACCGCGCAGGCGATGGGCGAGAACCTGATGGGGCGCCTGGTGGCCGCCGGGATCACCTTCGAGGTCGTCGGGGTCTGACCGCTACCGCGGGGCCCTGATCTTCAGCCCGCTCACGGCGTACGGCGTCTCGGTCGTGGCCGGCGTCGTGAACCGGGCGTTGGGCAGGTAGAGCCGGCCCCCGTTGCGTGCGATCGTGCTGGGCACGTCGAAGGTCGCCGAGGTGATCGTCGAGAGCCGGGTGGCGCGGTAGCCCGACTTGTCGAGGCGCAGCTTGGCGATCTGGTTGAGCCGGTTCTGCACGACGTACAGCGTGCGGCCCTCGCGCAGCAGGCCGTCGCCGTTGGCCAGAGCCCCCCCGGTGTCGACCACGGACGTGTTGCCGGTGCGTGGGTCGACGCGATACAGCAAGCCGTCGGCGGAGTTCATGACCAGCACGCCCCGGCCGTCGGGGGTGGTCGCGATGCCGTTCGCGTTGTTGCCGGTGCTCTGCCGCCACGCCCCGGTGAGCGGCAGGGTCTCGACCTGCCCGGGCTTGGCCAGCTTGCCGTCCTCGCGGAACGGCAACCGGTAGAGCTGGGCCGCGGCGGAGTCGGTGAACCAGACCGCGCCCCGGGTGAGCAGCACGTCGTTGACGAAGGACGTGCCGAGGCTGAGCTGGTAGGTCTTGGGGCCCCGCCCGGTGTTGGTGTTGACGACCCGGGCGTCGCCGCCGGTGCCGCCCGCCACGAAGAGACGGCCCCGGGCGTCGAGCTTCATGCCCAGCGACGGGGTGCCCGGACCCTGGCTGATCACCGAGCCGCCGCCGGTGCGCAGGTTGAGCCGGTAGATGTCGCCGTCGGTGCGAGAGCCGAGGTAGGCGGTCCGAGCGCCGTCGGTGGCGATCCCCTCGGGCTGGAAACCTGCGGGCAGCGGCAGGGTCACGGTCATGCGAGCCGCCAGCCGCTGCACGACGCCGGTCGGCGCCGGGCCCGCCCGGTCCGCCGGGACGTCGGCCGAGGCTGGTCCGCCCAGGAGGAGTCCGGTCACCAGGAGCGCCACCGACCCGAGGGTGAGCACCCGCGAGGGTGCGCGCAGGCTCGAGGGAGCGCGGCGGGCGAGGACGGACACGCAGACTCCTGGGGTCGAGGCGCCCGGGGTGACGACCCCCGGACACGGGGTGACGTGCTCCACCCTAGGAGCAGACCCCAACGGGTGTGGCGGGCGCCGCCTCGATCGTTCATTCCAGGGTCGGACCCGCGCCCCCGCGCTGAGGTGGGCGCTGCGACGTACTGCACCGACCTCGGACGGCGACCAGAGACCCCGGGAATCGGTGTCGGGGCCCGGTCGACGCCGTCCGGGTGACGCTCTCAGGCGTGCCCGGCCTGTGGCCCGTCGACCTCGAATGCGTTGTCGTCGGGCTCGACGCACGGTCCTTGTGGGCCTCGTCGATCTCGACACCGGCGATGGGGTTTCCCTCGGTGGTGCCGCCGTCGACCCCCTCGGGGGTCGTCTCGGCGTCGATGCGTTCGGGCTGCTGGTCGCTGATCCGCAAAGCCTCGCGGAGGCGGAGGCACACCCTTCCGGGCCGACCTGCGCCGCGGTGCTCGATGGCGCGAGAAGCCAGGTTCTGCCGGCCATCGACCCCCACCCGTCGGGGCAGCGCACGGCTGCACCGCGGGTGTCGGTGTGATCGCTGTGCCCCAGGCCGGAGTCGAACTGGTGACCTTTCGCTTTCTCGCAGCGGCGTTCCGCCGTGGTCGGGCTGGTCTTCACCGCAGTGGGCACGGCCGCGGCCCGCGGTCCCTTCGTGAGCGTGCTGGTCGTCACCACGGTGGCGCTGGTCTCGGTCGGGGTCGCCCGCCGCGCCTGAGAGTGGATAGCCCCTGACGAAATCGTCGCCGTTCGGGCGGCGGGATGACGACGATTTCGTCAGGGAGCATCCGGCTCGGTGGGTAGGGGCGGGGCCGCGCTAGGCCCGCACCCGTCGTACGACGACCTCGGTGACCTCGGTGACCTCGGTGACCTCGACGGTCGACGCGCTCCCGCCGAGGTCGCCGGTGCGGGTCGCGGGGTCGCGGGGTCGCGGGGTCGCGGGGTCGCGGGGTCGCGCAGACAGTCCCGCACGGCGTTCATCAGCGCGGTCGCCGCCTCGCCGTGACCGAGGTGGTCGAGCATCATCACCGCCGACCACGGCGTGCCGACGAGGTTGGCGACCCCCTTGCCGGCGATGTCCGGCGCGGACCCGTGCACCGGCTCGAACATGGACGGGAACTCTCGCGTCGGGTCGAGGTTGGCGCTCGGCGCGATGCCGATCGAGCCCGCAACGGCGGCGGTAAGGTCGCTGAGGATGTCGCCGAACAGGGTGGACGCGACGATCACGTCGAAGCGCTCCGGCTCGAGCACTGCCTTCGCCGCGAGGGCGTCGATGAGCTCGGCGTCCCAGCGCACGCCCGGGTGTCCCGTGGCGACCGAGGCGACGACCTCGTCCCACAACGGCATGGGTGTGCACGATCCCGTTGCTCTTGGTGGCCGAGGTCAGGTAGCCGGTGCGCTGCGCGGCGAGGTCGAAGGCGTACTCGGCGATCCGCGAGACGCCGGCGCGGGTGAAGATCGACTCCGGCACGGCCATCTCGTCGGGGAAGCCGCGGTTCATGCGGCCGCCGACCTCGGAGTACTCGCCCTCAACGTTCTCTCGCACGACCACCAGGTCGACCTCGCCCGGCCGCGCGCCGCGCAGCGGCGACTCCACGCCCTCGAACACCGTCATCGGCCGCTGGTTGCGTACTGCCGGAAGTGGCGCCGGATCGGGATCAGCAGGCCCACAGCGACACGTGGTCTGGCACACCGGGCCAGCCGACCGCGCCGAGCAGGATCGCGCCGTACGGCGCCAGCTGGTCCAGGCCGTCCTCGGGCATCATCGCGCCGACCTCGGTGTACAGCCGGCACGACCAGTCGAAGTCGTCGTAGACGAGGTCGAGGGAGTGGGCCCCGGCGAGGCTGTCGAGGACCGTCCGGATCGCGTCGATCACCTCCGGCCCGATGCGTCCGCGCCGATGACCGCGATGCGCTGCGTCAAGCCCTAGCCTCCCAGGCCCAGCACGCCGACCATCATGGGCAGGAGGATCACGATCAGGATCGCACCGAGGATGTCGAAGGAGAACCCGGAGCGGATCATCTTGGTGATCGGCACGGCGCCGGAGCCGTAGACGATCGCGTTCTGCGGCGTCGAAACCGGCAGCATGAACCCGAACGACGCGGCGAACGTCGCCGCCAGCGCCGGTATGAACGGGTTGACGCCGGCGGCCATCGCGATCGGGATGATGATCGGTACGACGACCGCGGCCGACGCAGTGTTGGAGGTCGTCTCGGAGATGAGGATCGCGAGGATCGCCGCGAAGATCGTGATGGCGAAGACGCTGGTCAGGCCGAGGGCGCTGAAGGCCCCCTCGCCGATCGTGAGCGCGAGTCCCGTGTCCTCGAGCAGCGAGCCGAAGACGATGCCGGTGCCGAACAGCACGATGGTGCCCCAGTCGATCTTCGCCGCGTCGGACCAGCGCATCGTGAACTCCCGCTCGGACCACTTCGTGGGCAGCACGAACAGCAGCGAGGCGCCGAGGATGGCGACGACGCCCTCGTCGAGGCGACCGCTGACGGTCTCGTAAACGGCGGACTCGGTGGTGAACAGCACCGCGATGATGCCGGGGAAGATCCACAGCGCGACGGTGATCCCGAAGGCGATCAGGGTGTTGCGCTCGGCGAGCGAGGGCCTCCCGAGCTTGGCTTTCTCCTCGCGGACGTACTCCTCGACGCCCTCGAGCTCCCTGATCTCCGGGCGGTTCAGGAGCAGCAGGATGATCGCGAGGGCGACGAACATCAAGCCGCAGATCGGAGCCGCCATGATCATCCAGTCGAGGAAGGAGATCGTCTCGCCGGTGGCCTCCTCGATCAGGCCGCGTCCGATCAGGTTCGGCGGGGAGCCGACGGGGGTGAGCAGACCGCCGACCGAGGCGCCGTACGCGAGCATCAGCATCAGCGCGACGCCGACCCGGAGGCGCAGCGGGTCGAAGTCCTCGGCCACGGTGCCCTTCGACTGCATCAGCTTGGCGATCACGGTCAGGATGCCGATCGCGGTCGGCAGCAGCATCGCGACGGTCGCTGTGTTGGAGACGAACGCCGAGAGGAGCGCCGTGATCACGCCGAACGCGATGATGACGCGGAAGGTCGACTTCCCGACGCCGGGCAGGCTGAGAACGAACATGGCGAACCGCTGCGCGACCCCGTGCTTGAGCATCGCCTGGGCGAGGATGAACGCGCCGATGAAGGTGAAGATCGTCGAGGAGCCGAACGGCGCCAGCGTCTCGTCCGCCGAGGACACTCCGAGGACGACGATCGCGGCAATGCCGATGAAACCGCCGACCGGGATCGGTACCGGCTCGGTGATCCACAAGACGATGACGCCCAGCAGCACCGCGGCGAGCCCCTGCTGCTCACCGGGCAGATCGAACGGCAGGAACCAGAAGACCGAGGCGACCAGCGGTGCCAGGAACAACCCGACCGTACGCCGGCCCTTCTCGAACGCCTCCTCGCGTGGGGACAGATGCTGCTCCCCGAGGCTGCGGTAGGTGGCAGTCCCCAGGAACGCCTTGTCGACGTCGGTGCGCCCGCCCGGGGTGGCTGAAGGCTTGTCTCCTAGATCGGTCATGCAGACCAGTCAACAGCACATCTATGTCCTTCGTCACACATCGAGTCGGCTAAGTCTCCGCCGGAGGGCGGGTGCCGACCACGGTGGTGCGGTGGTCTCGATCGGGCGTGCCGGGTGGCACCTCGACGTGCGTCCGGGGTCAGGTGGGCGGTCCTGGGACTGGCGGGACCGCCGTGGCTCGCGTGGCTGCTGGAGCGACAAACCTCCTCGGTTTCTCCACAGATCGCCCGGTAGGGCTCCCCAAGAACCGAGACCTCCGCTTACGGTCAACCGCATCCGGACCGTCTGTCCGCTCGGGAGGAACGATGGCGCTGACGCAGCCCGTAGTGCATTCGAAGAGCTGTCTCCAGAGGAGCATCGAGCGATGCGTGAGGAGTCAGCCGCGTCGGAGTGGGAGCGAAACCGGCTGGCCTTGAGAGCTGTGACCGCAGCCGCTGCGACGTTGACGAAGCCGCCCGACTTCGAGACCGCCCTCAATGTGGCCGACTCCTCGCCCAGCGCCGCCGTGATGCTGGCCTACCGAGATCTGGAGACGGTCGCCGATGCTGCCTGGACAGTCGCCAAAATGGTCCCCGCCCCGCCATCGATCAGTCCGTCTCGGATTGTCAGTGACATGACGCAACAAGGCCTGGACCCCGAGTTCTCCACAATCGCAGCGCCCACGGCCAAAGCCACGTGGGCAACTCAGCAACCTGAACGCGGTGCGGGGGAGACCACGCCGGGCGAACCCAGACCACGGGGTATAGGTGGCCGACTCGTGGTCTCCAGGCACGCCAGGCCAAGCACTGACGTCAACGGTGAGCGCGACGCTCTCATGTGAGGGTTCCACGGCAGAGCGAGGCCCGCAACGGAACCCCGCGGTGAGGACCGTCACCGCGACGCCGACCCAAACACTCGGCGCACGATTCCCGCGCTGGAGAGCCGCCCGGCCCGGGTGGAGCCCATCAGAGTGGTGCGCGGATGGCCCGTAGCTCCGCGTTCTCGACTGCCTACACCGGCGTGGTGGCGCTGCTGCTGGTGGTGGTCGCCGGTGCCGGGACGCTACTCACAGGGGAACGCACCAGCGGCGTCCGGGTCGGCCTCGAGGTCGGCTGGCTGGCCGCAGTGGCCACGCTCCTGGTGATCGCCGTCGTCGGGAGCCGGGCGGCTACGGGCAGCTGGCCCCTCGTCGTCGTTGTCGCGGCCGCCGTCCTCCTCGCACCCCTGGTCTTTATCAGCGCCACCAGCGGCGGGTCGGGGTCGGCAGTGCTCTTCGAGGTGGCGGCCCTGGTGGTCATCGCCATCTTCGCCGGTCAGCTCCGCCTCTCCGGCACGGATACGGCCACCCCCTGACCAGGCCTTCGGCCGTGGCGCCGTCCTCCGGAGTCGAGCCGGTACCTGACGACCTTCTTGCACAGTGCGGTGGTGCCCCAGGCCAGAGTCGAACTGGCGACCTTTCGCTTAGGAGGCGGCTGCTCTATCCACTGAGCTACTGGGGCGGGTACTGCACCGGAATCCTAGTGGAGTCCTACGCTCTGCTCATGATCGCCGTCACCGGATCCACCGGCGCCCTGGGCGGGCTCGTCGCGAGGGCGCTCGCCGACCTCTCGCCCCGGCTGGTCGTGCGCGACGCCTCCCGGGCGCCCGATAGCGGGCTCGACGTCCGGGTCGCCATGTACGCCGACGCCGACGCGGCCATGGCCGCCCTCGAGGGCGTGGACACCCTGTTCATGGTCTCCGCGGCCGAGTCCCGGACTCGGCGCGAGGAGCACCGCTCGTTCATCGGCGCCGCCGCGCGGGCCGGGGTCAGCCACCTCGTCTACACCTCCTTCTCAGGGGCGGCCCCGGACGCCACGTTCACCCTGGGTCGCGACCATTCGACGCCGAGGTCGCCATCGCCGAGACGCCGATGAGCGCGACTGTGCTGCGCGACAACTTCTACCTCGACGTGCTGCCGCTGTTCGCCGACGCCGCGGGGGTGGTCCGGGGGCCGGCCGGCGACGGACGGGTGGCCGCGGTGGCCCGCGCCGACGTGGCCGACGTCGCTGTCGCGGGGCTGCGGGATCCGGGCGGGCACGGTGGGGCGACGTACACCCTGACCGGGCCGGAGGCGCTCACCCTGGTCGAGGTCACGCAGCGGGCCGGCGCGGTGCTGGGTCGCGAGCTGCGCTTCGAGGACGAGACGCTCGAGGAGGCCGATGCCTCGCGCCGCGCGGCCTACGACGTCGGGGACTGGCAGCTCGACGCGTGGGTCAGCACCTACACCGCGATCGCCGGCGGGGCGTGCGCCGCCCTGAGCGACGACGTGCGCCGCGTCGCCGGTCACGAGCCCCGCAGCCTCGAGCAGGCCCTCACCGGGGCCTGAGGCGCAGCCCGTGGTCCCTCTCTCCAGCACCGACCTGGTCGCGCAGGCCCACGGCCTGCTCGGGCGCACGCTGCACGGGCACGGGGTCACCGTCCGGCTCACCGAGGTCGAGGCGTACGCCGGACCCGACGACCCCGCGTCGCACGCGGCCACCCGCACGCCCCGCAGCGAGATCATGTACGGCGCACCCGGCCGGCTCTACGTCTACCGCTCCTACGGCCTGCACCACTGCGCCAACGTCGTCACCGGCCCCTCGGGGCACGCCGCGGCGGTGTTGCTGCGCGCCGGCGAGGTGGTCGACGGCCTCGACCTGGCGCGGCAGCGTCGTGGGGTCGTGGACGACGACGCCCGCCTGGCGCGCGGGCCCGGCAACCTGGCTTCGGCGCTGGGCCTGACCCTGGCCGACAACGGAGCGGACCTTGACGGGGATGACGCGCCCCGCCTGGGCCCGCCCGGCGGGCCGGGTCGCCCGGTCGTCACCGGGCCTCGGGTCGGGGTCGCGAGCGCCGCCGACGTGCCGTGGCGGTTCTGGCTCGAGGGGGAGACCACGGTGTCGGCGTACCGACGCAACCCTCGGGCGCCGGGCGGGCCCGGAGCGCTCCGGCCATGACCGGGTCCGCCCCCGGCCTGACCCCCGCCCAGCAGGTCGCGCACGCGATCGGCCTCGAGCGTGGTCTGCTGCGGCCCGAGAACCGGGGCTCGCGCGAGGTGGTCGAGCGGCTCCTGGACCCGGAGTTCCGCGAGATCGGTGCCTCCGGGCGGCTGTGGGGACGGTCCGTGATGATCGAGGCGATGCTGGCCGACCCCGGCACCCGGGTGATCACCGACGACGAGATGAGTGGCACGCTCGTCGCCGAAGGCCTGGTGATGCTGATCTACGTGAGCGCTGCGGAGGGCCGGCGGGCCCGGCGTACGTCGTGGTGGCGACGCGGTCGCGACGGTCGGTGGCGCATCCTCCACCACCAGGGCACGCCCATTCCTTAACGGTCCCCGTGCGGAGCCGGGGCCCCTGACCCGCGCCCGGGTTTGTCAATCGGTCGGCTGCCGTTCATCATTTGCGCTGGCGCAGTAGTTTTCGAGCAGGGCCGTTCCCGCCGACGGGCACCGCGACACCTGCCCCGATCGCAGCCCCGAGGCCGAAGGTAGACACGATGAAGCACGCCGGACGCAGGTCCGCGGCAACGCCCACGTCGCCTACCAGCGCCCGGCGACGCGGCACTCGGCGCAACAAGCCGGTCGCGCGGCACACGATCGCCAAGGTGCTGATCTCCAGCCTGCTCGCCCTGGGCCTGGTCACCGGTCTCGGCGTGGCCTACCTCTACGACCACTTCAACGGCAACCTCAACATCATCAGCGTCGACGGCCAGCTCTCGAACCGGCCGACGGCCAAGACGTTCGAGGGCCCGCGCAGCCCGATCAACATCCTGGTGATGGGCTCCGACACTCGCGAGGGCGAGGGCAACGACATCGACAGCGAAGGCGGCGGCGGGTCGGACACCACGATCCTGATGCACCTCTCGGCCGACCGCCGCAGCGCGTACGGCATCTCGGTGCCGCGCGACACCCTGGTCGACCGGCCCGAGTGCACGGCCCTGAACGGCGACACGATCCCGGCCCAAGACGGGGTGCTGTGGAACGAGGCCTACAACGTCGGGGGCGCGGCCTGCACCATCCAGCAGTTCGAGCAGCTGACCGGCGTGCTGGTCGACAACTACGTGGTCGTGGACTTCACCGGGTTCAAGAGCATGGTCGACGCCGTCGGGGGTGTGGAGATCTGCGTGCCCGAGGAGATCGACGACGCCAAGACCGGCCTCACGCTGCAGCCCGGCACCCAGACGATCAAGGGTGACGACGCGCTGAACTACGTCCGGCTGCGCTACTCCATCGGCGACGGCAGCGACATCGGCCGGATCAAGCGGCAGCAGGCGTTCGTCGCGGCCATGGCCAGCAAGGTCGTCTCCGGCGGCGTGCTGGGGCGACCCGACCGGTTGCTCAACTTCGTGGGCGCCGTCACCAAGTCGCTGACCACCGACCTCGGCAACCTGCTCGACATCGCCCAGGTGGGCGGGCAGTTCCAGGGCGTCGGTCTCAAGCGGATCCAGTTCGTCACGGTCCCGTTCGAGTACAGCACCGAGGACCCCGGCCGGGTCGTGATGACCGCCGAGGCCGACGCGCTCTGGGACAAGGTCATCAACGACGCGCCGCTTGGCAAGCTCCGGGCCGGCTCCATCAGCGCCGGCGCGGTGCCGGGTGCCGAGCCCTCCGGGAGCGCCTCGACCGGTCCCGGCCCCAGCGGCAGCCCCAGCAGCAGCCCCACCGACGACGTGACCGAGGAGCCCGGCGACGGCGCCACCACGTCACCGTCGGCGGAAGCCGAAGCCGAAGACCTGGCCTCGGTCGGACTGTGCACCTGATGGTGGGTGACGCGGCATGAGCGACCCGGGCACCGCCGAGAGCGACTGGGAGCGCAAGCGCCGGCTGGCCCTGGTCTTCGGTGACGTGCTGCCCGAGACCACCGCCGACGAGCGCGACCTCGGCGTGCTGGCGGCCAGCGAGGCCGAGAGCGCCTCCGAGGCCTGGCTCAAGGCCCAGGTGCCGCCCCACCACGGGTGAGGCGGCCGCTCCAGCTCCGCGTCATGCGCGCGGTGACTCCTGCGTGGAGCGGGACTGACCGGCCAGCAGGTCCCGGATCTCGGTGAGGATCTGGATGTCCTGCGGTGTGCCGGCCGGCGCACTCGGGAAGTACCTCTCCTTGGCCCGGGTGTAGGGCATCACGATCGCGAAGTAGACGACGGCGGCCAGGATCACGAACGAGATCACCGCGTTGAGGAACGCGCCGAAGCTGTTGGGCTGGTTGCTGACGTACTCGCTGGTCGACTCGGGCAGCTGGTCGGTCAACCAGGCCGTGAAGGTGATGACCACGGCGCCGAACGCGGTGCCGATGATGACGGCGACCGCCAGGTCGATCAGGTTTCCACGGAGCAGGAAGTTCTTGAATCCGGACATGCCACTCCTGGTGTCGAGCCGAGATCGGTCCCCGGGGTGCCGCGCAGGCTACGGGGCGTAGGCGAACACGAGGAAGAGGCGGACCGACGCGTCCGCGAGCCCCGGCACCGCGGCCGCCGGCACCCCGAGCACCACGAGCCGGCCCGGCAGTCCGTCGGAACCGGTGCCCGACGCCGGGGGTCCGGGCAGGGCGAGGACCCGGGCCCCGCGGGTGACCACGCCGGCGGCACCTCCCTGGGGGTCCACGGCGAGCACGTCGACCACGTCGCCCACGCGCAGCAGCGCGGCCATCGCGGAGTCGGGGAAGCGGACCGGCATCGCCGTCAGGTCGGCCCCGGCCGGTCCGAGGTCGGCGGCCAGCCCCGGCCCGAGCAGCCGGGTCGCGGTCACCGGCTCGCCGCGGCCGCCGGCGGCCGCGCCCCTCCGGCCCCCGGGCGTGTCCCCCCCCCCCGCGGGCCCCGGGGGGGGTGGGGTGGCGCCCCACCCCCCCGCGGCGGGCCGCCCCCC
>JAJAYJ010000157.1 GCA_026786275.1 Nocardioides sp. | reverse complement strand
TCAATCCGACTTTACGGCAGTTACGGGCCGTTGGTGCCGCAAAAAAACCCTCAAACCCCCCCGAGGGGGGGGGGCAGAGATAGCCTAGATCAACCAGACGCCCACGACCGTGGCGGCCCTGACGGCCGCCGGGGTACTGGCCCTGGCGGGGTGCGCGAACACCTCGGGCGCCAGCGGCGCCGACGGCGGGTCCGGCCAGACGATCAGCGTGAACGCGTTCTCCGTCATGGAGGCGGCCAACGAGCCCGTCTTCGAGGACTTCACGGCGACCACCGAGGGCGAGGGCGACGGGTTCGTGACGTCGTACGGCGCGTCGGGTGACCAGAGCCGCGCGGTGGTGGCCGGCGCCGAGGCGGACGTCGTGCACTACTCACTGGAGACCGACGTGACCCGCCTGGTCGGTGAGGGGTTGGTCGCCAAGGACTGGAAGGACAACGCCACCAGCGGGATCGCCACGTCTTCGGTCGTCGTCTTCGTGGTCAGGAAGGGAAATCCCGAGGACATCCAGACCTGGGACGACCTGGTCGAGCCGGGCGTCGAGGTGATCACGCCCAACCCGGGGTCGTCGGGATCGGCCCGCTGGAACATCCTCGCGGCCTGGGCGCACATCGCCGGCAACGGCGGCACCGAGGAGGACGCTCAGGCGTTCATCACCTCGCTGCTCGGCAACATCATCGCGCTGCCCGGTAGTGGACGCGAGGCCACGACCGCGTTCACCGACGGCAGCGGCGACGTGCTGCTGTCCTACGAGAACGAGGCCATCCTGGCCAAGCAGAACGGTGCCGACCTCGATTACGTCCTGCCCCCCGACACCCTGCTGATCGAGAACCCCGCCGCGGTCACCACGGACGCCGGCGAGGACGCGCGGTCGTTCCTGGAGTTCATGACCTCGCTCGAGGCGCAGGCCGACTACGCCCAGTCGGGCTTCCGCCCGGTCGTGGACGGTGTCGACGTGGCCGAGGTGGCGGGCGCCAACGACCCGGCCGACCCGTTTCCCGCCCCCGAGCAGCTGTTCACCATCGACGCCGACTTCAACGGTTGGTCCGAGGCCGCTGACAAGTTCTTCGGCGACGGCGAGGAGGGCAACCCGCTCGGCATCATCACGGCGCTGCAGCAGGAGACCGGGAAGGCGGGCGAGGAGTAGTGACCTCCGCCCTGAAGACGGGGCCGAGCAGTGCCGCGCCGGCGTCCCCCCCGGGGCGCCGGCCTCGGCGCGCGAGGCGCTCGACCCCACGCAACACGCTCACCCCCGGGGCCGGTCTCGGCCTCGGGATCGCGATGATCTGGTTCAGCCTGCTGGTCCTGCTCCCGCTCGCGGCCGTGGTGGCCGCGGCCTCCCAGGGCGGTTGGTCGGGCTACTGGAGCGCCCTGCAGAACGACCAGACGTGGGCTGCGGTCCGGCTGACCGTGACCCAGGCGGTCCTGGTCACGCTGGTCAACATCGTGCTCGGCACGGTGATCGCCTGGGTGCTGGTGCGCGACCGGTTCTGGGGCAAGTCCGTGCTCGACGTGATCATCGACGTGCCCTTCGCTCTGCCCACGATCGTGGCCGGCCTGGTGCTGCTCTCGCTCTACGGCCAGAACAGCCCGATCGGGATCGAGTGGGCCAACACCGAGCGGGCGGTGACGCTGGCCCTGGCCTTCGTCACCCTGCCGTTCATCGTGCGCACCGTGCAGCCGGTGCTGGAGGAGCTCGACACCGACGTCGAGGAGGCGGCCGCCTCCCTGGGGGCCAGCCGGGCCACGATCTTCCGGCGGATCATCCTGCCCAGCCTGGCTCCGGCGATCGCCGCCGGTGCGGCCCTGTCCTTCGCGCGGGCCATCTCGGAGTACGGCTCCCTGGTGCTGCTCAGCGGCAACCGGCCCTTCGAGACCGAGGTCGTCTCGGTGCGCGTGCTGACCTTCATCGAGAACGGCAGCAACACCTCGGCGGCCGTGGTCGCCTCGGTGATGCTGGCCGTCGCGTTGTTCGTGATCGTGGCCCTCGACCTCGTGCAGCGCAGGGTGGCCCGGCGATGGTGAGGACCTCGCTGCCCACCCGGTGGCTGCTGCGCGTCCTCGCCGTGGCCTACGTGTTCTTTCTCGTCGCGTGGCCCGTGGGTCTGCTGGTGCGACGCACCTTCGAGGGCGGGTTCGCCAACCTCGCGGACGCGCTGGCCGACCCCCAGGTCACGGGTGCGCTCAACCTGACGCTGGTGGTCGCGTTCTACGCCGTCGTCATCAACCTGGTCTTCGGCGTCACGATCGCGGTGCTGCTGGTCCGCTACGAGTTCCCGGGCAAGCGGGTGCTCTCTGCGCTGATCGACCTGCCGCTGTCCGTCTCGCCGGTGGTGGTCGGCTTGGCGCTGCTGCTGGTCTACAACGGCCGGGACGGGTTCCTCGGCTCGGCCCTGGAGGAGAACGGAGTCCAGGTCATCTTCTCCTCGCCGGGCATGATCATGGCGACCTGCTTCGTGGCGTTGCCGCTGATCATCCGCGAGGTCGTACCGGTGCTGCACGAGATCGGCGACGACCAGGAGCAGGCCGCCCGCAGCCTGGGGGCCAACGCGCGCCAGACCTTCTGGCGGATCACCCTGCCCTCGATCAAGTGGGCGGTCGTGTACGGCGTGGTGCTGAGCCTGGCCCGCTCGATCGGCGAGTTCGGTGCGGTCAAGATCGTCTCGGGCAACATCACCGGCCGCACCCAGACCGCGACCCTCGTCGTGGAGGCGAAGTACCAGAACTTCCAGCAGCCTGAGGCGTACGCCGTGTCGTTCCTGCTCGTGATGGTCTCCGTCGCCTGTCTGGTCGCCGTGGCGATCCTGCGCCCCCAGCGCGAGCAATGACCCTTTCCCGTCCCGCAGAGATGAGCCATCCATGAGCATCGAAGTCTCAGGCGTTACCAAGAGATTCGGCGACTTCGTCGCCCTCGACGACGTCACTGTCTCCATCCCCACCGGTCAGCTGACCGCCCTGCTCGGGCCCTCGGGGGGCGGCAAGTCCACGCTGCTGCGGATCATCGCCGGCCTCGACCGCGCCGACTCCGGCACCATCGAGATCGAGGGCGTGGAGGCGACCAGGCTGCCGCCCCAGAAGCGCAACGTCGGGTTCGTGTTCCAGCACTACGCCGTCTTCAAGCACATGAGCGTGGCCAAGAACGTCGCCTTCGGCCTCGAGATCCGCAAGCGGCCCAAGGCCGAGGTGGTGCAGCGGGTCGACGACCTGCTCAAGCTCGTGCACCTCTCCCAGTTCTCCCACCGGCTGCCGGCCCAGCTCTCCGGCGGCCAGCGGCAGCGGATGGCACTCGCGCGGGCGCTGGCCGTCGAACCCAAGGTGCTGCTGCTCGACGAGCCGTTCGGCGCGCTCGACGCCAAGGTCCGCAAGGAGCTGCGTGACTGGCTGCGGCGCCTGCACGACGAGGTGCACGTGACGACGGTGTTCGTGACGCACGACCAGGAGGAGGCGCTCGAGGTGGCCGACGAGATCGTCGTCATCAACGAGGGCCGGGTGGAGCAGATCGGCACGCCCGAGCAGCTCTACGACGAGCCCGCCAACGACTTCGTGATGGGCTTCCTCGGCGAGGTCACCCACCTCGGTGGGCTCCGGGTGCGTCCCCATGACATCGACGTCGACCGGTCACCGGTCCAGGACGGCGCGGTCCGGGGCACCGTCACCCGGTTGCTGCGGATCGGCTTCGAGGTCCGGGCCACTGTGACCACCGGCACGGGCGAGGAGGTCACGGTCGTGATGACCCGCACCCACGCCCGCACTACCGGGCTCGAGCAGGGGGCGACGGTCTTCCTGACGCCGACCGCCGGCGCCATGACGGCGCCCGTGCTGGCGGGCTAGGCCGGCACGGTCTGCGTGAGCACGCCGATCTTGTCGATGCGGTGCTCGGGGTTGTCGAGCTCGTCGGACCAGTAGTTGCCCTCGGCGTGGTCCTCCTGCGTCGCGCAGGTCGAGATCGTGATCATCGCCCGCGTCGGGGCCACGCCCGGTTGCCCGGGCACCGCCGCGCGGTGCGCCGCGAGGGAGGCCGTCGAGCGGAAGGACGTCTCGCGGGTGCCGGTGATCTCGTAGGTGTAGCTCACGCCCGCCGCGGTGAGCGTGAGCCGGTCTCCGGCGCGCAGATCGGGCACCGAGAAGAACGGGCCGCCCGCGGTGTTGCGGTGCGCGGTCACCTGGTAGTTGCCGACGCCGCCCGGGCCCACCCCGCCCCGCGGACCGTGCGGGCTGGCTGCGTTCCCACGGTTCTGGATCACGGTGCCGGGCGCGTCGTCGGTCCACCCGACGTACGGCACGACCTGCAGCTGCTGCACGCCCGCCTCGGGGATGCTCAGGGTGGCTCGGCGCGGGGTGCCGTCGCTGGGATGTGGGCCGGGCGCGGCGGCGGAGGCCGGGGCAGGAGAGGACGGGGCAGCGGTCTGGGCGGAGGGCGTGCCCGACGGCGTCACCCGGGTCGTGGCCTCGACCCGCGCCACCCCGGGTGAGACCGGATCGCCGGCGCATCCGGACGTCGTGACCACCAGCGCGAGCAACGCGCTGGGGGCCAGGACCCGACCCGGTGAGAGCGGCATTCGCCAAGAATGGCACGCAGAGCCGAACGGTGGCGGTCGTCACCCGCGGGGCCGTCGAGGTCGCCGACGCACGAGTCCCAGGACGGCGGGTCGTACGCCGGCCCGGCGAGTCCTCGACCCACGGAGCCGGGTCAGCCCGCCGGCGCGGCAGCGCTCACCGACGGTTGGTGAACTGGACCGCGAAGTCGAGGTCCTGGCCCTTGACCAGGGCCTGAACGGCCTGCAGGTCGTCGCGCTTCTTGGAGGAGATCCGCAGCTCGTCGCCCTGGATCTGCGCCTTGACGCCCTTGGGGCCCTCGTCGCGGATCAGCTTCGAGATCTTCTTGGCGTCCTCGGAGGTGATGCCCTCCTTGAGCGCGATCGAGATCTTGGACTCCCGGCCCGACTGCCGCGGCTCGCCGGCGTCGAGGATCTTGAGGCTCTGCTGCCGCTTGATCAGCTTGTCCTTGAAGACGTCGAGCACTGCGGTGGCCCGGTCGTCGGCCGAGGCGCTGATCTCGATGGCCTCCTCACCCTGCCACTCGATGGTGGCGCCGGTGCCCTTGAAGTCGAAGCGGGTGGCGATCTCGCGAGCGGTCTGCCCGAGCGCGTTGTCGACCTCCTGGCGGTCGATCTTGCTGACGATGTCGAACGACGAGTCGGCCATGTCTTCTCCTGGACCAGCAGCTGCTGGGGTTGTCGTGCGGGGCTGTGGGAGCCGGCGGGTACGAATTGCCGGGCGGGGCGGGTGCTGCGCTATTGTTTCGCCTCGTTGTCGGGTGGCCAAACGCCGCCGCGACCAACCCCGGCAGGTTGCCCGAGCGGCCAATGGGAACGGACTGTAAATCCGTCGGCGTATGCCTACGCAGGTTCGAATCCTGCACCTGCCACTGAGCGCCCCCGGTCTCCACCGACCGGGGGCGTTCTTGCCTCTGAGCTGCCACGATGCGCGTCGGGACCCAGAGATCGGCGCGGCCAGCCAGTTGGTCCGGGTCACCAGCCCCCACAGACCCCGGCGGCTGCTCAGGTGTGGAAACGCTCAGGTGCGGAAACGCGCACGATGAGTGCGCAGGCGCGGTGCCACGAAGTCGTCATCGAGCGTTGCCGCGGCCTCCTGGGCCCGGACGTCGCCGATCGGCCCGCCGTGCGAGTCCTCGACGAGCAGGAACACGCCCGCGTCGTGGGCCCAGGCGGCCACGCGCCGACTCAGGCCCGCGTCCGACGTGACGAGGTGCAGCGCCCGGACCCCGGGCCCGCGGCGGAGCTCGTCGAGCCTCTCGAGCTGCGGGGCGCCAGCGTGGGCAACAGTGAAGGCCCAGGCCCGCTCGGGTCGGTCGTGGTCGGCGCCGGCGACCGCGCGGCGTACGTCGTCGACGACCTGGTCGGCGCCCCGGGGACCGGCATCGGTCTCGATGCCGTCGGAGGGCACCACGACCAGCAGCGGCTTGACGCGCAGCGCCGCCCCGGCCTTGGCGGTGGCGGCTAGGCCGGCCAGCAGGTTCGCGTGGTCCTGGCGCTCGTCGAGCAGCATGACGTGTCGGCCCTTGGGTTCTTGCACGACCACCGCGTGGGGGGCGTTGGTCTGCAGGGTCGGCGCGGAGCCAGCCCCGGGGACCGCGTCGTCGATGAGGGCGATCAGGTGGTGGGAGACGAGCTCGCGCATGAAGTAGAGGTCGTCCTCCGGGGCGAGGGCGATCTGGACGGTGTCGGCGGGCAGGCCGTGGTCGGTCAGGACCGCGCGCCAGGTCTCGACCAGGACCACGGCCGAGGCCGCCCCCAGCGGGCTCGGGCTGACGAGCAGGGTGTTTCCGGTGACCAGGTTCGCGAAGGCCGCCGGGTAGGGCGCCCAGCACGGTGACTCCTCGCTCAGGAAGATCAGGCTGACACCTCGGGGCATCAGCTCGGTCGTCTGGGTCAGCCCGGCTCCGTCGAGGGCGAGCGGCCGCGCTCCGAGGCGGCGCCGGCGGGTGCGCAGGTGCTGGGCCCGCAGGGCCAGGTAGATCGCCAGGGCCGCCCGGTGCCGGGCCTCGACGCCCTCGAACCGCGCTGCCGCCTGGGGGTCGAGGCCGCTCCATGTGCCGAGCAGGGGCGCGGTCGACGCGCGGATCGCCACCAGCCGGTGCAGGACCTCGCTGGCCACGCACGCCCGGGTGAGCGGGGAGAGCGAGCGCCACGGTGACGCCGCCTTGACGGCGCGGCCGACCAGCTCGTAGGGGCTCACTTCGGGCACCTCGGCCGGGGTTCGCGGTGGCGACCAGGTCGGCGCACCCCGGACGGGGCCCACCAGGAGCTCCTCGTCCCAGGCGATCGCGCCGGTGCGGCTGAGGCGGCGCACCTCGCTGCGGACGCGGGTGGCATGGCGTCTCACGAGGGAGGCGACGGTGGCGGTCACAGGCCCCCTCCGTCCGTCCTGACCGTCCGTACCGTCCTACCCACGCCCGTCACCCTACGGTCCGCGTACCCGTTCGCGCCGCCCCCGTCCGGACGAGACGCGGCGGTCAGGTGCGCGATCGCGCTCCCGCGCTCAGCGGTCGACGAGCGTGAGCTCGAAGGAGTAGAGCTCGGGCCGGTAGACATGTCGACCGAACTCCACCGCCAGACCCCCGTTGTCGTACGCCGTGCGCTCCATCGTCAGCAGTGGTGCACCTCGCTTCTCCTGAAGCAGGCCCGCCTCGCCCGCGAGCGCGCGGCGGGCACCGATCCGCTGCTTGGCCACCGACATCAGCACCCCGGCCCTGCGCAGCGACGCGTAGAGGCCCTGCTCCTCGAGGTCGAACGCGGCGACGTCCGCGACCCGCGTCGGCAGGTCGTTGCGCATCACGGCCAGGGGCTCCTGGCCGATGAAACGCAGCCGTTCCAGCGACCAGATCTCCGAGCCCTCCGCGATGCCGAGGGCGGTGGCGACCTCCTCGTCGGCCGCACGCCGCTCCAGGGACAGGATCTCGGTGCGTGGCTTCTCGCCGATCCGGACGAGGTCGTCGTACAGGCTGGTGAGCTCGAGCGAGCGCCGGACCCGACCGTGGACGACCTGGGTGCCTACTCCGCGTTTGCGTACGAGCATGCCCTTGTCGACCAGCAGCTGGATCGCCTGGCGCATGGTCGGGCGCGACAGACCGAGATGCTTGGCCAGCGCGATCTCGTTGTCGAGCTTGTCGCCCGGGCGCAGGGCGCCCGAGACGATGGCGTGCTCGAACTGCTCCGCGACTTGGAAGTACAGCGGCACAGGGCTCGATCGGTCGACCACGACCTCAGGCCTCGTCTGCATGAGCGGAAACCTACCGGAACCGGAACGGCTATGTCCGGACATAAGTATGTCATGACAAAACCTTGACACTCGGTTGTGAGCCCGGACACACTCCATGGCCTAGCGACGGTGCCTGGACAAGGTCACCACGGCGTTGACGAACTCATGACCGGAAGGCCCGCCATGCCCCACCCCGCCCCCCGCGAACGGATCGCCGGCGCCCCCATCTCCTGGGGCGTGTGCGAAGTACCCGGCTGGGGACACCAGCTCCCCGCCGAGCGGGTCCTCGGCGACATGCGAGACCTGGGCCTCACCGCCACGGAGTTCGGTCCCGACGGCTTCCTGCCCCAGGAGCCGGCGGCCAAGGCGGCGTTCCTCGAGGGCTTCGGCCTGCGCGCTGTCGGCGGATTCCTCCCGGTCCTCCTGCACGACCCCGGCCACGACCCGCTGGGTGAGGTCGACCTCTTCATCGACTCGTGCCTCGCCTCCGGCGCCGGCATGGTGGTGCTGGCCGCGACCACCGGCACCGAGGGGTACGACGAGCGCCCTGAGCTCGACGACCTGCAGTGGAAGGCCCTGCTGGCCAACCTCGACCGGATCGCCGACCACGCGACCGAGCGCGGGGTGCGGGCCACCATCCACCCGCACATGGGGACGATGGTGGAGAACAGCGCCGACGTCCAACGGATCCTCGACGGCTCCCGGATCGGGCTCTGCATCGACACCGGCCACCTGGTGGCCGCCGGCGCCGACCCGGTGGCCATCACCCTGGCCCACCCGCAGCGCGTCGGCCACGTTCACCTCAAGGACGTCGACGCCGCTCAGGCCGCCCGCGTGGTGGCCGGAGAGATCAGCTTCTCCGACGCCGTCGCCGAGGGCATGTGGACGGTGCTCGGCGAGGGCTCGGTGGACGTCGCCGCGATGATCGCCGCCCTCGAGGGCTCGGGCTACCAGGGGTGGTACGTCCTCGAGCAGGACCTGATGCTGACCGACGGCGAGCCGGCGGGCGAAGGCCCCGCGGCCGACGTACGCCGCTGCCTGGCCTTCGTGCAGGGGGCGCTGTCGTGACGACCGGGGAGCAGACGAGCGACCCGGCCTTCGAGCTGGTCACCATGGGCCGGGTCGGCATCGACATCTACCCCGAACAGGTCGGCGTCGAGCTGGAGGACGTGACGAGCTTCCGGAAGTACCTCGGCGGCAGCGCCACCAACGTCGCCGTCGCCGCCTCACGCCTCGGACATCGCAGCGCGGTCATCACCCGCACCGGCGACGACCCCTTCGGCCGGTTCGTGCACCGGGCGCTGGCGAGCTTCGGCGTCGACGACCGCTGGGTCGGCACGGTGCCCCACCTGCTCACCCCGGTGGTCTTCTGCGAGATCTTCCCGCCCGACGACTTTCCGCTGTACTTCTACCGGCTGCCCACCGCTCCCGACCTGGAGATCTCGCCCGACGAGCTCGACTACGACGCGATCCGTGCCGCCGAGATCTTCTGGGTCACCCTGACCGGTCTCTCCCGCAGCCCCTCCCGCGAGGCGCAGCTGGCCGCCCTCGAGGCCCGTGGCCGGGACCGGACGACGGTGCTCGACCTCGACTACCGCCCGATGTTCTGGCACGACGAGGCCGACGCGACCGCGCAGGTCGCGGCTGCGCTGCCCCAGGTCTCCGTGGTGGTCGGCAACCGGGAGGAGTGCCGCGTGGCCGTGGGCGAGACCGAGCCCGAGGCCGCCGCCAAGGCCCTGCACGACGCGGGCGTCGGCCTCGCTGTGGTCAAGCAGGGTCCCGCTGGCGTCCTCGGCAGCCGCCGCGAACCCTCCGGCGAGGAGCAGGTGGTGGTCTCGCCAGTGCCCGTCGAGGTGGTCAACGGTCTGGGCGCCGGCGACGCCTTCGGTGGCGCCCTCGTGCACGGCCTCCTGGCCGGGACCGACCTGCGCACCACGCTGACCCTGGCGAATGCGGCTGGTTCCTACGTCGCAGGCCAGCTCTCCTGCGCCGACGCCATGCCGACGGCCGAGCAGCTCGCCACCTACCTCGAGCAGAACGGGCCCGCCCGATGACCGACCCGGTCGCCCTGCGCGCCGTCACCGCCGAAGACATCCGTCGGATCGTGACGACCCGCGCCACCGAGCCTGCGCGCATCGCCGAGATCGCCTCGGCCCGCCACCAGCCCTCCGGTCTCGTCGGCGCCACCGGCCGGTTGATGCTCATCGCGGCCGACCATCCGGCCCGCGGCGCGCTGCGCGCCGGTGACAACGCGCTGGCCATGGGTGACCGGCACGAGCTGCTCGACCGGATGGTGCGCGCGCTGGCGCGACCCGGTGTCGACGGGGTGCTCGGCACGGCTGACGTCATCGAGGACCTGCTGCTGCTCGGCGCCCTGGACGGCAAAGTCGTGATCGGCTCGATGAACCGCGGTGGCCTGGCCGGCACGGTCTTCGAGATGGACGACCGGTTCACCGGCTACGACGCGGCGGCCGTCGAACGAGCCGGCTACCAGGGCGGCAAGATGCTGTTGCGCATCGACCCGCACGACGCCACGACGGTGCGCACGCTCGAGGCGTGCGCCCACGCGGTGGACGACCTCGCCGCCCGCGGCCTGATGGCGATGGTCGAGCCCTTCATCTCGGGTCGCGACGACGGGGGCCGGGCGCGCAACGACCTGTCGACCGCGGCCGTGGTCCGCTCGGCGACCGTGGCCGCCGGGCTGGCGTCCACCTCGGCCCACACCTGGCTCAAGCTCCCGGTCATCGACGACATGGAGACGGTGCTGGCCGCCACGACCCTGCCGGTCCTGTTGCTCGGCGGCGAGGTCGGCGCCGACCAGGACGCCCAGATGACCGCGTGGTCCCGGGCCCTGGCCGTGCCGAGCGTGCGGGGCATGGTCGTCGGCCGGTCGCTGCTCTTCCCACCCGATGGTGACGTCGAGGGCGCCGTCGACGCGACCGTGGAGCTGATGTGACGGACTCTGAGCACGTCGTCCGCGCGGGACAGGCCGCCGACGCGACGTACGACGTCGTCGTCACTCCCGCCTCGGCCGGCTGGGGGCGCAGCGGCCTGCGCGTCGTGACCCTGGCGGCCGGCGGTCACGTCAACCTCGAGACGGGCGACGCCGAGACCGTCATCGTGCCGCTGGCGGGCTCCGCCACGGTCGTCGTCGACGGCGAGCGCTTCGAGCTGACAGGCCGCGGCAGCGTGTTCGAGGGCCCCACCGACGTCCTCTACGCGCCCCGTGATGCCGAGGTGGCGCTCAGCACCGCGGCCGGCGGAAGGTTCGCCCTGTGCTCGGCGGTCTGCGAGCGGCGGCTGGACCCGGCGTACGTGCCCCGCTCGGACGTGCCGGTCGAGCTCCGGGGCGCCGGCCAGGCCAGCCGTCAGGTCCACAACTTCGGGGTCCCGGGCGTGCTTGAGGCCGAGCGCCTCATCGCCTGCGAGGTGCTCACCCCAGGCGGCAACTGGTCGTCGTACCCTCCCCACAAGCACGACGAGCAGCGTGAGGGTGAGACACGGCTGGAGGAGATCTACTACTTCGAGGTCGCCGACGGCCCGGCCGGTCCCGGGCTGGGCTATCAGCGGGTCTACGGGCACGCGGGCGCCGACATCGACGTCTGCGCCGAGGTGCGCAGCGGTGACGTCGTCCTGGTTCCCCACGGCTGGCACGGCCCCTCGATGGCGGCGCCGGGCTACGACCTCTACTACCTCAACGTCATGGCCGGCCCGGGACCTGAGCGGGCCTGGCTGATCATCCACGACCCCGATCACGCCTGGGTGCGCGACACCTGGCTCACGCAGCAGGTCGACCCACGCCTCCCGTTCTCCCGCCCGACCGACCCCGACGGCACCCAGCAGCGCGAAGGAGCCTCCCGATGAGCATCCGTCTCACCGTCGCCCAGGCGACCGTCCGCTTCCTCGAAGCCCAGCACGTCGAGCGCGACGGTGACCAGCACCCGTTCTTCACCGCCTGCTGGGGCATCTTCGGCCACGGCAACGTGGCCGGGGTCGGCCAGGCCCTCCTCGAGCGCGAGCTCGCGGGCGACGAGCCGCGGCTGACCTACCTGCACGGGCGCAACGAGCAGGCGATGGTGCACGCCGCCGCCGCCTACGCCCGCCAGCGCGACCGGCTCGCGGCCCACGTGGTCACCGCATCGGTCGGGCCGGGCGCGACCAACCTGGTCACCGGCGCCGCGGTGGCCACCGTCAACCGACTGCCCGTGCTCCTCCTGCCCGGCGACGTCTTCGCGCCCCCGGGCGCGCCCCCGGGGCTCCCGGCGCTGGGGGCCGCCGGTGGTCCGCGCTGGGGGGGGGCGGGGGGGGACAACCGGGGTCGGGGGCGCGGGGGGGGCCACGGCAAAGGGCCGGCGGGTGGCCCTGGTGCCGGGGGTGTCTGCGGCGCGGGGGGTCGGGAACCCGGTGCTCCAGGAGCTGGAGGACGCCGCGAACGGCGACTGGTCGGTCAACGACGCCCTCCGTCCGGTCTGCGCGTACTTCGACCGCGTGCAGCGCCCCGAGCAGCTCCCGGCGGCGCTGCTGCACGCCTTGCGGGTGCTGACGGACCCCGCCGTGACCGGCGCGGTCACGCTGGCCCTGCCGCAGGACGTCCAGGCGGAGGCCCACGACTGGCCCGACGAGCTCTTCGCGACCCGGGTCTGGCACGTGCCCCGGCCGCTGCCCGAGCCGGCCGCGCTGGCTCGCGCAGTCGAGGTGATCCGGTCGGCCCGGCGGCCGCTGCTGATCGCCGGCGGTGGCGTCACCTACAGCCGGGCCAACGAGGCCCTGCGCGCCTTCGCCGAGGCGACCGGCGTGCCGGTGGCCGAGACGCAGGCCGGCAAGGGAGCGCTGGCCTACGACCACCCGCAGGCGGTCGGCGCGGTCGGCGCGACCGGATCCACCGCGGCCGACGCGCTGGCCGCCGACGCCGACGTCGTGATTGGCGTCGGTACCCGCTACAGCGACTTCACGACCGCCTCCCGCACCGTCTTCGGCGCCCCGGGGGTGCGGTTCGTCAACCTGAACGTCTCGACCTTCGACGCCCAGAAGCTCTCGGCCAGCACGCTGGTCGCCGACGCCCGCGAGGGCCTGACGGCGCTCACCGGGGCCCTGGCGGGCTGGCGGGCTGACGCCGGGCACACGGGGCGGGCCACCGACCTCGCGGCGGCCTGGGACGACATCGTGCAGGTGGCCTACGACCGGCCGGCCTCCAGCAGTGGGGACGCCCCCGGCCCGCTCGTGCAGTCCGCGGTCATCGGGGCGGTCAACGAGCTGTCCGACCCGCGCGACGTGGTCGTCTGCGCCGCCGGGTCGATGCCCGGCGACCTGCACAAGCTGTGGCGCACCCGCGAGCGCAAGGGATACCACGTCGAGTACGGGTTCTCCTGCATGGGCTACGAGATCGCCGGCGGCCTCGGCGTGAAGATGGCGGCCCAGGACCAGGCCGCGCGGGGCGAGGACGCGGACCGCGACGTGTTCGTCATGGTCGGCGACGGGTCCTACCTGATGATGAACACCGAGCTCGTCACGGCCGTGGCCGAGGACGTGAAGGTGATCGTCGTGCTGGTGCAGAATCATGGCTACGCCTCGATCGGCGCCCTCTCGGAGTCCCTGGGCTCGCAGCGCTTCGGCACCAGCTACCGCTACCGGTCTCAGCGGAGCGGGCGCCTCGACGGCGCCCGGCTGCCGGTCGACCTGGCCGCCAACGCCGCCAGCCTCGGCGCCGACGTCCTGATCGTCCAGACCCTCGACGAGCTGAGGTCGGCCATCGCGAAGGCCAAGGAGTCGACCCGCACCACCGTCATCCACGTGGAGACCGACCCGCTCGTGCCCGCGCCGGACAGCCCGGCCTGGTGGGACGTGCCGGTCGCCGAGGTCTCCACCCTCGACTCCACCACCGCCGCGCGGGCGACGTACGACGAGCGCAAACGCGACCAGCGTCACCACCTCGCCCCGCCGACCACCTCCAGCGGGTTCAGCACGTCGATCACTGAACCCCACGACCTCGATGAGAAGGACCAGCCCTGATGTCGGTGACCGAGACCATCTACGAGCACTGGATCAACGGCGCAAGCGTCGCCGGTGAGAGCGACCGCCTCGGCGACGTCTTCGACCCCGCGCAGGGTCGAGCCGCACGCCGGGTGCGCCTGGCCAGCCCCGGCGACGTGGACGCCGCCGTCGCGGCCGCCGCCGCGGCGGCCCGCACCTGGTCGCAGACGTCGGTCACCGCACGCTCGCGCATCATGTTCGACTTCCGCGAGCTGCTCGTGCGCCACGAGGACGAGCTGGCCGAGGTCATCTCGGCCGAGCATGGCAAGACCCTGGAGGACGCCCGGGGTGAGGTCGTCCGCGGGCGGGAGGTCGTCGAGTTCGCCTGCGGCATCCCGCAGCTGCTCAAGGGCGACTTCAACGACCAGGTCTCCGGCGGTATCGACTCGCACTCGTTCCGCCAGCCCCTGGGCGTCGTCGTCGGCATCACGCCGTTCAACTTCCCGATCATGGTGCCGCTGTGGATGCACCCGGTCGCGCTCGCGTGTGGCAACACGTTCGTCCTCAAGCCGTCCGAGCGGGTGCCCGGCGCCTCGGACCTGGTGGCGCGCCTCTACCAGCGCGCCGGGTTGCCCGACGGCGTCCTCAACGTCGTGCACGGCGACAAGGTCGCGGTCGACGCGCTGCTCGAGCACCCAGCCGTCGACGCGGTCTCGTTCGTGGGCTCGACCCCGATCGCCCGCTACGTGCACGAGGCCGCCAGCCGTACCGGCAAGCGCGTCCAGGCCCTCGGTGGCGCGAAGAACCACGCCGTGGTCATGCCCGACGCCGACCTCGACTTCGCCGCCGACCACATCGTCGCGGCGGGCTACGGGTCGGCCGGGCAGCGGTGCATGGCGATCTCGGCCGTGGTCGCGGTCGGTCCGTCCGCGGACACCCTCGTGGACAGGATCCGCTCCCGCACCGTGGAGCTGACGGTCGGCCCGGGCAGTGATCCCGGCGTCGACATGGGCCCCGTCGTCACCCGCGCCGCCCGCGACCGGATCGCCGGGTACGTCGCTCAGGGCGAGGACGCCGGCGCCTCGGTCGTCGTCGACGGCCGCGACCTGGTCGTGGCGGGCTACGAGGACGGCTTCTTCGTCGGCCCCACCCTCCTCGACCACACCACGACCGACATGTCGGTCTACACCGACGAGATCTTCGGACCCGTGCTGATCGTGCTGCGCGTGCCGACCCTGGACGCCGCGATCGAGTTGGTCAACGCGAACCCGTACGGCAACGGCACGGCGGTCTTCACCTCCTCCGGGGAGGTGGCCCGTACCTTCCAGCGCCGCGTCACGGTCGGCATGATCGGCATCAACGTGCCCGTCCCCGTGCCCATGGCGTTTCACTCCTTCGGCGGCTGGAAGGACTCGCTCTTCGGCGACCACCACATGCACGGTCCCGAGGGCGTGCGGTTCTACACCCGCGCGAAGGTCGTCACCACTCGATGGCCCCACATCAGCGAGGAGTCGCTGGCCCAGCTCACCTTCCCGACCGCGCAATGACAGAGCACCACCACCCAGCACAACCAGCACGACCACTCGGTCACCGTCGACTGCCGGAGACCCCTAGAGACAAGGATCGACGCCCCATGAAGAAGTCCACGCTCCTCGGTGCCATCGGTGCCATCGTCCTGACCAGCACCGCGTTGACCGCCTGCAGCGGCACCGGTCAGGAGGAGACCTCCGACGTCGCCACCAGCGACCTCACCTACGCCGTGGTCACCCACGGTGCTCCCGGCGACGCCTTCTGGGACCGGGTCAAGTCCGGCGCCGAGAAGGCCGGGGACGACTACGGCGTCTCCGTGGAGTACAGCTCCGACGCCGACCCCGCCAAGCAGTCGCAGCTCATCGACGCCGCGGTCGCCGGGAAGGTCGACGGCATCGTCGTCTCGATGGCCAACCCCGACGGACTCGAGTCCAGCGTCACGGCCGCCGTCGCCGCCGGCATCCCCGTGGTGACGATCAACTCCGGCATCGACCAGTCCGCCGAGTTCGGCGCGCTCACCCACATCGGCCAGAGCGAGACCATCGCCGGCACCGCCGTGGGCGAGCGGATGAAGGACGAGGGCATGACCAAGGCACTGTGCGTCATCCAGGAGGCCGGCAACGTCGGTCTGGAGGAGCGCTGCGCGGCCGCCGCGGCCGCCTTCGGCGGCTCGATGGAGAACCTCCAGGTCGACGGCACCGACGACAACGCCGTCCAGGCGACCATCACCTCCAAGCTGCAGTCCGACCCGGAGATCGACGGGGTTCTGACCCTGGGCGGCCAGTACGCCATCGACGCGGTATCCGCCGTGGCCGACGCCGGCAGCGACGCCCAGGTCGGCACCTTCGACCTCTCCGAGGACGTGGTCAAGGACATCGAGGACGGGTCGATCCTCTTCGCCGTCGACCAGCAGCCCTACGTCCAGGGCTTCCTCGGGGTCACCACGACCTACCTGAAGTCCATCAACGGCAACGACGTCGGCGGCGGGCAGCCCATCAACTCCGGCCCGGCCTTCGTGACCCAGGACAACGCAGCCGACGTGGCCGAGTACGCCGCCAACGGCACCCGCTGATCCTCCTCCGAGCGACCCGGGAGGGGGTGGTCATCCGCCCGCCCCTCCCGGGCCGCCCCGGCCGGCGTCTCGTGGCCCCTACCGTCACTCACCGGCACCACCCACACCAGCCCTTCAACCTGGGAGCGCACGCCATGGCGACAGCCACCGTGGTCGACGAACGAGTCGCCCGTACGTCGAGCCTGACGAAAGTCCTGAAACGTCCGGAGAGCGGCGCACTGGTGGCCGCGATCGTCATCTTCGCCTTCTTCGCCACCACGACGGACACCTTCGCCACCGCGAGCGGTGCCAGCACCTGGCTGCGCGGCGCCTCGACGATCGGCATCATGGCCGTGGCCGTCGCGCTGCTGATGATCGGCGGTGAGTTCGACCTCTCGGCCGGCGCCATCACCGGCTTCACCGGCCTGGTCGTCGGCGTCCTGACCACGGAGTACGGCCTGAACATCTGGGCGGCGATCCTGGTCTCCCTCGTCCTGGCCCTGGCCATCGGCGCCCTCAACGGGATCCTGGTGATGAAGACCGGACTGCCGAGCTTCATCGTCACGCTCGGCACGTTCTTCGTGCTGCAGGGTGTCGACCTGGCCGGCACCAAGGCGCTGATCGGCCAGGTCGCCATCCAGGGCATGGCCGAGGTGCCGTTCTACGACCAGCCGAAGGCGATCTTCGGCAGCTCCGTCGACATCCTCGGCGGCGCCGTCTACGCCTCGGTGTTCTGGTGGATCGCGGTCACGGCGATCGCCACCTGGGTGCTGCTGCGCACCAGGGCCGGCAACTGGATCTTCGCGGTCGGCGGCGCCCAGGTCTCGGCGCGGCAGGTCGGCGTACCTGTCCTGAAGGCCAAGGTGGGCCTGTTCATGACCACCGCGGGCGCCGGCTGGCTGGTGGGCATGCTGCTGCTCTTCACGACCTCCACCGTCCAGAGCAACACCGGCGTGGGCCAGGAGTTCATCTACATCATCTGTGCCGTGGTCGGCGGCTGCCTGCTCACCGGCGGCTACGGCTCAGCGATCGGCGCCGCGTTCGGCGCCCTGATCTACGGCATGGTCAACCAGGGCATCGTCTACTCCGGCTGGGACAACAACTGGCTACGCGCCTTCCTCGGCGCGATGCTCCTGGGCGCGGTGCTCCTCAACGAATGGGTTCGCAAGCGGGCGGAGACGACACGATGACCGATCAGCACGCCTCCGGCACCTCCGGCACCCAACAGGGCGACATCGCACCCGGGGGATCGTCCGTCCCGGTCATCGAGGTCCGCGACATCGGCAAGAGCTACGGCTTCGTGATCGCGCTCACCGGCGTCTCGACGTCAGTGCGGGCCGGCGAGGTCACCTGTGTGCTCGGCGACAACGGCGCGGGCAAGTCGACCTTCATCAAGATCCTGGCCGGTGCCCACACGCACACCGAGGGCTCCCTGCTCATCGACGGCGAGGAGAAGACGTTCTCCAGCCCGCGCTCAGCCCTCGACGTCGGCATCGCGACCGTCTTCCAGGACCTCGCCGTCGTGCCGCTCATGCCGGTGTGGCGCAACTTCTTCCTCGGCAGCGAGCTGACCACCGGCTTCGGTCCCTTGCGCAGACTCGACGTCGACACCATGAAGACGACGACCGCGTCGGAGCTGTCGGCCATGGGCATCGACCTGCGCGACGTCGAACAGCCCATCGGCACCCTGTCCGGCGGCGAGCGGCAGTGCGTGGCCATCGCCCGGGCCGTCTATTTCGGCGCGCGCGTGCTGATCCTCGACGAGCCCACCGCAGCGCTCGGGGTCAAGCAGTCCGGCGTCGTGCTGACGTACATCGCCAAGGCCCGCAAGCGCGGTCTCGGGGTCGTCTTCATCACGCACAACCCGCACCACGCCTACCCGGTCGGCGACCGCTTCATCATCCTGCGGCGCGGCAAGAGCATGGGCGACTTCGCGAAGTCCGAGCTCAGCCTCGACGACCTCACCTCGATGATGGCCGGCGGAACCGAGCTGGAGTCGCTGGCCCACGAGCTCGAGCTCACGATGGGAAAGCTCAGCCCCGTGGTCCAAGAGATGCAGGCCGACGTCACATGAGCACGACGGACCCTCGCGAGCTCCGGGTCGGCATCGTCGGCTTCGGCTGGATGGGCCGCGTGCATGCCCGTGCCCTGACCCGACTGGTGCAGCACTACGTCGACGTGCCCCTGCGGCCGCGGCTGATCGCCGTGGCCGACACCGCCACCGACGACCGCACTGCCGAGGCCACCCGCGCGTTCGGCTTCGAGGACCAGCACACCGACTGGCGCGACCTGGTGGCCCGCGAGGACCTCGACCTGGTCTGCGTCACCGGCCCCCACGACATCCACCGAGACGTGGGCGTCGCCGTGGCCGAGAGCGGCAAGCACCTGTGGGTGGAGAAGCCCGCGGGTCGTCACGCCGAGGAGACCCGGCAGATCGCCGCAGCCGTGCGGGCTGCCGGCGTGCAGTCGGCCGCTGGGTTCAACTACCGCAACGCCCCGGCCGTCGAGCACGCCCGGGAGCTGGTCCGCACGGGCCGGCTCGGACGGGTCGAGCACACCACCGTGCGGTTCTGCTCCGACTACTCCGCCCACCCCGACGGCGCACTGTCGTGGCGCTTCGTCAACGAGTACGCCGGCTCCGGAGTCCTCGGCGACCTGGTCAGCCACGCGAGCGACCTGGCCCGCTACGTCGTGGGCGACCTGGCCGAGCTCGTCAGCGACTCCGCGACCTTCATCGCCGACCGACCGGAAGCCTCCGGGGCCGCGTCACACTTCTCCCGCGGCGACGGTCCCCGGCTGCCCGTCGAGAACGAGGACTACGTCGCCGCCCTGCTCCGCTTCGCCGACGGGTCCCGCGGCCTGCTCGAGTCCAGTCGCACCGACGTGGGTGACCAGTGCGCGTACTCGATCGAGGTGCACGGCACCGAGGGCGGGCTGTCCTGGGACTTCCGGCGGATGGGCGAGCTGCGGGTCTGCCTGGATCAGGACTACCAGGACGCGTCCTACTCGACCGTCCTGATGACTCCGGCCCAGGGCGAGCTCGCGGCCTTCCAGCCGGGCTCGGGCATCGCGATGAGCTACGACGACCTCAAGGTGATCGAGGCGCACCGCCTGGTGCAGTCGATCGCGACGGGCACACCGATCGGCGCCACCATCGAGGACGCCGTGGTCGCCGCGGAGACGGTCGATGCGCTGCGTGAGTCGTCGGCCAGCCGGTCCTGGGTGTCCCTCCCGGCGCCGAGGACGGTGCACCCGTGAGCGCCCCGCTGCGCGTCGGGGTCGTGGGGGCCGGGGCGATGGGGGCCTCGCACGTGCGCACCGTCGTGGACTTCGTCCCCGGCGCCCAGGTGACCTCGGTCTTCGACATGGACGGCGAGCGTGCCTCCGCCAGCGCCGCGGTCGCCGGCGCCACCACGTGCTCCTCGGCGCAGGCGCTGATCACGGCCGACGACGTGGACGCCGTCATCCTCGCCTCGCCCGACGTCACGCACGCCGAGCTGGCCCTGGCCTGCCTGGCGGCCGGCAAGCCAGTCCTGTGCGAGAAGCCGTTGGCCGTGACCGCCGTTGAGGCCCTGAGCATCGTGGCGGCCGAGGTCGACCTCGGTCGTCGCCTGCTCCAGGTCGGCTTCATGCGTCGCTACGACCCCGGGTTCGTCGAGCTGCGCCGGACCGTGGCGGCGGGGCGTCTGGGCGGCGTACGCCTCGTGCACGCCATGCACCGCAACGCCTCCAGCAGCACCAGCACCGACGATGCGGGGCTCGTCACCGGCTCGATGATCCACGAGCTGGACACGATCCCGTGGCTGCTCGACGACCAGATCGTCGGCATCCGCGTCGAGTCGCCGATCACCGAGGGCTTCCGCGACCCGCAGCTGGCGACGCTCTGGACAATGGGTGGGGTGATGGCCACGGTCGAGGTGTTCGTCAACGCCGGCTACGGCTACGACGTGCGCTGCGAGGTGGTCGGCGCCCGGGGCACCGCCTCGCTGGTGCCTACCCCCCCGGTCAGCGTGCGGGCGGACGGAGTGGACGGGCTCGCGGTCCGCGACGACTTCGTGGCTCATTTCTCCGACGCCTACCGCATCGAGCTGGGCGAGTGGGTGGCCTCGACCCGTCTCGGCCGCCCCATCGGTGCCAGCGCCTGGGACGGCTACCTGGCCAACCTGGTGGCCGAGGCCGGCGTCGCCTCGCTGGCCACCGGGAGGCGCGAGCCCGTGGCGCCGGTCGACCGGCCGGAGCTCTACGCGCCCGTGTCGCGCACCCGCGGGTGACCCCGGGCGTTCTTCGTGTTCGTCCGGCGTTCAACCGGCCGGGCGGTTCCGGTGGGACGGGGTTCATCCGGCATGCGTGCTGTGGGGGTGTCCATCCCGACAGCACAGGAGTCCCACCCCATGACCTCTTCTCTCACCCGTCGCGGCCTGCTCGGCGGGACCGCCGCCTCAGGGCTCGGCATCGCGTTCGCCGGCAGCATCGAAGCCATCGCCGGTACGGCGGCCAACGCCGCCACCCGCAGCGCCCAGGGCTACGGGCCCCTCGTCGCGGACCCGGCCGGCATCCTGTCGCTGCCGAAGGGGTTCTCCTACCGGATCCTGGCCGAGGCCGGCGTGACCCGGATGGAGGACGGCAACCTCACGCCCACCGACATGGACGGCATGGGCGCCTTCGCCACCGCCGCAGGCACCACGCTCGTCTACAACCACGAGATCAGCGGCACCGAACAGCCGCCCGTGCGCTCCACCCCGGACCTCACCTATGACGCCAAGGCCAACGGTGGCACCACCAGCATCGACGTGAACCGGACCGGCGAGCGGGTCCGCGAGTACGTCAGCGTGGCCGGCACCGAGAACAACTGCGCCGGTGGCGTCACTCCGTGGGGCACCTGGCTGACCTGTGAGGAGAGCGAGAAGCGGAAGGGCCCGCTCCGGGACCAGGAGCACGGTTACGTCTTCGAGGTGTCGCCGGTCCAGTCGGAGAACCCCGGCAAGAGCAACATCCCGCTCAGGTTCCTGGGCCGCTTCTCGCACGAAGCCGTCGCCGTCGACCCCACGACCAACGTCATCTACGAGACCGAGGACGCCAGCGGTCCCAACGGTCTCTACTTCCGGTGGGTCCCGCCGGCCGGTTTCACCGGCCGCAAGGGCGCCCTCGCCGCGCTCGCGACCTCCCCGGGGGGTGACCAGGCGGGGCAGCTGCAGGCGATGAGCTGCGCTCGCGGCAGCCGTCACATCGGTGACCTGTCTGAGGCCACCCAGCCCGGCACCCAGTACAAGGTCACCTGGGTCGACGTGCCCGACCGGGCCGCGACCGCCGCGACGGCCGTCTCGGTCCGCAAGCAGTTCACCAACGACCAGGTCACCCGGTCCCGCAAGCTCGAGGGCGCCTGGTGGGCCGACGGGGGCGCCTACTTCGTCTCCAGCTTCGCCCGTCTGGTCGACGGCAGCCGCAACGAGCACGACGGCCAGGTCTGGTTCTACGACCCGGCCAAGGAGACGGTCACCCTGACCACCATCTTCGGCGTGAACCCCGACCCTGAGGTGGACGCGGACAACTACGACGGCCCGGACAACATCACGGTCAGCCCGTACGGCGGTGTCATCCTCGCCGAGGACGGCAACGGCGTGCAGCACCTCGTCGGCGTCACCGACCAGGGCAAGGCCTACACCCTGGCCCGCAACGACAAGAGCGAGACCGAGTTCACCGGCCCGGTCTTCAGCCCGGACGGGCGCACCCTGTACGCCAGCATCCAGTCCGGTCCGGGTCAGCTCTTCGCGATCACCGGGCCGTGGGGTCGCCCCAGCAACGCCCGCTGAGTCGGCGCGGGACGCCCCCGCGATCCCTGCGCCCCACGTCGTGAACGCCCCCGGTCCCCACCGACCGGGGGCGTTCCCTGTCGTCAGCCCGTTTCGGCGGCTCGACCTGCCGCGGCAGCTGCTCAGGCAACTCTCAGGTCATCTTGGTAGTCCTAAGCGAGCAAAGAACAGATCGGCAGCGACGGCCGGGTCTGATGAGGGCGGTCGCGGCACCTGCCACGATCCCCCGTCCGACGGCGCCTCGGCTCCGAACTAGGCGTGCCGCTCTGGTGGCGCGCAGCATCAGCACTCGGATGGACAACGACCCGAAAGGTCACCTCATGAGAACCCCCAAGATCACCCCGTCGCTCCTGATCTCCCTCCTGGCCCTCGTCATCGCCCTCGGTGGGACGTCCTACGCCGCGGCCAAGATCAACGGCAAGAACATCCAGAACAAGTCGATCTCGGCCTCGAAGATCGTGAAGAACACCCTCGGCTCCAACCGGATCAAGGACGGCAAGGTCAAGGCCAAGGACCTCGCCCCCGGCGTGGTCAAGAACGCCCGCTGGCTGCTCGTGAACCCGGACGGCACCATCAAGGCCCAGTCCGGTGGCTTCACCCTGGTCGCGAACTACCCGACGCTTCCTGAGACTGCCCCCGGTGTCGGCAACGAGCTGCGCGCCAACGGCAACGTCTACATCAACGCCGGCGACGACCTCTCCGACAACGGCATCACCGCCAGCGTCGTGCTCCAGAACACGGTCGACCAGGACGGCGGCGCCGCTATCGGTCGCACGGACGGTCCGGACGCCAACGCCGAGTTCTCCGGTGAGATCGCGGTCAGCCGCTGCAACGTCGGCGCGCCGACCACACCCGCTTCGGGCCCGACCAACTGCGCCCCGGCCGCTGCCCAGAACGCGACGTCCTTCGTGGTCAGCCCCCGCAACAGCGACGGCACGGTTACCGACGCTGCGCACCGCAAGGCGTTCTACGTCATCGTCACCGGCTGACGTCTGACACCACGCTCCACCAGCTCCGACGACACCCCGACCCGCACCGCGGGTCGGGGTGTCGTGCTGTCAGTGCCTGGGTGCGGACCGTGTTGCGGCGGCGGACGTCGGGCGGTCGGGGAGACCTCATGCCTCGTTCACCCGCCACGTCCAGGATCAGCCCATGCTCTGGGTGGTGATCCCCGCGCTCGACGAGGCCGAGAACCTGCTGGTCCTCGTCCCGCGCGTGGTGGCTGAGGTCGAGACGTTCGCGCCCGGTGGGCGGGTGCTGGTCGTCGACGACGGGTCCACCGACGACACCACGAAGGTGATGGCCGCGCTGATGGCCGAGCACCCGTCGGTCGAGCTGGAGGCGCTGCGCCACCACGAGGGCAAGGCGTCCGCGCTGCGGCACGGTTTCGACCGCGCCCTCGGGGGCGGCGCCGACCGCGTGGTGATGATGGACGCCGACGGGCAGGACAACCCGGGTGAGCTCGGGCGACTGCTGGAGCGGGTCGAGGCCGGCGCCGACCTGGTCACGGGCGCCCGGCTCGAGCGCCGCGACCGGCTCGTCAAACGCACCACGTCACGCCTGTACAACCGGGCCACCGGGATCCTGTCGGGCGCACCCGGGCGTGACTTCAACTCCGGCTTCAAGGCGATGCGGGCCGACGTCGCCGCCTCGCTGTGCCCGATGCTCTACGGCGAGATGCACCGCTACCTCACGGTGGTGGCGCACTCGATGGGCTACCGGGTGGCCGAAGTTCCCGTCGAACACCATCCGCGGATGGCGGGTCGGAGCAAGTACGGCCTGGCCCGCTTCTGGCGCGGGTTCGCCGACCTGGTCACGATCCGCTTCCTGCTCAGCTACGAGAACCGGCCCTCGCACCTGTTCGGCGGCGTCGGGCTGGCCTCCTTCGTGCTCGGGATGGTGGTGCTGGCCTACCTGAGCGTGCTCAAGGTCGCCGGCAACCCCATCGGTGACCGGCCGCTGCTGATCGCAGGCGTGCTGCTGGTGATGGTCGGGCTGCAGCTCGCCCTGTTCGGTCTGCTCGCCGAGCTGGTGGTGCACGCGCGCAACCGCGGCAGCGAACGGCGTACGTGAGACCTCAGGCACCGCCGCGCGCCCTGGTGTGGGCCGCGGCCGTGGTGGTCGTGACCGGGGTGGCGATCACGGTCGCCGGGGCGTGGCGGACCGGGGTGTCCTGGGACGAGACGTATCACGTGATGCGGATGCAGAACTTCCTGGCGGACGGCTGGTTCCTGCTCGACGCCGACCTCGACGCCGGCCGGCCCGGAGCCTGGGTGGACCAGCGCTACGTCTACGCCCCGGTCACGATGATCCTGTTGCACGCCTGGTCGCTGCTCTGCGGCGTCGACACCCGCGGCCTGGTGTCGACCACCGACCAGGCCTACGCCGTGCGGCACCTCGGCGTGGTGCTGATCTCGCTCGTGGGCACCGCGGCGACCGCGGTGCTGGCCCGGTTGCTGCTGCGCAGCTGGGGCTGGGCGGCGGTGTGTGTGGCCGTGCTCGTGGCGGTGCCGACCTGGACCGGCCACGCCATGTTCAACGTCAAGGACGTGCCGGTGGCCACCGGCTACACACTGGTCACCCTGGGCGTGTGCGTGGTCTGCCGGGTCACGGCGTCGGGGCGCTGGGTCGCCGCCGGGGCGCTCACCACGACGGCCGGGCTGCTGCTCGCGGTCGGCACCCGGCCCGGCGTCTGGCCCGGGGTGGCCGTCGCGGGCGGGATCGGTGTGGTGCTGCTCCTGGTGCGTCGCCGGTGGGCCCGGGCCGGGCTGCTGGTCGCGGTGGCCGCGGCGGCCGTCGGGGTCCTGGTCCTGGTCTACCCCGCGGCGTTCGCCGACCCGGTGACGGCGCTGGTCGCCGGGGCCCTCGAGTCGTCTCGCTACGGCGGCCAGCAGGGCAGCTGGTGGTATCTCCCGCTCTACCTCGTCATCGAGCTCCCGACCGGGCTGCTGCTGCTGGGGGGTGTCGGTGCGCTGGTGCTGGCCCGTGTCGTCGCACGCCGCCAGGAAGAGGCCGCCGCGCTGGTGGCGGGGCTGGTGCTGCTGCAGACGTTCCTGCTGCCCGCCCTGGCGCTCGCGCGGGAGGCCAACCTGTACACCGGCCTGCGTCAGCTGCTGTTCGCCGCGCCCGGTCTGGCCGTCCTGGTCACGGTGGCCCTCGCCGTGGCCTGGGGCCGTCGGTCCCAGCGGCCGCGGCGATCCCGGGCGCTGGTGCCGGCCTTCACCGCGCTGGCCGTCGGGGTGCCGGTCCTGGTGCAGGCCCAGCTGTTCCCCTACTCGTACGCGTTCAGCAGCCTGCCGGCCAGCATTGTCAGCCCCCGGCTGGCCGCCCAGGACCGCGACCTGGAGGTGCAGACCGACTACTGGCGCACCAGCGTGCGCGAGCTGGCCCGGTCCGTGCCGGTCCATGGATTCGTGACCTGTACGCCGCGCATCGACGACACGGACCGCTTCCTGCCCCGCTCGGAGGAGTCCCGCGAGGACTGCGGCACGGATCCGATCGGCCCGCTGGCGCCGTACGACGCCACCCGGGCCGTGGACCGGGCCATCAGCCCCGACCACTTCCTGGCCGTCGACGCGGGCAGCGCCTTCGTGGGGCAGAACTGCGCGCCGCTGCACCGGGTGACCCGCCGGCTGTGGTGGCGGACGGTGACGATGTCCTCGGTCTCCGAGTGCGACCTGGTGCTCGCCGACTACCCGGCCGCGGGTGCCACCTTCGACGGGGCCGGCCAGGGCGCGGACTACCTGCGTGGCGCCTGGTCGATGCTGCGGCCCGAGCCCGGTGCGGGCCTGACCGGCCCCGGCCTGGTCGGCTTCACGCTGCCGGCCGGCCTGGCCGACCGGCCGGTGGTGGTGACCGGCACCGGCCTGGGCGTTCAGGGCCTCAGCGCGAGCGCCAACGGCTGGCCCGTGCCCGTGCGCACCGACGGTGACGCGTTCGCCTTCGACGTGCCGGCCGCCGCCAGCGCGGCGTACGGCGGAGCCCGGCTGGTGCTGTCGCTGAGCGACACGGCGCCGGCAGACCTGAGGCTGCTCTCGCTGGACCTGTCTCTGGACCTGGCCCCGGACCCGACTCCCGGCGGCGCCCGATGAAGGCGTCCTACGTGCGTGCCCTGCGGCTGGCCCGCACGGTGCTGGCGGCCACCGGCCTGCTGGGCCTGCTGGACCGCCTGGTGCCCCGCTCACGGACCGCGCTGTGGGTGCGGTCCTGGTTCGCGGTCTACGACCTCGCGGACCTGGTGGCGCTCGACACGCCGTGGTGGACCTTCGAGGCGGCGGACCGCGTCGAGGCGTTCCTGGCCGCTCGGCCCGGCGCCCGGGTCTTCGAGTGGGGCTCCGGTGCGTCCACGGTGTGGCTGGGAGCGCGCAGCGGCTCGGTCACCAGTGTCGAGCACGACCCCGACTGGGCCCGGCAGATGAGCGAGGTGCTGCCCGCCAACGCTGCGCTGGTACTCCGGGGGCCGGGTCGAGGCGTGGGGCCGCACGCCGTCGGGTCCGGCAAGCCGGGCTTCGCCGGCCTCGACTTCGCCGCCTACGTCGACGAGATCGACGCCGTCGCCGGCCTCCTCGACCTGATCGTGATCGACGGCCGGGCCCGGGAGGCCTGCCTGAACCGGGCGGTCGGACGACTCTCGCCGGGCGGGCTGATCGTGCTCGACAACGTCGAGCGCGCCCGCTACCGCGACGCCCTGGCCCGGCACGCCGGGGTCGAGGTGCTCTGGACGCACGGTCGGACGCCGGCCCTGCCCTACCCGACCCGCACCGCGCTCGTCACGCAGCCGGCCCCGTGACCGGCCACCCCCGGCTCCTGCAGGCCGCCCGGGCCGGCTTCCTGCTCGCGGTCGCCGCCGCGACGTACCTCGCCTTCCGTGGCCACGGCGATGACGTCGCCACCGCCGTCCGGGCCACACCGGTGCCCGCGGTCGGCCTGGCCGCGCTGCTCGTGCTCGCCGGTCTGGTCACCACCAGCGTGGCCTGGCTGCGGGTGCTCGGCGGCTTCGGCCACCGGCTCACCGGTCGCGAGGGCCGCGCGGTGTTCTTCCTCGGCCAGCTCGGCAAGTACGTGCCCGGGGGCGTCTGGTCGATCGGCGCGCACGCGCACCTCGCCGGCGCCCACGCCGTGCCGGCCCGGGTCACGGCCAGCACCTCCCTGGTCTTCCTGGGGCTCAACGTCGCGACGTCCGCGCTGGTCGTCGGCGCCAGCACCGCGGCCGGCTCTGCCGACACGCCGTGGCCGCGCTGGGTCGGGCCGTTGGTGGTGCTGGCCGGTCTGGTCGCGCTGCTGCCGCCGGTGGTCAACCGGCTGGCGGGCGCGGTCGCGGGTCGCTCGGGGTGCCTGCGGCTGAGACCCCTCGAGGTGGTCCGGCTCGCCGGTCTGCTCCTGGTGACCTGGGGCTGCTACGCCGCAGCCGTCGTGGTGATCACCCCGGAACCGTCGTGGTCGCTGCTGGGGCTGACGGCGGTCGCGTTCGCACTGTCCTACGCCGTCGGGGTCGCGGTCGTGGTGGCCCCGGCCGGCGTCGGCGCACGGGAGGTCACCCTGGTGGCGCTGCTGGCTCCCACCATCGGGGTGGGCCCGGCGGGCGCCGTCGCGATCCTGACCCGGTTGCTGCACACCGGCGCCGACCTGGTGCTGGCCCTGGTCATGTGGCTGGCTGCGCGCAGCCGACGTACCGCCCGGACGGTCCGGGTCCCCAGCGACGCCCAGGCCTGAGCGGCACCCGGCGGCACGCCCGTCACCCGACCGCCGATCGTCGTGGGGGCGTGGCCCGTCGTTCAGCAGGGGTTCTCCGCGGCTGCCTACTCTCCGAGCGTGCTCTCACGTGGCCTGACCGGCAGCTGCCTGGTCCTGCTGGGGGGTCTCGTGGTCAGCGTGCTGCCCGGCTCGTCGTGGCTGCAGCGCTCGCAGGTGCTGGCGCTGCTGCGTGAGACCGAGGTGGGTCGGATGCTCGGTCTCACGGTCGTGATGGCGGGCCTCGGCCTGCTCGCGCACTCCTGGCTGGTGCTGTGCCGTCGGGTCTCCCGGGCGCGCGAGGAGAGCGTGGCCGGCCGGATCGCGACCACCCGGTTGGCGGCTGCGATCTGGTCCCTGCCGCTGCTGGTGGCACCGCCCCTGTTCTCGCGGGACGGGTGGTCGTACGCCGCCCAGGGCATGCTGGCGCAATGGGGCCTCTCGCCCTACCGTTACGGACCGGGGATGCTGCACGGCCCGGTCAGCGAGACGGTGGACCCGCGCTGGATGTACTCACCGACGCCCTACGGCCCGGTGCCGCTGGCGTTCGGCAGGTCGTTCGCCTCGGTGAGCGAGAACCCGTGGGTGCTGGTGGTGGCCCACCGTGGGTTGGCCGTGCTCGGGCTGCTGCTGCTGGCGTGGGCGGTGCCGCGCCTGGCGACCTGGTCGGGGGTCAACCCGGCGCTGGCCAGCGCGCTGGTGCTGGCCTCGCCGTTCATGCTGGCCAACGGCATCGGTGGACTGCACAACGACCTGTTGATGGTGGGGCTGATGGCCGCCGCGCTGGTGGTGGCCGCCGAGCGGGGCTGGGTCTGGGGAGCGGTCCTCGGCGGTCTCGCCGCCTCGGTCAAGGCACCCGCCGGGATCATCTGCATCGGGGTGGCGCTGGTGACGCTGCCCGTGGCGGTCGGCCTGGCCGAGCGGGCCCGCAGGCTCGCCTCGGTCGCCGTCGCCTCGGTCGGTGTCCTGCTCGGAGCGGGCGTGCTGTTCGGCACCGGGGCAGGGTGGTTGCAGGCGTTGACCGTGCCCGGGACCGTCAACACCCCGCTCTCGATCACCACCCTGCTCGGGGGCGCCCTGGACGCCCTCGTCCAGGCCCTGGGCCTCGGCACGGCAGAGGCGACGTTCCTCTCGCTGGTCCGGCTGGTCGGCACCCTGGTCGCGCTCGGGGTCGCCGGCTGGGTGGCGGTGCGCGGGCCGAGCGGGGACCGCAGTGCCGCGCTGAGGGGGATGACGCTCGCGATCGGCACGCTGGTGCTGCTCAGCCCGGTCGTGCACCTGTGGTACTTCCTCTGGGTGCTGCCCTTCGCGGCCAGCCAGCGGCTCTCGCGGGTCGCGATGACCGGGCTGGTCGGGTTGTCGGTGGTGCTGGGCCTGGTGGCACCCCTCGACTCCTCGCTGCACGAGGCCTACCTGGCGATCGTGCTGGGCACCATGTTGGTGGCCGCGCTGGTCCTGGTGCTGCTGCTGACCCCAGGCGCCCGCGACCGGCTCGGCCGGATCAGTCAGCACACGGCGGGTTCCACCCGCCCTGTCACCTCGCCGAGGGTGAGCCGGCCGCCGGTCACCGAAGGCGCGGAGTAGCGCAGCGTCACCACGTCGCCGTCCGCCAGGAACGTGCGGCCGTCGGGCCGCGGCCTGGTGCCGCCCCAGGACAGCTCCAGCAGCGAGCCGCTCTCCTCGGGCCCGGGGCCGCTGATGGTGCCGGACGCGAACAGGTCGCCGGTGCGCAGACAGGCGCCGTTGACGGTGAGGTGGGCCAGCATCTGCGCGGGCGACCAGTACTGCGAGGAGTACGGCGGGCGGCTCACCACGGTGCCGTTGACCTCGACCTCGACCGCGATGTCGAGCCCGCGGGTGAGGCCGGGGCCGAGATAGGCCAGCGGCTCGGGATCCTGGGCCGGCAGGTCGCACCACGCGGCGTCCAGCGCGGCCAGCGGGGTGACCCAGGCCGAGACCGACGTGGCGAAGGACTTGCCGAGGAACGGCCCGAGCGGGACGTACTCCCACGCCTGCAGGTCGCGGGCCGACCAGTCGTTGAGCCCGACGACGCCGAACACGTGATCGGCCAGCGCGGTGTGCGGCACCGCGGACCCGTGCCGCGAGCCGACTCCCACGACGTAGCCGAGCTCGGCCTCGAGGTCCAGGCGCCGGGTCGGTCCGAAGGTCGGGGCGTCCTGCCCGGGGTCACGGCGCTGACCGCACGGTCGCACCACGGGCGTGCCCGAGACCACGACGGTGCCGGCGCGGCCGTGGTAGCCCACCGGCAGGTGGCGCCAGTTGAGCGGCAGCGGCTCCGCCGCGTCGGGCCGGAAGATCCGGCCCACGGTGGTGGCGTGGTGCTCGGAGGCGTAGAAGTCGACGTAGTCCGCGACCTCGAACGGCAGGTACAGCGTGAGGTCCGCGACCGGCACGGTCGGCGCCTCCGGGGCCAGTGCGAGCACCTCGGCGCGGGTCTCGGCCCAGACCTGCGGGCCACGAGCCAGGAACGCGTTGAGGCAGGGCTGCGCGAAGTCGTCGCGACCGGTCGCGGCGTGCAGGTCGATCACGCCGTCGCCCAGCCGGACGCCCACCCGCCGCGGGCCGCCGGCCCGCGAGAACACGCCGTAGGGCAGGTGGTCGGGACCGAAGCCGTCACTCATAGCTCACCCAGGTGCACGAGAGCGGCGTCCACGTCGGTGCTCACCCAGGAGCGGATCCAGCGGCGCCCGCGGGACAGGTCGCCGGGCTCACCCCACAGCCGGGCCGCGGTGCCGAGCGCCGCCACGGCCTGCTCGACGGTGCCACCGACGAGCGAGACCTCCAGCTCGCGGTCCATCGCGGCGTCGAGCCACGGCTCGGGATCACCCGCGTCGAGCGAGAGGACGACCACCATCGCGGCCTCGGCGAGGACGTCGGCCGCGGCCAGCCACGACGCGGTGAGGTCGTGGGCGACCCGGACGTGCACGAGCGTGTCGTCCCGCAGGTCGCCGTTGGCGCGGGCCGCGTGCACCGCAGCGACCACGCGGCGGGCGTTGCCGGCCGGGTCGTCGAGGTCGCGCACGGTGGTGTCGAGGGCGACCAGCTCGATCTCGTGCCGCACGCACCAGCCGCTCGGCCCGGCCACCTGCCCGGCCCCACCGGTGAGCACGACGCGTACGTCGCCGGCGTACCCCAGCAGGCGGGGCAGGTCCTCCTCGCGCACCACCCGGGCGCCCACCGCCGGTGAGGGCCGGCGCGGCACCGGGCCTTCGGGCAGCGGGCTCGCGTCGTCGACGAAGCGGGACCATGTCTCAGGTGTCACCACGGGGCTAGCCTGCCAGTCATGGCGTACTACCGAGCGCTCGGTGAGCTCCCGCGACAGCGACACACCCAGCACCGCGACCCCGAGGGGCGGCTCTACCTCGAGGAGCTGATGGGGGAGGAGGGCTTCTCCTCCGACTCCTCGCTGCTCTACCACCGCGGGGTGCCGTCGGCGATCGTCGCGTCGCGGGTCTGGGAGCTGCCCGACCAGACGCGGACCGCGAACCACCCCCTGGCCCCGAGGCACCTGCGGCTGCACGACCTGGAGACCGGGCCCGACGCCGTCACCGACCGCCGCCTGGTGCTCGGCAACGCCGACGTACGGATCTCCTACGTCGTGACGGGCACGGCGGCCTCGGCCCTCTACCGCAACGCGACCGGGGACGAGTGCGTGTTCGTAGAGGCCGGCTCCGGGGTCGTGGAGACCGTGTTCGGCCCGCTGCCCTACCGGGCCGGTGACTATGTGCTGCTGCCGCGGGCGACCACGCACCGCTGGGTGCCCGCCGAAATCTCGAGGTTGTACGCCGTCGAGGCCAACAGCCACATCGCCCCGCCCCGGCGCTACCTCTCGCGCTACGGCCAGCTGCTCGAGCACGCGCCGTACTGCGAGCGCGACCTGCACGGGCCCACCGAGCTGCTGCTCGTCGAGGACCCCGCGGCCCTCGACGTGGAGGTGCTGGTCAAGCACCGCACGTCGGCCGGCGTGGTCGGCACCGTGCTGACCTACGCCACGCACCCCTTCGACGTGGTCGGCTGGGACGGCTGCCTGTACCCCTACACGTTCAACACCGAGGACTACATGCCGATCACCGGCAAGGTGCACCAGCCGCCGCCGGTGCACCAGGTGTTCGAGGGTGACCGGTTCGTGATCTGCAACTTCCTGCCCCGCAAGGTCGACTACCACCCCCTGGCCGTCCCGGTGCCCTACTTCCACTCCAACGTCGACAGCGACGAGGTGATGTTCTACGTCGCCGGCGACTACGAGGCCCGCAAGGGTTCCGGGATCGGGCTGGGCTCGATCTCCTGGCACCCCGGGGGCCACGCCCACGGCCCGCAGCCCGCGGCGATCGAGGCCTCGCTGGGCGCCGAGTCCTTCGAGGAGTCGGCGGTCATGGTCGACACCTTCGCGCCCCTGGAGCTGGGCGAGGGTGGAGCCGCCGTCGAGGACCCGGCGTACGCCTGGACCTGGGCGGGCCGTCACCTGCCTGGTTGAGGCGGCAGGACGAGGGTGTCGAGCCGTCAGCCCTAGGCGCTGGCGGGCACGGCGCTGCGCCCGCCGGCGTGCACGGCCAGCATCCGCTCCACCGTCGCGTCCCAGGGGAACAGCTCGGCCC
>JAJAYJ010000156.1 GCA_026786275.1 Nocardioides sp. | reverse complement strand
GGCCGTGGCCGCGCAGGCCGCCTGGGCCGCCACCGCCCCGCGGGAGCGGGGCGAGATCCTGCGCGGCGCCTTCGCGCTGATCGCCGAGCGCGCCGAGGACCTCGCGCTGCTGATGAGCCTCGAGATGGGAAAGACGGTCACCGAGGCCAAGGGAGAGGTCGCCTACGGCAACGAGTTCCTGCGCTGGTACGCCGAGGAGGCCGTGCGCATCCACGGCCGCTGGATGCAGGCTCCCGCCGGTGGCAGCCGGCTGTTGACCATGAAGAAGCCGGTCGGCCCGTGCTTCTTCATCACACCCTGGAACTTCCCGCTCGCGATGGGCACCCGCAAGATCGGCCCGGCGATCGCGTCGGGCTGCACGATGGTGGTCAAGCCCGCCGGCCAGACCCCGCTGACGATGCTGGCCCTGGCCGCCGTCCTGGCCGAGGCGGGCCTGCCGGACGGGGTGCTCAACATCGTCACCACCACCGAGGCCAGCGAGGTCGGCAAGGCCGTCATCGGGGACAGCCGGCTCCGCAAGGTCAGCTTCACCGGCTCGACCGGGGTGGGTCGAGGCCTGGTCGGCCAGGCCTCCGAGCACCTGCAGCGGGTCAGCATGGAGCTCGGTGGCAACGCGCCGTTCGTGGTCTTCGAGGACGCCGACATCGACGCGGCGGTCGACGGCGCGATGGTGGCCAAGATGCGCAACATCGGCGAGGCCTGCACCGCGGCCAACCGGTTCCTCGTGCACACCTCGGTCGCCGAGGAGTTCGCCGCCCGGCTGAGCACCAGGATGGGTGCGCTGAGGCTCGGGCGCGGCCAGGACGAGGGTGTCGAGGTGGGCCCGCTCATCAACGACGCCGCAGTGGCCTCCGTCGCGGGTCTTGTCGACGAGGCCGTGGCCGCCGGGGCCCGACTGCTGACCGGGGGCACCGTCCCCGACGGACCGGGCAGCTTCTACTCGCCGACCGTGCTCACCGACGTGCCCGCGGACGCCGAGATCAACCGGGAGGAGATCTTCGGCCCGGTCGCTCCGATCACGACGTTCGAGACCGAGGAGCAGGCCGTGGCGATGGCCAACGATACCGAGTACGGCCTCGCGTCCTACGTCTACACCCGCGACCTGACCCGCACCATCCGGGTCGCGGAGGGCCTGGCCTACGGCATGGTCGGCATCAACACCGGCATCCTGTCGAACCCCGCGGCGCCCTTCGGTGGGGTCAAGGCCAGCGGGTTCGGACGCGAGGGCGGCTTCGAGGGAATCGAGGAGTACCTCGACACGACCTACGTCTCGCTGCCCGGTTCGTGACCCGGTTCGTGACCCGGTGATCGTCGACGGTCCGACACTCGAGGCCTACCGCGACTTCGCGAGGTACGCCGCCGGCGACTCCCGCACCCTCGAGGCGTGGGCCACCGGTGTGGCCGGCGACCCTGAGGTGCTGGCCTGGCTGGAGCAGCTGCCCGTGCCGAAGCGGCAGCCCAATCTGGTCTTCGCGGCGGCCCGCTGGCACGGCGTGCCCGCTCCCGGTCCGTACGCCGCCCTGCGTGAGGCGCTGCTGAGCGACGAGGGCAGCATCCGCGAGACAATCATGGTCAGGGCCACCCAGACCAACGAGGTGGGCCGGCTGGCCACGCTGGTCCCGGCGTTCGCGCAGGTCGCCGCGGGCCACGACGGGGCGCCGCTCGCGCTGCTGGAGGTGGGTGCCAGCGCCGGGCTGTGCCTCTACCCCGACCGGTGGAGCTACGCGTGGGAGACGTCATGGGGTCCCGTGCTGGGCGGGGCGGGGGTCGGACCGCTGCACTGCCTGGTCGGCGGAGCGGCGCCGCTGCCTCGGGACGCGCCCCGGGTGGCCTGGCGCGGCGGGATCGACCTGAACCCGCTCGAGGTCACCGACGACGACGCGATGCGGTGGTTGAGCACGCTGGTGTGGCCCGAGCAGCACGACCGGCGTCGACACCTCGAGCAGGCCGTCGAGGTCGCGCGCGCGGAGCCGCCCGACCTGGTCCGCGGCGACCTGCTCGAGCTGCTGCCGCGCCTGGTGCGGGACGCCGCCGAGCAGGGCCCGGTCGTGGTGTTCCACAGCGCGGTCGTCGCCTACCTCCTGGAGGAGGAGCGGGTCCGCTTCCAGGAGCTGATGACCGCTCTGGTGGCCGACGGTGCCTGCCACTGGATCAGCAACGAGGGCAAGCACGTGCTGCCCGACGTCACGGCCACCGGCCCCGCGGTGCC
>JAJAYJ010000155.1 GCA_026786275.1 Nocardioides sp. | reverse complement strand
GTTTCTTCGGTCGGGCTGACAGGATTTGAACCTGCGACCCCTTGACCCCCAGTCAAGTGCGCTACCAAGCTGCGCCACAGCCCGAAGACCTCCGGTCAAGCGATCGGAACAGTACCTCAGGGCTCGGGGCGGCTCCGAATCAGGCTGGCTCCTAACGGAAGTCGCGCGAGGACTGCCTCGTCTGCAGCACGGCACCGGCCCCCGGCACCACGGTGTCGAGCGCCTGGACCCGGTCGGCGACCAGGTTGACCGCACCCTCGTTGCGCTCCAGCATGCCGCGGACCACGACGGCCACCCGGTTGCGGGCGGCCTGCCGGTGCGCGCGCATCACGCCCACCGAGCAGATCACGTTGAGCATGCCGGTCTCGTCCTCCAGGTTGAGGAAGGTCACTCCCCCGGCGGTGCCTGGTCGCTGCCGGTGCGTGATCAGGCCGGCGACGTGCATCCGGCGGCCCGACTCCGAGCGCTGCAGGTCCCCGATCGAGCGGATGCCCGCCTGTCGCAGCTGGTCGCGCAGGTGCTCGACCGGGTGCCGCTGCGGGGACACGCGGGTCGCCCACAGGTCGGCCAGGGTGACCTCGACCTCGCTCATGGCCGGCAGCGTGGGCGGTGCGGGCGCGGGCGTGCTGCCGGCCACGTGGTCGGCGCTCTCCGCGAAGCCCGCGCTCCACAGGGCTTGACGACGGTCCAGGCCGAGCGAGTCGAAGGCCCCCGCGGTGGCCAGCGCCTCCATCTGGGCCGAGGTCAGCCCGGCGCGCCGGGACAGGTCCGTGACGTCGGTGAAGGGTGCCTGGGAACGCGCCGCGACGATCTGCCGGGCCACGTCGATCCCGATGCCGCGTACCGAGTCCAGCCCCAGACGTACGGCGAGCCGTCCGTCGCGGCGGTGGGTCAGGGTCGGGTCGGGTGTGTCGGCGGCCCAGTCGGTGCGCTCGAACCGGGGGTGCAGGCAGCCGGGCAGCCCCGCAGCCCCCGCGGGCCCGGTCGACGAGACGGCCTCCAGGTCGGCCTGGGCCGCGGAGTGCACCAGGTCGGGGCGCCGGACCTCCACGCCGTGGCGCCTCGCGTCGGCCACCAGCGACTGCGGGGAGTAGAAGCCCATCGGCTGGTTGCGCAGCAGCCCGGCCAGGAACGCGGCAGGGTAGTGCAGCTTGAACCACGAACTGGCGTAGACGAGCAGCGCAAAGCTCAGCGCGTGGGACTCGGCGAAGCCGAAGTTGGCGAAGGACAGGATCTTGACGTAGATCGAGTCAGCCCGATCACCCACCAGACCACGCCGGGCCATGCCGGCGTACAGCTTCTCCTTGATGCTCTCGATCCGCTCGACGCCCCGTTTGGAGCCCATCGCCCGGCGCAGCAGGTCGGCGTCGTCGCGGGTGCAGTCGCCCAGGGCGACCGCCATCGCCATCAGCTGCTCCTGGAAGAGAGGTACGCCGCGGGTCCGCTCCAGCACCGGCACCAGGTCGGGGTGGTCGTAGGTCACCGGCTCCAGCCCGGTGGCCCGCCGGACGAACGGGTGCACCGCGCCGCCCTGGATCGGGCCAGGCCTGATCAGCGCGATCTCGATGGCCAGGTCGTAGAACTCGCGGGGCCGTAACCGGGGCAGGGTGCCGATCTGGGCCCGACTCTCCACCTGGAAGACACCGATGGAGTCGGCCCGGCACAGCATGTCGTAGACGGCCGGCTCCTCCTTGGGCATCGTGGCGAGCGTCCACTCCTCCCCCAGGTGCTGCTGCACCAGCCGCATCATGTGGTCCAGGGCGCCGAGCATCCCCAGACCCAGCAGGTCGAACTTGACCAGGCCCATCGACTCACAGGCGTCCTTGTCCCACTGCAGCACCGTGCGCCGCTCCATCCGGGCCCGCTCGATCGGGCAGACCTCACCGATCGGCCGCTCGGTCAGCACCATGCCGCCGGAGTGGATGCCGAGGTGGCGGGGTGCACCCAGCAGCTGCTCGGCCAGCGCGACCACCGCAGCCGGGATGTCGAGGGCGCTGTCGTCGCCCATGTCGCCGGTCACCACCGACTGCCAGCCGTCGACCTGCTGGGACCAGGCGTCCTGCTGGCCCGGCGAGTGGCCCAGCGCCTTGGCCGCATCGCGCAGGGCCATCCGGGGCCGGTAGGAGATCACGTTGGCGACCTGGGCGGCGTTGCGGCGCCCGTAGGTGTCGTAGACCCACTGGATCACCTCCTCGCGTCGGTCGGAGTCGAAGTCGACGTCGATGTCGGGCTCCTCGTCGCGGTGGGCGGAGATGAACCGCTCGAAGGGCAGCCGGTAGAAGACGGCGTCGACCGCGGTGATGCCCAGCGCGTAGCAGACCGCCGAGCTGGCCGCGGAGCCGCGGCCCTGGCACAGGATCCGCTGCTGTCGCGCGAAGTCGACGATGTCGTGCACGATCACGAAGTACCCGGCGAAGTCCTTCTCGGCGATCACCCGGAGCTCGTGCTCGACCCGCTCCCGGGCCACCTGCTCGTGCGGGGTGCCGGCGTACCGCTCGGCGAATCCCCGCAGGGTCAGCTCGCGCAGCCAGGAGTCGGCGGTGTGGCCCTCGGGCACCCGGTGCTTGGGCAGGGCCGGGGAGGCCTTGCGCAGGTCGAAGGCCAGCTCCTGGGCCAGCTGCACGCTGCGTGGCACGGCGTCGGGGTGGCGCGGCAGGGCGAGCGCGACCTCGGCCCCACTGCGCAGGTGGGCCGCTCCGGCCAGGTCGAGCCACCCGTCCATGTCGGCCAGGCTGCGCCCGGCCCGCACCGCGGCCATGGCCGCGCTCAGCCGACGACGCTCGGGCGTGGCGTGGTGCACGTTGCCGGTCGCGACCACGGGCAGGCCGTGCACCCCGGCCAGGTCGCCCAGCAGGTCGTTGGTCTCGTCGGCCCCCGGGTGCGGTGAGAGCTCGACCACCACGTGCTCCAGCCCGAAGCGTCGGGTCAGCAGGTCCAGTTCCTCGGCCGCAGCCCGGGGGCCGTGGGTCCTCAGCGCCCGGCGCACGGAGCCCTTGCGGCACCCGGTCAGCACCACCCACTGGCCACGGCCCCGCTCGGCGAGCTCGTCGAGGTCGTAGACGGGTCGGCCCTTCTCGTCGCCTCGCAGGTGCGCCTCGGTCATCGCCGAGGCCAGGTGGTGGTAGCCCTCCACCCCGCGGGCCAGCACCAGCAGGTGGTCTCCCTCCGGGTCGGGCTCGCCGTTCTGCGGCTTGGTCAGTCCCAGGGAGAGCTCGGCGCCGTAGACGGTCAGCAGGTCGTACGCCGCCGCAGCCTCGGCCAGCATCGGGGCGCCGTAGAACCCGTCGTGATCGGTGATGGCCAGGGCGTGCAGACCCAGGCGCACCGCCTCCTCCACCAGCTCGGCCGGGGAGCTGGCCCCGTCCAGGAAGCTGTAGTGGCTGTGGCAGTGCAGCTCGGCGTAGGGCGTGACCGAGGCGGGGCGGTCGATCTCGCGGCCCGAGGGACGGGCGTGCTTGCGCCGCGAGATCGGGGCGTCGTCGGCGCCCGGCCGGGCCCCGCCGCCCCCCGCCACCCCCGTCCACGGCCCCGCCCGGGTGTTCACCACCCCGGTCTGCGCCGAGGTGCTGGACGGGACCTCCCGCTCGGTGACGGTGAGCGAGCGGGGCGCGGTCAGCGGGGAGCCCTGCCGGTTCCGGTTCGGTGCCGGGCAGGGCGCGCTCCCGTGGCAGCCCGTCACCGCGTGGTCCGGCCCGTGGCCGGTGGATGAGTCCTGGTGGGCCGGCGGCGCGGGCCTGACCTCCCGGTTCCAGCTCGTGGGCGTCGACGGCCGGGCCTGGCTGATGGTGTGCGGCGACGACGGCTGGCGTGCCGAGGCAGGTTACGACTAGTGGCGCGCTGCGAGAGGTCGTCTTTGCGACGAACGAGAGGGCAGGGCCACTGATGGGCTGGAACAACCCTGCCGTGCCCTGGAAGGAGCTGGAGCGTGGGGGCTGTGGCCGGCCCCCCCCCGCCGCCCCCCCCCACAACCCGCGCGCCCCCCCCCCCCCCCCCGGGCGCGCGCGCCACCCCCCCCCCCCCCG